>JBPYFM010000192.1:0-15264 GCA_051986435.1 Solirubrobacterales bacterium | reverse complement strand
GCCGAGGGTCAGTCCCGTCCCCAGCGAGATGATCTGGGCGACGGTGCTGCGGCCGAGGACGCTGTCGAGGATGTCCCAGGACAGCCAGGCCACCCCGGCCAGCGCGGCGGAGGCGATCGAGATGCGGATCGTGGTCGAGAGCAGGCGTCCCAGCTCCAGCCCGCCGAACTCGCGGCGCAGGATGTAGGCCTGCGCGAACACCGCGGCGCTGGTGCCGATGCCGGTGCCGGCGACGATCCCGCCCACGCCGAAGGGCTTGTAGAGCGCGGCCGCCGCGATCGCCGAGACGACGAGGTCGATCACCGCCAGCCCGGTCGCCTGCCAGGGGCGCTGGAGGCTGAAGAAGGTGCGCGTCTGCAGCAGGTAGACGCCATTGGTCGGCAGGGAGAAGGCGAACCAGAAGAGCGCGGTGCCGACCAGGGTCGTGTCGGCCGCGCCGAATTCCCCGCGCTGGTAGACGAGCCGGATGATCGGGTCCGAGAGCGCCAGGAACGCCACCGCGGCGGGCACCAGCACGAAGAGGATCTGGCGCATGCCGTTCGCCAGCGTCGCCCGCAGGTTGACGAATTCCCGGTTGTTGGCGAAGCGGGCGAGGGTCGGGAAGAGGACCGTCGCGATCGCCACCGATAAGATGCCCTGCGGCAGTTGATAGAGGCGGAAGGCTTTGTCGATCGCGGCCGGGGCTTCGTCCGAGACGAGGCTGCCGAAGAGGCTGTTGATCAGCGCGTTGAAGTTGATCAGGCCGAGGCTGATCGTCACCGGCAGCATCAGCAGCAGCACGCGCCGCACCCCAGGGTGGCGCCAGTCGAGGCTCCAGCTGAAGTGGAACGGGGTGTGACGGAGGTCCCACGCGGGGATCGCGAGCTGCACCGCGGTGCCGATCAGGATGCCGATCGCGTAGGCGTAGATCCGGTTCGGCTCGGAGAACATCGGCTCGAGGACGACGAGCACGAGGATGATCGTCACGTTCCAGAAGAACGGGGAGATCGCGTAGGCGCCGAAGCGGTCGTAGCTGTTGAGGATGCCGACGACGATGCCGCTCGCCCCGAGCAGGATCAGGATCGGGAAGAGGACGCGGGAGAGCGAGACCGTGAGGTCCATCAAGTGGGGCTTGTCGACGAAGCCCGGCGCGAAGATCGGGATGACGACCGGCGCGGCAAGGACGAAGATCGCGGTCAGCGCGCCCAACACCATCGTGATCAGCAGCAGCAGGGTCGAGGCGAGCCGGAAGGCCTCCCGGTAACGGTGGCGACCGACGAGGTCGGTGAAGACGGGGACGAAGGCGGGCTGCAGGGCGGCGTCGGCGAACAGCGCGCGGACCAGGTTCGGGACCTGGAAGGCGATCGTGAACGCCGACACCGGGCCTTTGACGCCGAAGTAGCCGGCGGCGACCACTTCGCGCGCGAGCCCGGCGATCCGCGAGGCCGCGGTGGCGATCGAGAAGAACGCGGTCGAGCGCGCGATCCGGCCTCCCTGGCCGGTCCGCGGGGTCGGCAGGACGAATTCCTCGCTCGGGTAGAACGCCTCGGCCTCGCCCACGGCGACGTCCGCGTTGATCGCGCGGGTGCCGTGGATGGGGGTGTCGGGTGCCTCGGGACTCTCCAAGCTTCGGTCTCAGTCGCTATAGTCGGCGGCCGCCCGGAGCCGAGAAGAGCTTGGCCGGGCACATCGACATGGCCAACATAGCCTCACAGAAAAAGCGGATACTTCGCAGCGAGCGCGAGCGCACCGAGAACCGACTGCTGACCAGCACCGTGAAGACCTACTTCCGGCGCCTGGAGACGGCGGTCGAGTCGGGCGACGCCGACGCGATCCAGAAAGAGCAGCGCGAGCTGACCTCGAAGATCGACAAGGCCGTCCAGAAGGGCGCCCTGCACCGCAACACCGGCGCGCGGAAAAAGGCCAAAGCGGCCCGCATCGCAGCCGCGGCGAAGTAGTCGACTCCAAAACCATCGCCCCGCGGCGTCGCGGCTCGGTCACGTGCCGCGCCCGCTCCCTCGTGGCTCCTTGCGCTGCTCGGTTTCGCTCGACTACTTGGTCGTGGTCATCTCACGCAGCGCCAAGGTGAGCGCGAGCTCGTCGCCGTAGTCGGCGTCGCCGCGGCACCAGCGCTCCAGCCGGGCGAGCGTCTCGGTGGCGAGGCGCAGGTCGGTGAGGTCGGCGTCACGCAGCCGGGCGACCAGCTGCTTGGCGGCGTAGGGGTGCATTTTCAGCTGCGACTCGACCTCGCGCGGCGGCATCCCCTCCTCGAGCATCGCGGCGGCGGCGCAGGCGGCGCGCAGGCGGGACCCGAGGCCGTAGATGAGGCCGGTGACGTTCTCGCCCTGCTCGACCAGCTGCTCGCCGACGCGGAGCGCGGTGCGCGCGTCGCCCTCGACCACCGCGTCGGAGAGGGTCCAGACGGCGGCTTCGGAGGTGTCGGCGATCATCCCCTCGAGGTCGGCCGCGGTGACCCGTTTGGAGTCGCCTGCCCAGAGCGCCAGGCGCTCGAGCTCGTTGCGGAGGCGGAGCGGCTCGGGACCCATGCGTTCGACCAGGAGGCGGGCCGCGGGGGGCTCCAGCTTGAAGCCGAGCCGCTGGGCGTCGGCGACCAGGGCGCGCGGCATGTCGCGCGCTTTCGGCGCCTCGAAGTTGTGGATCTCGCCCTTGGCGGCCTTCACCGCTTTCAGCAGCTTCGCGGGCGCTTTGGCGCGGGCGATCAAGACCAGGGTGAGGTCGGGCGGCAGCTCCCCGCCGATCGCCTCGGCCACCGCCGCCTGCTGTTTGTCGCGCCATTTCTCGACTCCGTCGGCGAGCAGATAGCGGCGCGTGCCCATCAGCGACATCGCCGGGATCGCTGCCAGCAGCGCCTCGTGGTCGGGCGCGCCGCGGCCCTCGCTCGGTTCTAACACCTCGAGGGCGCCGTCTCCCCCCTCCCGTTCGGCGCGGGCGCGGAGGCGCTGCCGCGTCGCCTCGATTTTCGCCCCGTCGGTGCCGGAGATCAGATAGAGCGGGCGCATCTCGTCGGGCATCAGTCGTCCGAGTCTACGGAGAAGGACCGTCGGCCTACGTCGATCTCGATCGTGCCGTCGAGGTCGGTGCGCAGGGTCGGGACGCCGTGCGCGCCGAGGGTCGCGAGCGTGCCGGGGGTCGGGTGGCCGTAAGGGTTGTCGGCGCCGACCGAGATCACGGCGAGGCGCGGTCGGATGCGGTCGAGCAGCGCCCCGAGCCCGGCGTCGTCGGAACCGTGATGGGCGACCTTGAGCACGTCCACCGGGCCCGGGTCGAGCGGCGTCGATTCGGCCTCCGCGTCGGCGGTCAGCAGCATCGTGAAGCGGTGCCAGCGGGCGCGGATCACGAGGGCGAGGGCGTTCGGGTCGCTGTCGGGCGGGTCGTCGGCGAGGAGCGTCGGCGGCGGCCAGAGCATTTCGAGGCGCAGCGAGCCCGAGCGGAGCGTCGTCCCGGCGGCGACCTGTTCCGGGCGCGCACCGTCGTCGCGGGCGGTCGCGAGAAGGTGGCGGTCGAGGCGTCCGTAGACGAGGCGGGAGATCGGCAGACGCCCGAGCGCTTCCGCGACCCCGGCCGCGTGGTCGGACTGATCGTGGGTGACGATCGCGGCACCGAGTCGGGAGACGCCCTCGTCGTGGAGCTTGGCGACGAGCTCGTCGCCCGGCGGGCCGCCGTCGACGAGAACGGCCGGCGCGCCCCGGGGCTGCAGAAGGATCGCGTCCCCCTGGCCGACGTCGAGCACCTCGATCCGGAGACCCGGCGGCGGGCCGACCGGGGAGCTATGCCGGTGCCGCGCGACGACGATGGCGAGCAGGAGGACTGCAACGACGACGAGACCAAGGCGCCACCTGTGCTGCATGAATACTCCACGCCTCACGGTGGACAGCGCATGCATCGCCGGTGGCCCGGCAGGGGATCCGGAGCGCGCGGCGGCCAGGCGGCGGGCGCGCGAGAGACGGGTGCCGGCGGTGATGGCGGCGGCCATCGCGGCGTAGACGCCGAACATCGTCACGAGGTCGATGTGGACGTGGAGCACCGCCCAGCTCGGGCGGCCAAACCAGGCGGCGACCTGGGCGATGTAGGCGAGGAGCAGGGCGTCGAGGCCGTTCAGGGGCGCCGGCGGGATGCCGGGAATCTGGGCCAGGGCCGCCGACACCATGCCGAGCCACATCGCGGGCGCGACGGCGGGCAGCGCGAGGACGTTCGCGGCAAGGCTCGTCAGCGAGACTTCTTCGAAGACGAAGGCGATCAGGGGAGCGGTGGCGAGGGTGGCGGCGACGGTGATCGCGATGCCCTCCGCCAGAGCGCGGCGCCAGGTGCCGCCGCCGAGCCGAAGCAGGATCCAGTCGCGGATCGTGGCTCCCAGCAGGATGATTCCGAGGACGGCGGCGAAGCTCAGTTGCCAGCCGACGTCGCTCACCACGGATGGGTCGATGGCCAGCGTCACCACCACGGCGAGGCCGAGGGCGTAGAGGCGCGAGGCGCGGCGACCGGTCAGCGTCGCCAGGAGGCCGGCGGCGCCCATCACGCCGGCACGCTGGATCGAGGGACCGGAGCCGGCCAGCGGGACGTAGATCGCGATCAGGCCGATCACCCATACCAGGCGCTCGCGAAGCGGGATGCCGAAGGCGGCGAGGATCGGCATCTCCATGAGGGCGAGCAGGGTGACGTTCTCGCCGCTCACTGCGGTCAGGTGGCTGAGCCCGGCGCGGACGAAGTCCTCCTTCGTCGCCGCGTCGAGTCCGTCGTCTTCGCCGAGGACGAAGCCGCGGGCGAGGGACGCCTCGCGCGGCGGCATGCCCTCCGCCATCCCGGCCATCGCGCGCTCGCGGATCTCCGCGGTCCGGGCGACCGCCACCGCCACCAGGACGGCGATCCCGATCAGGATCGGCAGCGAGGGACGGGGAGAGCGCACGACACCTCACGGCTGCAGGCGCTCGCGCAGCGCTTCCATCGTGGCCGGGCCGATGCCGGAGATCTGGTCGAGCTGGTCCACCGACGAGAGCCCGCCGTGTTCTTCGCGGAACTCGATGATGTCTTCCGCGGTCACGGGGCCGATGCCGTCGATCGTGTCCAGTTCGGCCGCGGTCGCGGTGCCGAGGCTGATCGGTGCGTCTTCGGTGCCCGGCGCGCCGGGCACCGCGACCGCCCCTCCCCCGGCCCCGCCCGGCGCCGCCTCGGGCACGACGACCTGCTGGCCGTCGGCCAGCCGCGCGGCGAGGTTGATCGAGTCGAGCGCCGCCCTGCCGGTCTCGCCGCCGGCCCGCTCCACCGCGTCGTTCACCCGACTCCCGGCAGGCATCCGGTAGACGCCCGGCTTGCGCACCGCACCGGTGACGTCGACGACCACGTCGCTGCCGCCTTCTTCGACGGCGAGGGCGGCTTCGTCCGAGCCGCTTGATTCGGAGGAGTAGTCCGCGTAGGTCGATCCCCCCGCCCCTCCCCCGTCCTCGCCGCGAACCGCCCGCGCGCCGACGAACAGCAGCGCGACGGCGATCGCCCCGTAGACGGCCACCTGGGTCCTGCTCAGTTCGGGCATGCCCACGACCCTGCCGGGGAAATGCGCACGTGTGGCGCGCAGAAAGTAAAAAGAGCGCTACGGAAGCCGGTCGGCTTCGCGCCGATTCAGAGCTAGTACTCGTCCTCGTCGTCGTAGCCCGCCACCTCGGCGAGCTGGTCGCTGTAGAGCTCTTCGGCCGCCACCGGGGGCGACTGGATCGAGAGGCAGGCGAAGTCCTCGCTGTTCTCGTTGCGCACCGCGTGCTCGGTCGCGGGCGGGACCAGGATCAAGTCGCCCTCCGAGACGGCCTGGGTGTCGCCCGCCACCGACATCGTCCCCTCGCCGCGCACGACCACGTAGACCTGCTCGGCTTCTTCCTGGGAGCGCAGCCGTTGCTCGCAGCCGCTGGGCAGGACGATCCAGGTCACCGAGAGGTTCCGCGCGCCGAGTTCACCCGCGTCCATGAGGACGTGGGTGCGGAGGCGATGCCACTCCTCGACCGGAGCTTCCGAGAGGCGCCTGACGAGCACGGGCCGTTTCTACCAAATGCGGGGGCTCGACTGCACCCGATCGGAGGTCTTGCCTACCTGACGACCAGGTTGACGAGCTTGCCGGGGACGACGATCTCCTTGACGACTTGCTTGCCGTCGAGGAATTTCGCGACGTTCTCGTTCGCCTTGGCGAGGCCCAGGAGATCCTCCTGCGGAGCCTCCGCCGGGGCCTCGATCCGGGCGCGCAATTTGCCGTTGACCTGGACGACCAGCGTCACCGTGTCGCTGACGAGCATCGCCTCGTCGGCGGTCGGCCAGGGCTGCTCCCAGACCCGCTCGCCGGTCATCCGCTCGTAGACCTCCGAGCCGAGGTGCGGCGCGAAGGGGAAGATCAGGGAGGCCGCGGTGGCGGTGGCGAAGCGCAGCGCCGCGTCGCCGCCCGGCTCGCCGTAGAGGCCGTCCTTCAGGCGGTAGGCGTCGTTGACCAGCTCCATCACCGCCGAGATCACGGTGTTGAACTGGAAGCCGCGTTCGAAGTCGTGCGTCGCCTTGTCGATCGACCAGTGCGCCTTGGCGACCAGCGCCCGCGCGTCGCCCTCCGTCGCCGTCGGGTCGCCGCCCGGGGCAGTGCGCTCCGCGACCTCGTCACAGAGTCGTGACAGACGCGAGAGGAAGCGGTTGACTCCCTCGACGCCCTCGTCGGTCCAGTCGCCGCCGCGCTCCGGCGGCCCCATGAAGCAGACGTAGGTGCGGGCGGTGTCGGCGCCGTAGCGCTCGACGTACTCGGCGGGGCTCACGGTATTGCCGCGCGACTTCGACATCTTCGCGCCGTCGCGGGTGATCATGCCCTGGGCGAAGAGGCTCGCGAAAGGCTCCTGCGCCTCCAGGTGGCCGAGGTCCGCGAGCGCCTTGACCACGAACCGCGCGTACATCAGGTGCAGGATTGCGTGCTCGACCCCGCCGATGTACTGGTCGACCGGCATCCAGTGGTCGGCCGCGGCGCGGTCCCACGCCGCCCGATCGTTGCGCGGGTCGAGGTAGCGGAGGTAGTACCAGGAGGAGTCGACGAAGGTGTCCATCGTGTCGGTCTCCCGGCGCGCCGCGCCGCCGCACTTCGGGCACTCGGTCGACACCCAATCCGTGGCCGCGGCAAGCGGGCTCTGGCCGTGCGGCGCGTAGTCCTCGATCTCGGGCAGCTCGACCGGCAGCTGGTCCTCGGGGACGGGCACGATCCCGCACTCCTCGCAGTAGACGATCGGGATCGGGGCGCCCCAGTAGCGCTGCCGCGAGAGCAGCCAGTCGCGCAGCCGGTAGTTGACCGCGGTCTTGCCCCGCCCTTCCTCCCCCAACCAGGCGATTATCCCGTCGTAGGCCTCACGGTTGTCCTGGCCATCGAAGCGGCCCGAGTTGACCATCGGCCCGTCGCCGGTGTAGGGGAGGCCCTCGGCGTCGCCGGGTGCGTCCGGGTCGGACCCTTCGATCACGCGCTTGACCGGCAGGTCGAAGGCCTTGGCAAAGGCATAGTCGCGGTCGTCGTGGCCGGGGACCGCCATGATCGCGCCGGTGCCGTACTCCATCAGCACGTAATCGGCGACGTACATAGGGATCTCCTCGCCGTTCACCGGGTTGACGACGGTGCGACCGAGCGGCACGCCGGTCTTCTCGCGGTCCTCCGCCCCGCGTTCCTCGGCCGACTCGCGGCCGACCCGGTCGACGTACTCGCGCACCGCCGCCTCGGCCTGCGTGCCGGCGACGAGCTTCTCCAGCTGCGGGTGCTCCGGCGCGAGGACGAAGAAGGTGGCGCCGAAGAGCGTGTCGGGGCGGGTCGTGAAGACCGGGAAGTCGAGGTCGACTTCCTCGCAGCGGAAGACGACTTCGGCGCCCTCGGAGCGCCCGATCCAGTTGCGCTGCATCGTCACCACGTGCTCGGGCCAGGAGTCGAGCAGGACGAAGTCCGACAGCAGCCGGTCGGCGTACTCGGTGATCTTGAAGAACCACTGCTCGAGGTTTTTCTGGATCACCTCGGTGCCGCAGCGCTCGCAGCGGCCGTCGATCACCTGCTCGTTGGCGAGCACCGTCGCGTCTTTCGGGCACCACTGGACGGGCGCCTCGGTGCGGTAGGCGAGCCCGCGCTCGAAGAGCTGCAGGAAGATCCACTGGGTCCAGCGGTAGTAGTCGGGCTTGTGGGTGGCGAGCTCGCGCGACCAGTCGATCGAGATCCCCCAGGAGCGGAACTGGCGGCGGAACGACTCGATCGAGCGCTCGGTCGCGACCCGCGGCGGTTCGCCGGTTTTGATCGCGTTGTTCTCGGCCGGCAGGCCGAAGGCGTCGTAGCCCATCGGGTGCAAGACCTGGAAGCCCTGGCGACGGCGGAAGTGCGCGATGGCGTCGCCGACCGCGTAGCACTTGAGGTGGCCGACGTGGGGCTCGCCCGACGGGTAGGGGAGCATCTCGCAGACGTAGGCCTTGGGCTTCTCGGCGTCGAACCCGGGCTGCCCCGGATTCGGGACCTCCCAGGTGCGCTCCCCGGCCCAGACCTGCTGCCACTTGCTCTCGATCGCTTTCGGTTCGTAGCCACTCATGGGCAGGCGATCTTATGTAGACGGGCCGGCCGGCGGCGCCTCGGGACAGGGCCTAATGCGCGAATTGACCTGCGAACGAGTAGTGGTAGTCGCTGAGCGCGCGCAGGATGTGCGGCCAGACGTAGACCTCGATCGTCGCCGCGACGATCAGCATCGGCACCGCGATCGCGACGGTGACCGCCGTCGCCGCCAACAGCTGCTTCCACTCGCCGCGGCGGCTGGCGATCAGCCAGGCGGCGAGCGGCAGGAAGAGCGCGGTCAGCTCGATCAGCGCGTGCGGGAGGACGCTGAGGATCAGTTCGAGCCGGCTGATGTGGAGCTGGAAGGCGAGGGTCGCACCCTGGAAGCCGAGGTAGAGCGCCTGGGTCAGGAGCGAGAACAGCGTCACCGCGGCGACGAAGAGGATCGCCAGCTCGCCTGCCTTGACGTGGATCCAGCGGGAGAACCCGGTCCGCTGTTCCGCGGCCAGCGGCATCGACGCGCCGGCGATGAAGCCCGCGACGCAGGCCGTTGCGTGCAGCGCCAGGACGAGCGCGTTGCGGTAGAGGATCGGCAGCAGGTCGGAGAGCCGCGACGGCTCCGTCAGGCCCGGCATCTTCCACGGCGTGACGTCCGGCGTCAACAGCCCCGAGGTGACCCAGACGGCGGCGAGAAGCGCCAGCGCGATGCAGAGGCTGAGCGCAAACCAGCCGCGCAGGACGCTCCAGCGACCCTCGCGCCAGGCGGCGAGTGCCTCTCGCGTGTCCTCCATCCCGTGGGAGAGGACGTGTTCGTTGGCCGTGCGCGCCCGCATCGGTCATGCATCGGCAACCTGGGCCGCGGGGTTGAGATCCGCCGACACGAGGCGGGCGACCGGCCTGCCCCACCGGGTGACGACGACCTCGCCGCCCGCCTCGGCCAGGCGGACGTAGTGGGCGAGGCGGGCATAGAACCGATCCATGCCGACGCCCGCCGTGGCGGCATCGTCGGTAGTGGAGCTGAGGGGGCTCGAACCCCTGACCTCCGCCATGCCATGGCGGCGCTCTTCCAGCTGAGCTACAGCCCCAGGAAACTCGTAAGCGGTCGCCCAGTTTAGCGACGCACGCTGGTTATTTCGTGCCGGTGCGATCCGCAGGTGGACGACGTTCTTGCCCGCGAAGCCCTCGATCGGCAGCAGATAGCACTTGCGGAGGTCGTGGCAGTAGGCCGCGATGGCGTCGACCTCGTCCGCCGCGTAGGTAGTCCTGACGTAACCGCGGGTCGGCGAGTGGTAGCAGCCACCGAGGTAGACCTTGACGACATCGCCTCGGACAGAGGCCCACTTGCACTGCACGCGGAGAAGTCGCCCCGCCACCCCGAGCACCAGGTCGTAACGCTCGTGCTCGGTCATCGGCATGAGTACGGCCAAGCCCAGCCTGGCGGCTTCCGCCGCGATCGCAAGCTCGGCCACATTGCCCTTCTGGTTTTGATCCCCGGACACGAACGTATGTTCGCCCCATCCGCCATCAGGGTCAAGGGCCGGTCGTATGAATCCAGCGCCGGGAGTGGAGAATCTTTGTGACGCCGGGTGGCGTCAGGCGGCGTGGCGCTCAGGGCCGTCCTCGTCGACGTCGAGGATCAGGTTGTCGGGCGCGGTGTGGCGGACCTTGAAGTCGATCGTGGAGAGCTCCTCCAGCTCGCGCAGGAGGTCCACCGGCTGGTCGAGGCGCATCGAGAAGGTCGCGCGGCCCTCCGAGAAGCGTTCGACCGAGATGTCGGTGGCGCCGATCTTGCCGACCGTCTCCTCGAAGCCGACCAGCTGCGAGAAGTCGCCGAGCGGGCCGATCTCGAGGCGCAGCCTGCCTTCGAAGAGGCCTGGCTCCCAGGTGGTGTCGGCATGGCCGTTGCCGTTGGTCGCGCCGTTGGCGTTGGGCTTCGGCGCGGCGTCCTCGATCGCGGCGGCTTCGGCCGCGATGTCGGGGCCCGGCTCGGCCTCCGGCTCCGATTCCACCTCCGCGTCGCCGCCCTCCGCGTCGTTGAGGGCCTGCACACGCTTGCTTACCTCGACCGCCTCGCGCAGCGCTTTCATCCGGATCCGGGTGGCCTGGCCGCGGGCCTGGGCCTGCAGTTCCTCGAGGCGGGCGGAGACGGCGTCCAGCGAGGCGATGCTGCGGTCGTGCACCGCATTCGCCTCCTCCAGGCGCTCGGTCAGGTCGCGGATCGTCCGCTCGCGCTCGATCACCATCGCCGACAGCGACGACAGGTCGGCCTCGTGCGAGGCGATCGCGCGCGCCTGGATGAGGCTCTGGGATTCGAGCGCCGAGTTGCGCTCGCCGAGCGCCGCGACGTGCTGTTCGAGCCCGGCGAGGTGGGTATCGCGGGCGGCGACGGCGGCGTCGACTTCGTAGCGGCGATACCCGAAGAGCGCCCATCGGAAGCTGGTCATGGGCGCGACCGTAGAGTGGGGATCGGACGTAACTTTGGTCACGTCCTCGGGGCGACTCGGCCGCGAACGCCCCGACCAGCCGCGGACCGACGCGCCCGGCCCTGCCCGACGGACGCGCCCCGGCCGCCTACGCGCCGGCGGCGGCCGACGGCGCTTCGGGCGCGTCGAGGTCCAGCTCGAGCCGCGGCGCCTCGTGCCAGAGGTCCTCGAGCTGGTAGCGGTCGCGCGCTTCCGGCGTGAAGACGTGCAGAACCGCGTCGAGATAGTCGAGGATCGTCCACCCCGCGTCGCCCCCGCCGTCGACCCCGCCCGGCAGCAGACCGGACTCGCGCTTCACCCGCAGGCGCACCTCGTCGGTGATCGCCCGGGCTTGGCGCTCGTTGCGGGCCGTGCAGATCGCGAGGAAGTCGGTGTAGGCGACCAGGCCGCGCATGTCCAGCACGACGATGTCCTCGGCTTTTTTCGAATCGGCAAGCTCGGCGAGGCGCCGAGCGAGGTTCTCTGACTGGACCGGATTCAAGCGTAGATCCCCTTCTCCTCGATGAATCGGGCTACCGGCTCCGGGACGAGGTAACGGAGGGGCCGGCCGGCGGCGGCGCGCTCGCGAACCGCTGAGGAAGACACACCGAACTGCGGCATCTCGAGCATCGTCGCCCGCCCCTCGGCGCCGAGGCTCCGCATCACGGCCGCCACCTCCGCGTCGGAGACGCCCGAACGCCGCGCAACCGCCAGTCGCGCCAACCCGACCACCCGCTCGGGCTCACGCCAACTCTCGAGTCCGACGGCGGCGTCGGCCCCCATCACGAAAACGAGATCACTTTCGCCTCTTTCCTCAGCAAGTTGCTCCAAGGTCTCATACGTGTAGGACGGCCCCTCGCGTTCAACCTCCACGGCGGAGACCGAGAAGCGCCTGTCGTCGGCGGCGGCGAGCCTGGTCATCGTCACCCGCAGCTCCTTGCCGGGCTCGTCGGCGATCCGCTTGTGCGGGGCGACGCCGGTCGGGACGAGGACGACCTCGGCCAGGTCGAGCTGCCAGAGCGCCTCCTGGGCGAGCGCCAGGTGACCGAGGTGCGGAGGGTTGAACGCCGACCCGAGGACCCCGATGCCTGCGCCGGGCGCGTCAGCCACGAACTTGGCCGCTGCCGCGGCCGACGTACTTCGTCGTGGTCAGCTCGCGCATCCCGATCGGGCCTCGCGCGTGCAGCTTCTGGGTCGAGTTGCCGATCTCGGCGCCCATCCCGTACTCGAATCCGTCGGTGAATCGCGTCGAAGCGTTGACATAGACGGCAGCCGCGTCGACTCCCGCGACGAAGTCGTCGGCAGCTTGTGCGTCTTCGGTGACGATCGCCTCCGAGTGGCCGGTCCCGTGCGCGTTGATGTGGTCGATCGCGTCGTCGACCGAGTCGACGACCGCCACTGCCATCTTCAGCGCCAGGTACTCGGTGTCCCAGTCCTCCGCGCGGGCCTCGCCGATCGCCACCGACTCACCCGCCACCGCACGGGCGCGCGCGTCGCCGATCAGCTCGACCCCTTCGGCCGCCAGCGCGGCCAGGATCGTCGGCCCGTAGCTCGCCGCGAGCCTCTCGTCGAGCAGCAGCTTCTCGGCCGCGTTGCAGACGCCGGGGCGCTGCACCTTGGCGTTCACCGCGATCCGCGTCGCCATCTCCAGGTCGGCGTCCGCGTGCACGTAGACGTGACAGTTGCCGGCTGCCGCGTACATCACCGGCACCGTCGCGACCGCCTTGATCGCCTCCTTCAGGCCCTCTCCCCCACGCGGGATCAGCAGGTCGACGACGCCCTCCTGGGTCGCCAGTTCGGCCAGCCCGTCGCGATCGCCGGAGTCGAGCAGCAGCACCGAGTCCTCCGGCAGCCCCGCCTCGGCCAGCGCCTCGCGGATCACCGTAGCCAGCGCCGCGTTGGAGCGCTGGGCGTAGCTCGAGCCGCGCAGGACGATCGCGTTGCCGCTCTTGATCGTCAGCGCCGCGCAGTCGATCGTCACGTTCGGCCGCGCCTCGTAGATCACCCCGACCACGCCGAGCGGCACCCGCACCTTGCGCAGGTCGATCCCGCTCTCCAGCGTGCGGTGGTCGAGCTCCTCGCCGACCGGGTCGTCGAGGGCGGCGACGGCCCGCACGCCCTCCGCCATCGCCGCCACCCGCGCGGGCGTCAACGTCAGCCGGTCGCGCAGCGCGTCGGAGAGCCCCGCGGCCCGCTCGTCGGCGAGGTCGGCGGCGTTCGCCTCGAGGATCGCGTCGGCCCGCTCGTCGAGCAGGCGGGCGGTCGCCGCCAGCGCCGCGTCCTTGGCAGCGGTCGGCGCGCTCGCCAGCGCCCGCGCGGCGCGCTTGGCGGCGATGCAGCTCTCGGGAATCGTTCTGGTGGCTACGGCCATCCCGGAAAGGGTAACCGGCCGCCTACAGCAACACGAAGCGGTCCCGGTGGATGACCTCCTGGGGGACCTCGGGGAAGTGCTCGCGCAGGTAGGCGCTGCGGTGCCCCGCGGTGCGGGCGACGTCGCCCGAGGAGTACTCGGAGATCCCCTTGCCGAGCGCCTTGTCGACGCCCCGCTCGGTCACCCAGACCGCGTCGCCGGGCTGGAAGCTCCCCTCGGCGCCGGTGACCCCGACCGCGAGCAGGCTCGAGCCGCTCTCCCGCAGCCGCACCGCCGCGCCCGGATCGACGACGACCGAACCGGTCGGCTGCTTCGCGTATTTCAGCCACAGCTTGTAGGGACTGAGCAGCCCCTCCACCCGCGCGGTGAAGCGCGTGCCGACCGCGCCGCCGGCCGCCGCCGCGGCCAGCTCGTCCGCGCGGGTCCCGTTGCAGATCACGACCGGCACCCCCGACTCGCTGGCGATCCGCGCCGAGGTGATCTTCGACTGCATCCCGCCCCGCCCGAGCGCCGAGGACTCGCCGATCTGGATCGTCTCCAGCACCTGCGTGTCCTCGACGCTCGACACGAGCTCCGCGTCCGGGGACGTGCGCGGGTCGCCGGTGAAGACTCCGTCGGTGTTCGTCAACAGCACCAGCAGCCGCGCCTTCAGCAGTGCCGCGACCAGCGCCGCGAGGAAGTCGTTGTCGCCGAAGGTGACTTCGTCGGTAGCGGTGGTGTCGTTCTCGTTGATGATCGGGACGACGTTCCAATCGAGCAGCCGGTCCAGGGTGTTACGGACGTTGAGGTAATGGCTGCGTTCCGACACGTCGGAGAGCGTCAGCAGGACCTGCGCCGCACGCGTCCCCCCATCCGCAAGTCGTGACTCATACGCACGGAAGAGGTCACCCTGGCCGATCGCCGAGCACGCCTGCAGCGCGTCCATCCCCCGCGGCCGCTCCTCGAGCCCGAGCAGCCGGATCCCCCGCGCGATCGCCCCCGAGGTCACGAGCACGACCCGCTCCCCCGCCCGCTCGAGCGCGCTCACCTGCGCGCACACCGAGTCGAGCACGTCGGTGCGCAGCGAACCGTCGTCGGCGGCGACGACCGAGCTGCCCAGCTTTACTACCAGCGTCATGGCCGGCAAGTCTACGAACGAAGAGATCCCTTTCAGTCACGAGCTGCGCATCCGGTACGGCGAGTGCGACGCCCAGGGCATCGTCTTCAACGCCAACTACCTCGCCTACGTCGACGTCGTCCTCACCGAGATCTGGCGTCAGTCGATGGGCTCCTATGACAACCTCCTGGAGACCGGCGTCGACACCGTCGTCGGCGAGGTCAACATGCGCTTCCTCGCCCCCGGCCGCTTCGACGACCTGCTCCGCATCGAGGGCGGCTTCGACGGCCTGGGGACGACGAGCACGACCCTGAAGCTCCGGTTCCGCCGCGGAGCCGACCTGCTGGTCGAAGCTGATGTGCGCTACGTCTTCGTGGATCTGGAGAGCTGGGAAAAGGCCCCCATCCCGGATGTGGTGCGGAAAGGGTTGGAGCCCTTGCTGTTGGGGTGAGTCGGGAGGAAGCCGGGCGGCGGGGGGGAAGGGACGGCCGAGGGACGAGGAAACGGACGGCCGAGGGACGCGGCCCTCTCGGCCACGGCCCGGGCAGGCTGTGGCCGTGGCCGAGAGGGCCGGGTCTCAGGGGAGAGCGGAGGGACACTCGCGGGAGGGTGACGGGAGAGGGACGGATCCGTCACCGATCCGTGAGGGCGACGGGACCGTCACCGATCCGTGACGGAGGTGGGACGTCGTCACGGAGAGCGTGGGATCTCCACGCTTCCTCCCGTGTTGTCCAACACGCACGCAGGTGCGGTCGTCCTAACCGACCTATAGCGCCGGTTAGGACGACCGCACCCCGGGGGACCCTCGATCCGG
>JBPYFM010000191.1:0-4318 GCA_051986435.1 Solirubrobacterales bacterium | reverse complement strand
GCCGAGGTCGGTGGCCCGCAGGGCCGCCCGGGCGCGCTCCAGGCGGTCGGAGCGCAGGCGGTCGAAGTCGATCCGCTGCTCCCAGTCGACCGCCATGCCGGCGCCGCGCGAGGCGATGTTGGTCATCTCTTCTCAGGTCCCTTTCCTGCACAGAGCGATCCCATCCCGGGCTCACAGTCGGTGCATATTAAACAAAATTGAACAGACACGTCAACCGTACTGGCGCTCCGTTCATTTGAGTTGAAGGCGGTGTTCATACGCTCGTGATCCCGCCGTCGATCAGGAGCATCGAGCCGGTGAGGTACTCCGGCGCCGGGCCGAGCAGGAACGCGACGACCTCGGCGATCTCCTCCGGTCGGCCGTAACGGCCCAGCGGCGTCCCCGCCTCGAAGCGGCGCCGCTCGAAGGCGGGGTCGTCCGGATTGACGAGCTGCTCGGAACGGGTCATCAGCGGCGTCTCGATCGGCCCCGGGCCGATCGCGTTCACGCGGATCCCGTCCCCGGCCGTCTCCGCCGCGGCCGAGCGCGTCAGGCCGAGCACGCCGTGCTTGGAGACGGCGTAGTCGGAGCGGTCGGGCGCCGACTTCACCGAGAGGATCGAGCCGGTGTTGACGATCGCGCCGCCGCCGCCCTCCCGCATCGCCGGGATCACGTGCTTCAGCCCGAGAAAGACGGCGCGCAGGTTGATCGCCATCACCTGGTCCCACTCCTCCTCGGTGGTGTCGACTATCGACTTATGGACGCCCTCGACCCCGGCGTTGTTGTGGAAGAAGGCGAGCGGCCTCTCCCCCAGCTCGGCGCGGGCGCGGACGACGTAGCCCTCGACCTCGGCCGCCACGGTGACGTCGGCGCGGTGCGCGACCAGCCGCCCGGGCAGGCCGCGCTCCGCACCCTCGGCCACCGTCTCGGCCGCCGCCTCCTCACGGAGGTCGACGACCAGCACCGAGCCCCCGGCCGCGGCGATCCGCAGGGCGACCGCCCGGCCGATGCCGCTGCCGGCACCGGTGACGACGCCGCCGAGGCCCTGGAACTCCGTGCCGGCGTTCATCGGAAGAGAACACCCCCGTTCACGTCGATGCAGGCGCCGGTGATGTACTTCGCCTGGTCGGAGGCCAGGAAGAGGACCGCGTCGGCGATGTCGGAGGCCTCGCCGGCCACCTTCAGCGGGATCTTCCCCCACTCGATGTCCTGGATCTCCTGCTTGGTGACGCCGCGCTCGTCGGCCTCGTCCTGCAGGGCCTTCTGGTGCATCGAGGTGTTGATGTTCCCGGGCGCCACCGCGTTCGCGGTGATGCCGTGCTCGGCCACCTCGGCGGCCAGCGACTGGGTCCAGATCCGCACCGCGCCCTTGGAGGCGCAGTAGGCCGAGAAGTAGGCGTGCGCGGACTCGCCGTAGAAGGAGGCGATGGTGACGATCCGCCCGCCCTCGGTCTTCTTCATCCGCGGCAGCACCGCCCGCGTGACGAGGAAGGGACCTTTGGCGTTGATGTCCATGATCCGGTCCCATTCGGCCGGGTCGAGCTCCTCGACCGGCTTGGCGTCCTGCACCACGCCGGCGATCACCGCGAGGACGTCGATCCGCCCGTGGCGCTCCTCGGCCGCGGCGGCGAGCGACTCGCACGCCGCCGGGTCGACGATGTCGCAGACCTGGCCGAAGGCCGAGGCACCCGCAGGTGCCTCGGCGCTCAGCCGCTCCGCCGTCTCGACCACGTCGGGGACGACGTCGGACATGACCACCGACGCGCCCTCGGCGAGGAGCTGTTCGGCGGTGACCAACCCGATTCCCTGGGCGGCGCCCACGACCACGGCGACGCGGTCGCGGAAGCGTTCGGCTCCCGCTGCTCCGTTGCCGCTCACTTGAGCACTTCTTCCATCTGTTCTTTCGGCAGGTGCGCCGAGAGGATGGCTTCCGCGGTCAACGATTCGTCGCACTGCACCGGGTGCGGTTTGCCGGTGACCGAGTCCTCGAACGCCTTCTGCGGGACCACGGTCGACTTCGGCGGCGTGCCGCCGGTCGCTTCGGCCACGGCGAACTGCACCGCGGTGCGAACCATCCAGTTCTGCGAGTCCACCGTGAACAGCGGGAAGCCGTCCTTCTTCTGGTCACACCCGAGTTCGTTCGAGTCCTCGGTGGCGATCGCGGGGATTTCCCGGTTGGCCTGTTCGAAGGCGGAGAACGAGCTCGCCAGCGCGGCGCCGAAGTCCGTCGTGATCGCGTCGATTTCCGGATACTTGGCGAGCGCCGCGGAGATCACCTGCTGCGTTTTCGCCGGTTCCCATTCGGTCACCGTGTAGGGCTGTTCGCCCAACAGTTCGATTTCGGAGCCCTTGATCGCTTCCGCCAGGCCTTCGTACTCTTCGGTCGACTGCGAGTTGGCCGCCGGGCCGCCGAGGGTCAGGACCTTGCCTTTCCCTTTCAGCACCTTCATCAGCCATTCGCCCCACAGCTGTCCGGCTTCTTTGAAGTCGGTGCTGACGTAGTTGTTGTAGTTGACGCCCGCTTCGCCGCCGGGGAAGACGCGGTAGGGGACGATCGTGACGCCGGCTTTGTAGGCGTTGGTGATCGCCGGCAGCATCACTTTGCCGTCGTGCGGGAAGTCGACGATCGCGCCGGTGCCTTCCGCGGTCAGGCCTTCGAGGTCGGAGATCGCCTTCGGCGTGTTGCCCTGGCCGTCGGTGTATTTGAATTCGGTGACGCTTGGGCATTCGGCCGCTTCGTCTTCGGCTTCTTTGCGGGTGATCTTCTGCCAGTTGTTGTCACCGAACTCGTCGGCGAGCGCGAGAGACGTTTCTTCCGGTCCGCACCACGACGGGGTGCCTCCCGCGGAGGTGTTCTGGCCTTCGCCTTCTTCGCCGGAGCTTTCTTCGCCGCTGGCTTCTTCGGCCCCGCTTGCTCCGCCGGTCGCTTCGCCGCCGGATCCCGTTTCGCCGCCGGAGCCTTCGCTTTCGGCCACCGGGGATTCACTCGAACCGTTCGAACTCGAGCCGCCGCCGCAGGCGGCCAGCGCGAGCGCCGCCACCACCATCGCGAGGGCGACGAACAGGGCGCGCGAGGGCGCCAATCGTCCCATCATCAGTTACCTCTTCCTCCTTGTGCTCTTGGTAGGGGAGTCCCAAGAACCCCGCCGGGTGGCAGGATCCAACGCTGCGCGCCGGTCCGATCAGGTCGGAGCGGCGGTCTCCGTCGACGGGCCCCCGCGCCCGCCGGCAAAGGTGTCGGTGAATCGTTTCCTGACCCTGCCCCAGGGGACGATGTAGATCGCCACCCCCGCGGCAAGGGCCGCCGCCTGGACCAGGTACTGGACGGCGGCGTTGATTCCGGTGGTCAAGACGAACTGGTCGAGCTGGGTGAGGAAGAGGGCACCGATCGCGGTCGCGACCACGCTCCCTTTTCCACCCAACAGCGAGGTCCCGCCGAGCACCACCGCCGCCACCGAGGGCAGCAGGTACGTTTCCCCCTGGAACGCACTCGGCGAGTGGATGATCCCGGCGAGCAGGATCGCGGCGCAGCAGTAGAGGATGTTGGCCCCCACGTAGGCGCCGATCTGGTACCGGCCCGGCGTGATCCCGGACGCGCGGGCGGCGGCGGGGTTCGCGCCGACCGCCTCGAAGCGGCGGCCGACGACGGTCAGCTTCATCAGGATGGCGACGATGGCGGTGATCGCGATCGCGATCAGCACCGAGCTCTGGATGCCGAACAGCGAACCGGAGGCGAAGTGCTGCAGGTCCGGCGTGGTCGCCTGCGTGAGGCCGCCGTGTGACACCTGGATGTCGAGGCCGAAGGCGAGCGCGTTCATCCCCAGGGTGGCGACGATCGCGGTGATGCCGACCTTGCTGATGATGACGCCGGCGAGCAGGCCGGCGGCGATCGCGACGCCGAAGGAGATCAGGATCGCGCCGGGAAGCTTGCTCGAATCGCCCGCCGGATAGTGGGTCATGATCACGACGATCAGCGAGACCGTGCCGGGGATCGAGAGGTCGATTCCCGCCTGCTGGACCACCAGGGTCTGACCGATCGCGATGATCGCCAGCACCGCGGCGAACGGAAGCATCCCCTTCAGGGCGCCGGACTTCACGCTCGAGGGCTCGATCAGCGCGCTGGCGATGAAGAGCAGGATCGTCCCGCAGATGATCACCGTCGAGGCCGGCGTGCCGACTTCGCGGATCCTCTTGACAGCGTCGTTCAACACGTCACACCCCCACCCTCTCGCCCTCGCGGGCCAGGTCGGCCCCCCTCACGTACTGCCTGCCGGCCACCAGCAGCTCCTCGGCGGGGAAGCGGGTCAGCAGGCGGGCGCCCTCGGCGGTCACCACCACC
>JBPYFM010000190.1:0-6352 GCA_051986435.1 Solirubrobacterales bacterium | reverse complement strand
GCCAGGACCGGCGGCGGGGCGAGTGGTCGGGCGAACGGCGCGGGGCGGGAGCGGCGGCGGGCCGGGCGGTCGGGCGAACGGCGGCCGGGCGCGAGCGGCCGCGGGCCGGTCGGTCGGGTGGGAACGGCGGTCGGGCGGAAGACGGGGCGGGAACGACAGGAGGCCGGGTCAGTCGTCGTCGATGACGTCGGCGAGGGTCTTGCCGCTCACGACCGACTCCGGGGACTCGGCGACGACGTCGGAGCCGGGGCGGGCGGCGTCGTCTTTGCGCTTGACCAGGAGCCACTGGGGCTTCTCGCCCGGGCGCGTCCGCTGGAGGGCGAAACCGCCCTCCAGCTTCTCCCCGTGCAGGACGAAGACCGCGTGGCCGCGTTCGAGCGCCTCCGGCCAGGGCACGCGGCCGCCCTGCTCGTAGGTCCCGCGGTCCCAGACGATCACGCCGCCCTCCCCCGCGCGCCCTTCGAAGTCGTTGTGGGACTTCTGATGGTCCTCCACCTGCACCGCCAGCCGTTTCTGCGCCGGGTCCATCGAAGGGCCTTTCGGCACCGCCCAGGAGCGCATCACGCCGTCGACCTCGAGGCGCAGGTCCCAGTGGTGGGCGGTCGCCTGGTGCTCCTGGACGACGAAGGCGCCGGCGCTCACCCCGCGGATCGCGAACTGCTCGTGGCCTTCAACCTTCCCCTTCTCGACCTCGACCCCCTTCACCGCGGCGCCGCGCGGACCCCTACCCAGCCACTCGACCAGCGCGTCCACGGCCTCGTCCGGACCCTCGGCGTGGACGAGCACGGCGCCGTCGTCCTCGTTGCGCACCCAGCCGAGCACGCCGAGATCCCCCGCCCGGCGCACCGTCGCTTCGCGGAAGCCGATGCCTTGCACGCGCCCCCGCACCCGCGCCCCCACCCCCTTCCCTCTCGCTTTTCCGCGCCCGGCCACGCCCCACTTCTACCCGAAGCGGCCCCGATGGGGCGACCCCCGAACGAACCTCCCGCAGTTCGTGAGCGAGGGGGTCACCCCATCCGGCCCTCCCGTGGCAAAGGCAAAACCAGCGGCAACGCCAGCGTGACCGTCGAGCCCGACGCCCGGGCGCGGCCGCCGTGGCGCTCCGCCGTCGCCCGCACGATCGCCAGCCCGAGCCCCGACCCGGGCGCGTCGACCTCCTCCCCGCGCCAGAACCGGCCGAACGCCGCCTCCTCGGTTCCGGGCCGGAAACCCGGCCCGCTGTCGGTGACCGAGAGCTCCGCCTCCTCCCCCACCCGCCGCACCCGCACGCTCACCGCCCCGCCCGCCGGCCCGTGGCGCTCGGCGTTGTCGAGCAGGTTCGCGAGCGCCCGCGCGAGCGCGTACGGCTCGCCGCTCACCGTCAGCGGCCCGTCTGCCTCGACGCTCACCCCCGTCCGCCCCGCCGCCGCCTCCCGCGCCAGCTCGTCCAGGCGTACCGGCTCGCGCGACCGCGCCGCCGCCGACTCACGCTCCAGCACCAGCAGGTCGTCGACGAGGATCTTCAGGCGCGCGGCGTCGGCCTCGAGGTCGGCGACGACCTCCGGGTCGGCACCGTGACGGGCGACGAACTCGACGTTGCCGCTCAGGCTGGTCAGCGGCGTGCGCAGCTCGTGGCTCGCGTCGGCGAGCAACCGCCGTTCGCGCTCGCGCGCGGCGGCGAGCGCGTCGAGCATCGCGTTCAGGGTGCTCGCCAGCTCGGTGACCTCGGCGGGTCCGGCGGGCTCGGCGAGGCGGCGCGCCGGGTCCTCGGTGCGCGCGATCGTCGCCGCCGAGGAGGAGAGGTCGCGGAGCGGCCTCGTGCCCCGCCGGGCCAGGAACGCCGCCAGCCCCCCGCCGATCGCGACCGCTCCCACCCCGCAGAGGATCAGCAGCAGCCCGAGGCGGCGCTCGGTCCCTTCGATGTCGGCGACGCTCGCGGCAACGAGGACGACGCCGCCCGAGGCGGGCCCCCCGGCGCGGGCGATCGGCGCGGCGAAGAGGCGGATGCCTTCGTCGTCGAGCTGGGCATCGGCGAACGCGGTGCCCCCGCGCCGCGCCACCGCCTCGGCGCTCGTCCGCGGCAGGAGCTTCGCCCCCAGCGAGAGCGACCGCGCGACGATCGCCCCTTGGGCGTCCAGCACCTCGACGCTCAGCTGGTGCCCGGACAGCGGCGATTCGAGCGCCCCCGGCGAGCGCAACAGCGCCGGCGCCGAGACGGCCAGCCGCGCCACGTCGGTCGCCCGCCGCCGCAGGCTTTCGTCGAGCGAAGCGTGCAGGCGGTCGGTGATGACGATCCGCGCGGCGATGCCGAAGACGAGCACGGCGAGGGCGACCGCCGCGACCGAGACGATCGCGAGCCGGAAGCTGAGACTGCGGCCCCTCACGCAGCGAGTATGAAGCCGACCCCGCGCACCGTCCGGATCGCGTCCGGGTCGCCGAGCTTGCGCCGCAGCCGCGCGACATAGCGGTCGACGATGTTGTCGGTGGCGGCGCCGCCCCAGATCGCCTCGATCGCCGCCCCGCGGGAGAGGACCGCGCGCGGGTCGCGCAGCAGCATTTCGAGCAGTTGCGCCTCGCGCGCGGTCAACTCGACCGCCCGCCCGCCGCCGATCGCCACGTTGCCGGTCGCGGTGTCGAGGACGATCGAGCCATGGGCGAGGCGCTCGGAGCGGTCGGAGCCGCGCCGCGTCAGCGCCCGCAGCCGCGCCACGACCTCGGCGATCGCAAACGGCTTCACCACATAGTCGTCGGCGCCGGACTCGAGGCCGCGCACCCGGTCCTCGACCGAGTCGCGCGCGGTCAGCATCAGGACGCCGCCGGTCAGCCCCTTGGCGCGCAGCCGCCGGCAGACCTCGAAGCCGTCCATCCCCGGCATCGCGACGTCGAGGACGACCAGGTCCGGCGTCGCGCCCTCCGCCGCGGCGAGGGCCCGGCCTCCGTCCGCCGCCCCGATCACGTCGAAGCCCTCGGCGCCGAGGCTGCGCTCGAGCATCCGCCGCACCGCCGCGTCGTCCTCGACGACCAGGACCCGGTCGCTCACGTCAGTCTCCGGCTACGTCCCGGCGCAGGAAGACGAGCACGGCGGCGATCAGGGCCGGCACCGCGTAGAGCGCGCAGACCCAGAGGGCGCGGATCACCGGCGTCCAGTCGACGGGCGAGCGCAGGAACCCCTGCCAGGCATTGAACTGCGTGCTCAACAGGTAGGGATGGACGCCGCCGAGCCCGGGCAGGATCCCGATCAGCTGCACGAGCAGCGAGAACATCAAGGTGCCGACGATCGCCGCGGCGCTGTTGCGGAAGACGGTCGAGAAGAGCAGGCCGATCGAGGCGACGGCGAGGATCGGCACCAGGTAGAAGAGCAGGCTGAGGCCGACCAGCCCGAGCCCTTCGGTCGCCGAGACGCGCGTCCCCGAGAGGCTGATGATCGAGTTGAAGCCGGAGGCGAGGATGCCGGCGACGAGCGCCACGGCGCCGGTGATCGCGATCGCGAGGATCGCGTAGGTGAAGGTGGCGAGCGTCTTGCCGGCGAAGACCTGGTGGCGCTCGACCGAGCGCGTGAGGATCGACTTCAGCGTGTCGTTGCGGTCCTCGGCGGCGACGATGTCCCCGGCGACCAGCGCCGTGATCAGCGGGAACATCCAGACCGAGCCGAAGAGGAGCAGGACCAGCGGCACCGCCAGGCCGGTGTCGTGGAGATAGCGGCCGAAGGCGACGTCGTTCGGCTGGCCGCCGCGAGTGACGAGCGCGACGACGAAGATGATCGGCACGATCGCGGCGGCGCCGAGCCCCAGATAAGTGCGCTTCTGCGCGCGCAGCTTGCGCAGCTCCCAGCGGTAGATCGTCAGGACGCCGGGGCTCACGCCGCCTCCGCCTTCGTCCGCGCGGCGGCGTCGCCCGCCGCGGACGCGCGGCGCGTCTCGACGACCTTGTCACCCTCGGTGAGGCTGAAGAAGAGGTCCTCGAGGCTCGCGTGGCGCGGGCTGAGCTCGCGGATCAGCGCGCCGGACTCGGTCAGCGCCAGCGAAAGCGCGCTCACCGCGTCCTCGCCGTCGGCCTTGAAGCTGAGGCCGCCCTCCGGCCGCGCCCGCACCGCGGTGATCCCGGCCTGGATCTCGGCGACGCGCCGCGCGATCCCGTCCTCGGTCGTCCGCAGCACGTAATCCTCGCCGGCCTGGGCGCGCAGGTCGGCGAGCGAGCCCTGGTAGACGACCCGCCCGGAGCGGACGATCGCCACCCGGTTGCAGAGTTCTTCGACCTCGGCGAGGAGGTGGCTCGAGAGCAGCACGGTCATGCCTGAGGCCGAAAGCTCACGGATCAGGTCGCGCATGTCACGCATCCCGCCCGGATCGAGTCCGGTCGCCGGCTCGTCGAGCATCAGCAGGCGCGGCCGACGCACCAGCGCGGCGGCGATGCCGAGGCGTTGGCGCATGCCGTGGGAGTAGCCGCCGACGCGGTCCTTGGCGCGCTCGGAGAGGCCGACCGTCGCCAGCGACTCCTCGATCCGCGCGGCCGCGCCGTCGCCGTCGAAGGCGGCGAAGAGCCGCAGGTTCTCCCGCCCGCTGAGGTACGGATAGAAGGACGGGGCTTCGACGAAGCCCGCGACGCCCTCGAGCGCCTTGACGCTCAGCTGCGGGTCGCGCCCGAAGAGCCGCACCGAGCCCGCGCTCGGGCGGATCAGCCCGAGCATCATCCGCAGCGAGGTCGTCTTGCCGGCTCCGTTCGGCCCGAGGTAGCCGAAGACGTCCCCGGGCTCGACGGTCAGGTCGACGTCGTCGACCGCGACCAGCTCGCCGTAGCGCTTGGCCAGCCCGCGGACCTCGATCGGCGCGGCCTGCGGCGTCACCCTCGGCACGAGTGCGGGGCCTCGCTCAGAGGCCCCGCGCTGCCGCCTCCACGGCAGCCGGGGGGACGGAGCCGAGCACCGCGTAATCGACGCCGCCGCGGCTGAACCAGAGCGCCGAGCCGAGCGCCGTGTCGAGCTCTTCGCCCTTCACGCTGCCGATCGCGACCTGTGGCAGGCTGAAGCCGCCGCCGGCGCCGCCCATCGGGCCGCCGCCTTCGCCTTCCTGGGGCGAGCCCTTCGACTCGATCACGGCGATCCCGCCGAGGCCCTTGCCGTAGGTGACGAGCGCGGCGGTGTGGCCGTCGACTTCGATCGCGCGGACCTCCGACTGCGGCAGGCCGGCGAGGCTCGACGGTGCGGCGAGCGGGAAGTCCACCGCCGCTTCGACGGCCTGCGGGCCGACCACCTCGGTCGCCTGGCCGTGGGGGCCCTTCAGTTCGGCGGGGTTCAGGTTCACGACTTTGGCTTCCGCGGGCGGGGAGATTTCGAAGTCCGACGCGGGGACGGCTTCGAAGTCGACCGAGGTCGCGGCCAGTTCGAGCACCGGCGAGGAGCTTTCGCTCGAGTAGACGGCGGCGCGCAGCGGGATGCCGTTGGCGGCGTCCCAGGCGAGCTCGACCCGGCCGAGCAGTCCGCCGTCGTGGCTCGGCGCCGCCTGCAGCGTGTAGGTCGCGTGGCCGGCGACGTCGGAGGGCATCGCGCCGCTCAGTTCGACGTTGTTTTCGGCCTTGTCGATCCCCTTCTGGATTTCGGCGACCGAGGGCACCGCCTCTTCGCCTTCCTTCGTCCCACCTTCTTCTTCGGGCAGGGTGCCTTCGTAGACGGTTTCCGAGGTGCCGTCGTAGATCTGGAAGTGACGGCCTTCGACCAGCACCTGGCTGTCGTTGCCGCCTTCTTCGGCCTGCAGCTCGAGGCGCAGCTTGCCGCCTTCCGACGGCGTCGCCCACAAGCGGCCGGTGGCCCCGGCCAGGATCGGGTCTTTGCCCTGGAGGCTCGAGGCGTCGACCAGGTTGTTGGTGAAGTGCACTTCGGCGCTGATCCCGGGCACCGTCGGCGCTTCCAGCGCGTCATGGACCGCGTTCGCCAACGGCTTCGCGGGCGGCTTCGGCCCCCCTCCCGAGGTGGCGAGCGCGACGGTGGTACCCCCGATCACGAGCACCAGCGCAAGCGCGCAGATCGTGAGCAGACGGCGGGTCGAGATGCGTCGAAGAAAAGTCAAAGCGGCCTCCTGGTGAAGCGGGACCGTTCGAGCGTATGCACGCTCTCTGAAAGAACTCTGACAGTTGGCGAGGGTCGGCGGGGCCGGGCGTCCACACCGCTGCGGCCCCGGCGGTCCACACCACCTCGGGCCCGGCCGTCCACACCACCTCGGGGCGGCCGTCCGCACCACTGCGGATTGCCGGCGGCTGTCCTGGGCGCCTCATGGGGGTCCTGGCAGGCTGTGACCCCCATGAGGCGCCCAGGACGTGAGGCTTTCGTGGGAGAGGCGGCGGGGGTTCGTCACGAACTCCACGGGTCCGTCACGAACTA
>JBPYFM010000189.1:0-7600 GCA_051986435.1 Solirubrobacterales bacterium | reverse complement strand
GGGAACGTCACACGCCCGGGCGCCTTCCGTCCCTTTCCGGGCCCGGATCGAGGGTCCCCCGGGGTGCGGTCGTCCTAACCGACCTATAGCGCCGGTTAGGACGACCGCACCCCCGTGCGTGTTGGACAACACGGGAGGAAGCGTGGAGATCCCACGCTCTCCGTGACGAGGTCCCACCTCCGTCACGGATCGGTGACGGATCCGTGGGACTCCCGTCACCCTCCCGTGACGCCCCGCGTCCATTCCTCCACTCATCGAAGACCCGGCCCTCTCGGCCACGGCCACAGCCTGCCCGGGCCGTGGCCGAGAGGGCCGCGTCCCTTTCCTCGGGCGCCAGCTTAAGAGGGCCGCGTCCCTCGCCCCCCGGGCGCCAGCTCATAGGGCAACCTCCCCATTGTTCTTCTGAGATAGAGAGGCCGAGCGAAGCGAGGCCGTCGAACATCTCGGAGGAACGCATAGAGAAGCCGACCGCCGTCGGGGGAGCGCCCTCGGCGCTTGCCCCCTCGAGGGCCCGGATGAGACCAGCGCCCTCCGACGGTCGGAGACACCTGAAGCGGCCACTGGAAGTGGCGCACCCAAGCGCCGAACTATGAGCAACCGCAACGGTACCTCCCGGCCGGCAGAAGCAAAAGCCGAACGAGGAGGGATGCGATGGAAGGAACGTCTGCCGGGATCGACTGGGCCGCCGAGGAGAACGCGCTCTGCGTGGTCGACGCGGCGGGAGGACGACTCGTCGAGGCGATGTTCGCCCACGACGAGGCCGGGATCCACGGGCTGGTCGCCCGGATGGGGGCACTCGGCGTCGGGCGGGTGGCGATCGAGCGACCCGAGGGCCTGCTGGTCGACCGCCTCCTGGAGGCCGGGTTCACCGTCCTGCCGGTGCACCCGAACGCCCTGAAGGCGACCCGGCCCCGCTACGAGGCCTCGGGCGGCAAGTCGGACGGGTTCGACGCCTTCGTCCTGGCAGAGCTCGCCCGCACCGACTCCCACCGGCTGCGGCGACTCTCCCCGGACTCCGACGAGACGAAGGCGCTGCGGGCCCTGACCCGCACCCGCGAGGACCTGGTCGGCGCCAGGGTCAGGCTCGCCAACGAGCTGCGGGCGCAGCTCGACGCCTTCTGGCCCGGGGCGGCGCGGATCTTCGCCGACGTCGACTCGCCGATCGCGCTGGCGTTCCTGGAGCGCTACCCCTCCCCGGCCGACGCACGCGGGCTCGGCGGGCGACGCCTGGAGGGGTTCCTCGCCCGTCATCGCTATTCCGGGCGTCGTCCTGTCGCCGAGCTGCTCGCCCGCCTGCGCTCCGCTCCCGAGGGGCGCGCCGGAGCGCTGGAGGCAGAGGCCCGCCGCGGAGCGGTCCTGGGCCTGGTCGCCGCGTTGCGGCCGATCGTCGAGCAGATCCGCGAGCTGACCTCCCAGATAGCCGGGGCGGTGCGTGCGCACCCCGACGGGCAGGTCTTCCTGCCGCTGTTCAAGGATCCGAAGTCGGTGATCACCGCGGCCCGCCTCGTCGCCGAGATCGGCGACGACCGCTCCCGCTACCCGACCCGCGAGGCGCTTGCCGCCGACGCCGGCATGGCGCCGGTCGCGCGGGAGTCGGGCAAGCGCAAGGTCGCCACCTTCAGATGGGCCTGCGACAAGCGCCTGAGAGACGCCGTCTCCACCCTCGCGGACTCGACCCGCCACACGCATCCGTGGGCTCGAAAGGTCTACCTCGACGCCCGCGCCAGAGGCCTCGAGCATCCGCATGCGATCCGGGTCCTGGGCCGCGCATGGCTGCGCGTGCTCTGGCGCTGTTGGCAGGACGGGGTGCCCTACGACCCCGCGAGGCACGGCAACCTGCAGAGGCTCCAACCGGCAGGGGGTTGACACGGGAAGTCTCATCCGGGCGCCAGCTCGAGCCCCCCGTCCCTACGCCGCGTGAGTTCGAGCGGGCGCTTGACCGGGACGGCGCTCAGTGCGTGCCGGTGGGCACGTTGCAGGGGCGATCACCTTCGCCAGGCGCGCTGAAGATGAACGGGGCGGGCAGACCGGTGCCACCCTCCTGCTACAGTTCACCAAATGGTTAACAGTTCGTTCAAGGCACTGTCCCATCCGATCCGCCGCCAAATCGTCGAACGCCTCGCCGCCGGGCCCGCCACGGTGGGCGAAGTGACGAGCGACTTCGGCGTCTCCAAGCCCGCGATCTCCAAGCACCTGAAGGTGCTCGAGGAGTCCGGCGTCGTCACCCGCGTGATCGACGGCCGCAACCACGTGCTGTCGCTGCGCACCGAGACGCTCGACGAAGCCACCGACTGGATGGTCCGCCAGCGCGAGATCTGGACCCGCCTGTTCGACGTCGTCGAAGATCACCTGAAGGAGGAGCAGCGATGAACCTGCCGCCCGTCGTCTCACCCGAGGAGTGGGCCGCCGCCCATGCCGAGCTCTTGGTCAAGGAGAAGGAGCTGACCCGAGCCCGTGACGCACTTGCCGCCGAACGCCGGCGGATGCCGCGCGAAGCTGTGACGAAGGACTACCGATTCCAGGGGCCCGACGGGGACGTCTCCCTCCTCGACATGTTCGAGGGCCGCCGCCAGCTCATCGTCTACCGGTTCTTCTTCGATCCGGGCGTGCACGGCTGGCCGGAGCGCGGCTGCCGCGGCTGCTCGTTCGGGGCCGACCAGGTCGCCCATCTGGCGCACCTGAACGAGCGCGACACCACGCTCGCCTACGCCTCCCGCGCGCCGCAGTCCGAGATCGCCCGCATGCGCGAGGAAATGGGCTGGGAAGTGCCCTGGTACACGATCACCGACGATTGGGACCGCGATTTCGGCGTCGACGAATGGCACGGCCACAACGTCTTCATCCGCGAGGGCGACGACGTCTTCCGCACCTACTTCGTCGACAAGCGCGGCGACGAAGCGCTCGGCACCACCTGGAGCTACCTCGACATCACCCCACTCGGCCGCCAGGAGATCTGGGAGGACTCGCCCGAGGGCTACCCGCAGACCCAGGCCTACGTCTGGTGGAACTATCACGACAGATACGAGGGACGCGAACCGTTTACGCACGCCCTCTCCGAGGTGACCGCCGACCAGCGAGGAGCGAACAGTGTCTGACGCGCAGACCTCCGCGACGCTCGTCATCGAGCGCACCTACGAGGCGCCGGCGACCGCCGTCTTCGACGCCTTCACCCATGAGGACGTGATGCGGCGCTGGTGGCACGCGCGGTCCGACTGGACCACCAGCGAGGCGACCGTCGACCTGCGCGTCGGCGGCGCCGTGCGCGTCGTCATGCGCGAGCCCGACGGCGTCACCCACGGCGGAGGCGGCCACTACACCGTGGTCGACCGTCCCCACCGGCTCGCCTTCACCTGGACCTGGGACCGGGACGACGAGGAGCGGGAGACGCTGATCGAGATCGCGTTCGTCGAGTCCGACGGCTCCACCGCGGTCACCTTCACCCACTCGAACCTGCGCGACGCGGCCACGGCCCGCGACCACGAAGAGGGCTGGAACAACTGCTTCGACAACCTCCAGCGGACGCTCGCCGAAGGACGGGCGACCGACGGGCAGGCGTCCGCGGGGCGCGGGTGATGCTCCCGCTCGGCCACATCGCCGGGATCCCGGTCGAGGAGACCGCGCTCAGCTTCGGCCCGGTGCTGCTGGCGAGCGGCGGCGTCATCGGGTTGAAGCTGCGCGACCGCTGGGCGCGGTTGCGCGGGCGGCGACGGGACAGGTGACGGCTGGCGCTCGGCGCGCGCGGCTGCTCCGTCGATTGACGCGCCGGGCGCGGCACCGTAGGCTCGCGCCGTGCCCCGCCGCCCCGGCATCGCCCTCCTGGCCCTCGCGCTGACCGCGCTCGCCGTGACCTGCGCCGCGACCGCGCTCGCCGCCGCGCCGAAGAAGGTCTACATCGAGGGCGACGTCGTCGGACAGGAACTCGTCTACCGCCCGCACGCGATCGAGCTCGCCGCCGACGGCACCTTCGCGATGACCGGGATCAAGTACACGAGCTACGGCGGCCCGGTCGCCGGCGCGACCGCCCGGGCATACGTCCGCGGCTGCACCCCGAACTGCGCCGAAGGCAAGGTCGTCCGGCCGTCCGCGACCCTGCGCTTCAAAGCCCAGACGCAGTGCGGGGCGAAGACGATCTACTCGAAGCTCCGCTACAAGCTGCAGGGCCCGCTGCCCGGCGGCTTCCGGCGCCAGGCCACGATCGCGCTCCGCCCGGTCGGCCCCGAAGGCTGCTGAGCGCCACGCCCTGAGCGCCGAAAAGCGCTCTGCACCGGGGAACGACCTACGGCGCGGGTACGGTCTCCCCTGACAGTCCGCGTTGGATAGCGGAGCACCGAGAAGTTCGGAGGATGATCCATGGCACTCGTAGGCAAGGATGAGTTGATCCGTGACGTCGCCGAGAGAAGCGGGCTCGGCGTCGGCGAGGCGAAGCGCGCCGTCGAGGCGACGCTGAAGTCGATCGAGGAGCAGATGAGCTCCGGGAACGAAGTGAGGCTGACCGGCTTCGGCAAATTCTCGGTCTCACATCGCGAGGCCCGGACCGGCCGCAACCCCCAGACCGGCGAGACGATGCAGATCGCCGCGAAGTCGGTGCCGAGGTTCAGCGCGGGCGCCGAGCTGAAGAAAGCGGTCGAGTAGGCGGGCCGGCCGGGTCGTCGCCTGGGACGGCCCGGCCGGCGCCCGTCACGGGACCCTGAACGGTCCCGTGCACACGCGCGCGTACCCATGCCCCCTCCCCGTCCCCTCCTAGCCTTTGGGGATGGCACCTCTCCAGTTCTGGATCCGCGGCGACCTCGCCGCCGAGCAACGCGACCGCCTGCTCGAGATCGGCGCCCGCGCCATCCCCATGGCCCGCAGTGCGAACGGTGACGGCGAGCCCCGCCCCGCGGCCTGGACGATGATCGAGGCCCGGCCCGGCGAGCCCGAGGCCGAGCGCGCGAAGCTCGCCGCCGTGCTGGGCTTCGAGCCCGACGAGATCACCGGGCCCTACGCGTTCCATTAGGTGGTTGCGGAGGCGCCGCGGAGGGAAGGGACGGACCTCTTCAAGCTGTCGCCCGGGGGCCAAGGGACGGGGAAGGCACGGCGAAGGGACGGCCGAGGGACGGCAAAGGGACGGCGAGGGACGGCAAAGGGACGGCGAGGGACGGCGAAGGGACGGCGAGGGACGGCGAAGGGACGGCGAAGGGACCCGGCCCTCTCGGCCACGGCCCGGGCAGGCTGTGGCCGTGGCCGAGAGGGCCGGGTGTGCGGGGGGAGGCAGGCGGGACGGAGGCGTCACGGGAGTGCGGGGGGAGTGGGACGGGAGGCACGCAGGAGGCTCAGGGAACCGTCACCGATCTCAGGGGTCGTCACGAAGAGCGTGGGAACTCCACCCTTCCTCCCGTCTTCCTCATGGCTTCCCACCACCCGGGCCTCTGCCGTGGCGCCTAACTCGCTCCATACGCGAGTAAGGCGCCACAGGCGCCCGTGGAGCTTTTCTGTCGCCATACGACAGAAAAGCTCCACGGGCATGACCTCGCGGCAGTCCCGGGGGACCGATCCTTGAGAGACCGCGACGAGATCTCGTAGTTCGTGGCGGACCCGTGCACTTCGTCACGAACCCCCGCCGCCTCTCCCACGAAAGCCTCACGTCCTGGGCGCCTCATGGGGGTCACAGCCTGCCAGGACCCCCATGAGGCGCCCAGGACGCCCTGCGGCAATCCGAGGTGGTGCGGACGGCCGGGCGCGCAGTGGTGTGGACGGCCGGGCCCGAAGTGGTGCGGACGGCGCGAGCGTCGTGATGCGGACGGCCCGGCCCCAGCCGCCCCGCCCCCGCCCGACCCTCAGCCGGTCGGGGTGAACCCGATGCTGGCGCCGAACGGGTAGAGCACCCTGGAGGAGTGGGGAGCGGTGATCGTCACCGGGAGCTTCCCGTGCGGGTCGACTTCGCCGAACATCGCTTCCACCATCGCTTCGAGCGAGGGTGGCTGGTAGCTCATGCTGGTGATGAAGGTCGGGGCGCTCGGGAGGTAGGCGACGTCGTAGGGCGTGCCGACGGCGGCGACGATCACCGGCTTGCCGGTGGCGAGAAGCTGGTCGACGAGTTCGAGCTGGGACGCGCCCGGCGTCCAGGCGTTGAAGGTGGAGACGACGACGAGTTCGCTCGCGCGCGCCGCGGCGACGGCTTCGGCCATCTGCTCCGAGCTCGGGCTGAACCCGGTGTCCATGACCTGGGGCGTCATGCCGCGGGCCGCGATCGCCTTGCCGAGCGTCGCCGTCGTCACTTCGCCGAAGCCGGTGACCAGAACCTTGCGCCCCGTGCCCGGGGCGAGTGGCAGCACCCCCGCTTCGTTGCGCAGCATCGTGATCGAGCGCTGGGCGGCCTGCCTCGCCACCGCCAGGTGGGCCGGCGTCCCGACCACCTGTTTCACCCGCGCGGGATTCGTGAACGGGTCCGCCTCCAGTCCGAGCGTCCACTTCAACCGCAGCACCCGGACCACCGACGCCTTCAGCGCCCGCATCTTGGCCGGGCTGCGCTTCACCGCGGCGAGGATCGCCCGGCGCGCCGCGAGCAGGTCGGCGGGCGGCCTGTCGGAGCCTTCGAGTTCTTCGGGCTGGGCGATCTCCAGCAGCTGGTCGTTGCCCGCGCCGAACGCTTTCAGCGCCACCTGCGCCGGCGGGAAGGAGCTGACCGCGGCCGCGTCGAGGGCGTCGGTGGTGATCAGCCCCTGGTAGCCGAGGTAGCCGCGCAGCTGCCCGGTCACCCAGAACCGCGACAGGCTCGAGGGCCACTTCGAGCCGCTGATCTTCGGGAAGAGGATGTGGGTCACCATCACCTGGTCGACCCCGGCGCCGATCGCGCCGGCCAGCGTCGGGAAGTTCTCCTCGTGCACCTGGGCGAGCGTCTGCGGCGAGGAGACGGCGCCGTCGTCGGGGTTGATCGCGACGTCGCCGAGGCCGGGGAAGTGCTTCGCCGTCGCGGCGACGCCGGTCGTCCCCGCGTCGACCTGGTAGCCGCGGACGGCGGCGACGCCGTACGGCGCGACGAACCCGGGGCGGCCGCCGAACGAGCGCACCCCGTCGGCTTCGTTGAGCGGATTGACGTTGGTGTCGACGACCGGTGCGTTGTCGACGTCGATGCCCATCGCGCGGAGCTCTTCGCCGGTGATCCGGGCGGCCCGCCGCGTCAGCCCGAGGCTGCGGGTCGCGCCCAGCGCCATGTTGCCGGGGAAGACCGTGGCGGGCGCGCCGATCCGCGTCACCTCGCCCTCCTCCTGGTCGGTCGAGATCAGCATCGGCACCCGCGCGCCGCCCTGCCGCGCCACCCGCTGGATCCCGTTCGACAGCCCGAGGATCTTCCGCGGGTCTTCCAGCCTGTTGGACCAGTCGAAGTAGATGATCCCGCCAGGTTTGAACTTGCGGATCAGCGCGGCGATGTCGGGCACGCCGTAGAAGCGCCTATTCAGCTTCACCATCTGCGGATCGTGGTCGTGGATGCCGGTCCCGAAGCCGTTGATGACGAACAACTGGCCGACCTTTTCCTCCAGCGTCATGCGGGAGAGCGTGCGCTGGATCCAGGCGCGCTCGGCGGTGGAGGCGGGCGCGGGCGCGGCGGAGGCCGGCGCGG
>JBPYFM010000188.1:0-2293 GCA_051986435.1 Solirubrobacterales bacterium | reverse complement strand
AGAGGTCGCCGGCGAAGAGCGCCGCCTCGTCGCCGCCGGTGCCGGCGCGGATCTCGACGATCACGTTCTTCTCGTCGTTGGGGTCGCGCTCGACCATCGCCAGGCGGATCTCCTCTTCGAGCTCCTCGAGGCGCGGCGGCGCCTCCTCGACGACCTTGCGCAGCTCCTCGTCCTCGCCCTCGGCGAGCAGCTCGCGCGCCCCTTCGAGGTCGTCCTTCAGGGTCGAGTACTCCTCCGCCAGGTCGCGGGCATCTTTCAGCTGCCGATATTCGCGCCCCACCTCGGCATAGCGCTCACGGTCCGCGATCACCGCCGGATCCGACATCTGCGCCTCCAGCTCCGCAAAGCGCGCACGAATCTGTTCAACGAGCTGCTCGATCATGCGACCGAGTGTAGGCCGTGCCGCCCGCGCCCCAGCTCAGCTAAGCGACGATCTCGATCGTCTGGTCCGAGGCGAGATCCTCGGGCTTCTCGCGGGCGAGGACCGCGTTCAGGGAGGCGATCGCGACCGCGAGCTGATCGAGGTCGGGCTCGCGCGTGGTCAGGTTCTGCAGCATCAGCCCCGGCCACATCACACCGCGCACCCACGCTTTGCGACGGTTCTTGCCCGCCCACTTGATCACCTCGTAGGAGAGCCCGGCGATCACCGGGATGCCGACGATCCGGGAGATCACCAGCCAGTACCAGGCGGGCAGGCCGAGCGGGGCGAAGATGAAGATCGCCAGCACCATCACGATCAGCAGGAAGCTGGTGCCACAGCGCGGGTGCAGGCGCGAGTAGAGCTTCGCCCGTTCCGGGGTCAGCTCGTCTTCGGCCTCGTAGCAGGAAATGGTCTTGTGCTCGGCGCCGTGGTACTCGAAGGTCCGCCGCAGGTCCGGCATTTTCGAGATCGCCCAGATGTAGCCGATGAAGATGCCGGTGCGCAGCAGCCCCTCGACCAGCCAGAAGAGGAAGGGCGAGCCGAGCTGGTCCTTGATCAGGCTCGTCAACCCGACCGGGACGACGAAGAAGAGGCCGATCGCGAGGACCAGCGAGAAGGCGATCGTGAGGCCCCAGACCCAGCCGCCGATTTCCTCCGGCTCGCCGTCCTCGTCGTCCTCGATCTGCGCGTTGGCGGAGATCGCGAGGGCGCGGAAGCCGATCTTCATCGATTCGGCGAGAGCGACGACGCCGCGGACGATCGGCACCCGCCAGAGACGGTTGCGCTTCGCCCACGGGGTGAGCGGCTCGGACTCGACTTCGATCTGGCCCTCGGGGGTGCGGACGGCGACCGCCCAGGTCGAGACGCCGCGCATCATCACGCCCTCGAGCACCGCCTGGCCGCCGACGGGCGCGTCGCGCTTGGCGACCAGCGCGCCGTCGGGCATGCGCAGCGGGTCCCCTCCGTCACTGCCGTTGGAGGGGGAGGTTTGGGACGCTTGTGCGGAGCCCGTGATCGGGCCCACGGTTGCTACCGCCTACCGGCCCGGTGTTTCGCCTGGCGACGCTGGAAGCGCTCGACGCGCCCGCCGGTGTCGACCAGCTTCTGTTTGCCGGTGTAGAACGGGTGGCACTCGGAGCAAAGCTCGACGTGCAGATCGTCTTTCGTCGACCGCGTGTAGAACTGGTTGCCGCACGAGCAGTGCACGTTGGCAAGGGTGTAATCGGGGTGGATTGAAGCTTTCACTCCATAGAGTTTAGAGCAGTGCGCAAGGGGGGTCGGATGAGCCTGGCGGGGGGCCGGCCGGCGAGTCGGCGAGTTGTCGCCTGGGGGCTTGGCGCGGGAGCCGGCCGGCGCCTCGGACCGCTGGCTGCCGCCTCGGACCGCCGGCTGCCGCCTCGGACCGCCGGCCGGCGCCTCGGACCGCCGGCTGGCGCCTCGGGCGCCCGCGCCGGGGGGAAGCTGTCGCCCGGGGCGGCTGATCGGGGGTCCTGGCAGGCTGTGACCCCCGATCAGCCGCCCGGGTCGGGAGGTGGTGCGGGAGATGCCGGGGGTTCGTCACGCCTCCGTGGGCTTCTCCACGGAGGCGTGAGGGTTCCGTGACGTCTCCCGACCGCCACGGCCAACCCATGGACGTTTGTCACCCAGAGGGTGACAAAGGTCCATGGGTTGCGGGCCGGGGGCCCGACCGCCGAGGGAAGGCGCACGGAAGCGTGCCCTCGTGCGCCTTCGGTGTCCTTCTCCACGGTTCCGTGCGGGTTCCTCGACGCCCTCCCGCGCCCTGCGTGGATAACCCGTGCCATGGCACGGGTTATCCACGCAGGGCGTATCGCGGCCCGGATCGGGTGACGGAGGCGTGTCGTCGCTCCGTCG
>JBPYFM010000187.1:0-17691 GCA_051986435.1 Solirubrobacterales bacterium | reverse complement strand
CCCGTGACGCCCCCGCGTCCATTCCTCCACTCATCGAAGACCCGGCCCTCTCGGCCACGGCCACAGCCTGCCCGGGCCGTGGCCGAGAGGGCCGGGTCCCTTTGCCGTCCCTTTCCCGTCCGTTGTCCGTCCTACCCCGAACCCGGGTGTCAGTCGGCGCCCCTTGTCGTGCAGGTTCAGTTAAAGACCGGAGGATTCCGGGCGATTAGCGGGGCGTGACGGAACGGAACTTCAGGTTCAGGCTCGAGCGGGTGCACGACATCCGCAGGCAGCGGGAGCGCGGGGCTCAGGAGGAGCTGGCCGCGGCGCTCGGGCAGCAGGCGGGGCAGGAGGCGGCGCTCGGGCAGGTGGAGGCGACGATCGAGGACGCGCGGGAGCGGTTCCGCGGCGCGTCCGGCGTCGGCGAGGTGCTGTCGGGGACCGACCTGGCGGCGAGTCAGGCTTATCTGGAGCGGCTGGCGGGAAGGCGGGCGGTCGCCGTCCGCGACCTGAACGCAAGCCGCGACGAGGTCGGGCGCCGGCGCAGTGACCTCGAGGCCGCGGCGCGGGAGCGACAGGCGCTCGACCGCCTGCGCGATCGTCGCCGCGCCGAGCACGACCGGGAGATGGCCCGGGCGGAAAGCGCGCAGCTCGACGAGCTGGCGCTGGCCGGGCACCGACGGAGGCGGGCGTGAACGCCGCCGGCGGGATCGCCCCGAGCACGGCCGCAATACCCGCGGCAGGCCAGGCGGCCACTGTCGCGCCGGGAATCGGGCCGAACGCCGGCGGGCTCGCCGCGGCGAGTCAGGCCGCGGCGCGGGTCGCCCAGCTGCAGAGCATGATCAAGGCGGTCGAAACCGGGCCGAGCGCCAAGGGATCCTTCGGCGCCGCGCTGGCCGAAGCGACCGCGGTCGGCGGGCAGGGCGCGACGCCGGCGGTCGGCGAGGCGGCCGCCCTCACCCCTACCGCCTACACGGCCCCCACCGCCGCCGCGCCGACCACCACCACGGCGCCCGGCCCCGGCAACGGCGCCGTCCCCTACCAGTCGCTGATCGAAGAATCGTGCGCGAAATACGGCGTCGACCCGGCGCTGCTCGCCGGGCTGATCGAACAGGAGTCGCACTTCGATCCGACCGTCGGCAGCCCCGCCGGCGCCCAGGGCCTGACCGAGCTGATGCCGGAAACGGCGGCGAGCCTCGGGGTCACCGACCCCCACGACCCGGCCCAGTCGATCGACGCCGGCGCCCGCCTGCTGAGCGAAAAGCTGGCCGAATTCGGCGGCAACACCGAACTCGCCCTCGCCGCCTACAACGCCGGCTCCGGCGCGGTGCAGCAGTACAACGGCATCCCGCCTTACCCGGAAACCCAGGAATACGTGAAGAAGGTGCTCGGCTATGCGGCGGGCTACGCGAACGCCTTCGGGGGAGCGCGGTGAGCACCGTGGCCTACCAGCGCCCACTGCCCCTGAGCGCGGCCTTCCTGCCCTCCGCCCCGCCCGGGGCCCCGCCGCCGGCGGCCGGGCCGCCAGGCAAGGCGCCTCCGTTCGCGGGGCTCCTGCACGAACAATCCACCGCCCGGACCGCACCAGCGGAAGGCGACAAGAAGAAAGGGCCGCAGGCGACTCCCGCGGCCCCGCCGAAGGGGAGCGCCGCGTCCGCGGAAGGGACCACGGCACCGGGCGAAGCCCCGTCCGCCGAAGCCACGCCGGGCGAACCGACGGCGATGCCGACCGCGGGCGAAGCGGCGGTGGCCGCGACGACCGCCGGAGCGACGACGACCGCGGGTGCGACGGGAACGGCTGCGACGACCGACGGGGCGGCGGCGACCGCGGGTGCGACGGGAACGGCTGCGACGACCGACGGGGCGGCGGGCCTCGGGGCGGCGACGAGCGGCCCGGGCACGGCGACCGGCGGCGCCGGAGCGACCGCTGGCCAGGCCGGCGCGCCCGGCACGGCGACGGCCGACGGAGGCGGCGGGACCATCGCGGCGCAGGCCGTGAGCGACCTCGACGCCGCGGCGACCGGCGATGGCGCCGGAGCTGGGGCCGGACCCGGTATCGGCGCGACGGCGACCGACGGCGCCGGAGCGATCGACGGCCAGGCCACGGCGCCTGGCACCGCGCCGGCGGGCACCGCGCCGGCTTCGACCGCCGACACCGCGCCCACCTCGGCCGGGCCGATCGCGCTCCCGGCCGCGGCGGAACTGACGTCGGGCGCGGACGCGCCGCCGACGAGCGTCCCGGCCGCACCGACCGCGACCGCGGACCAGCAGCCCGAAGCTTCCTTCCCCGCCACCCCCAAGGCGACCGCCGCCGAAGCGCCCGCCCCGACCGCGCCGCCCGCCGGCAGGCCGGACGGCGGCGCGGCGGGCTGGGGCGGGCCCGGCGCGGGCGACGGGCGGTCCTCCGCGGACGCCGATCGCTCGCCGGAAGCCTCGGTGCCCAACGCCGCGACCGCCCGCCCGAGCGCCGCCGACGCACCCGCGCCGGCGCCGGCGGTGCCGAACGCCGCACCGGCCGTGACCGGGCCGACGGCGCCCGCCGCACCGGCCCCGAGCATCGCCTTCTCCTCCCCCACCCCCGCCGCGCCTTCGCCGGCCGCGGCGCTCGAAGCGACGCTCCGCATGGCGGGCGAAAACGGCTTCACGCGGGCGCGGGTCACGCTGCGGCCGGCCGAGCTGGGCGGGATCGAAGTGTTCCTGCGCCAGGGGAGCGCGGGACTGGCGGCGACCGTCGTCGCCGAGACCCCGCACGCCGCACAGCTTCTCGAAACGTCCGCGACCGAACTGCAGCGGCGGCTCGCCGCGCAGGGGCTCGAACTGAGCTCTTTGCAGATCTCGGTCGGCGGCGAATCGGCGGGCGCCGCGCACGGCGGCCGCGACGGGCAGGGCGCGGCGGCACCGAGCAGGGCGCGCGGCGCCGCGGCCGAGGCGCCCACCGCCAACGAGCAGACCCAGACCATCGACCTTGGGGGCGGCGTCCTCGTCGACGTCCTCGCCTGAGCGGAACGAGCGAAAGGAAGCAGAGATGAGCGGCGCAGTCGACACGGTCGGGACCACCGGGGCCACCGGCGAAGCGGCAAAGGTCAAGGCGCAGAGCGAAGCGTCGGGCCTGAACAAGGACGAGTTCCTCCAGCTGCTGGTCGCGCAGCTGAAAAACCAGGACCCGATGAACCCCGTGGGCAGCCAGGAATTCATGAGCCAGATGGCGGCCTTCTCGACCCTCGAGCAGGTCACCAACATGGCCGTCGCCAACGAAGAACAGAACCAGATGCTGGCGGTGAACCAGTCGCTGTCGCTGGTCGGGCACAACGTCACCTACGTAAAGGAAGACGAATCGACCGCCGAAGGAAAGGTCGAATCGGTCGACTTCGGCAAAGAAGGCTTCTCGCTGACGATCGACGGCGAATCCGGCATCCCCGCCGGGGCGGTGACGAAGGTCTCATGAGCGGCGTCGGCGGCATCGGCGGCGCGGGTCAGGTCGGCTACACGCCGGCGCCCCGCCCTGCCCAGAAACCGACGGCCCCGGCCGGCGCCCCCACCTTCGCCGACGAGCTGAAGTTCTCCAAGCACGCCGCCGAACGGGTCCAGCGGCGCGGCATCGACACCCGTGACCCGGCGACCGCGGCGCGCCTCGAAAAGGGCGTCGAACTGGCCGCCAAGAAGGGCTCGCGTGCCGCCGTGGTGCTGGTCGACTCCACCGCCTTCGTGGTCGCGCCGCAGAACCGCACCGTGATCACGGCGGTCGAGCGGGCCCACATGAACGAGCAGGTCTTCACCAACATCGACACCGCCGTCATCGCATGAACGCGAGCGGCCCCCACATGACCGAAACACATGATCAGCCATGGCCGGACCTCACCGAGGAGGCCGCGGTGACCAGAAAGGACACGACGCAACCATGATGCGCGCGATGTACGCCGCCGTGAGCGGCCTCAAGAACCACCAGACGATGCTCGACGTGACGGCGAACAACATCGCCAACGTCAACACCGTCGGCTACAAGAGCAGCCGGGTCAGCTTCGCCGACTCGCTCTCCCAGACGCTGATCGGCGCGACCGCGCCGGGCAACGGGCAGGCCGGCCGCAACGCGGCGCAGGTCGGGCTCGGCGTCCAGCTCGCCTCGATCGACAACCTGATGAACGGCGGCGCGCTGCAGTCGACCGGCCAGACCACCGACGTGGCGATCCAGGGCGAAGGCATGTTCATCGTCGGCAAAGGCGCCGTGCCGGCGCTGCCCGGCGCGTTCGAATACACCCGCGCCGGCGACTTCACCTTCAACGACGAAGGCTATCTGACGACCCAGCAGGGCGATTATGTGATGGGCAGCAAAACGGTCGGCGGCGAACCGAACACCTACCTGATCGTGCCGAAAGGCTCGACCGACGTGTCGATCGGCAACGACGGCTCGCTCACCTACCTACCGGAAGGCGGCGGCGAACGGAAAACCGCCGGCTACATCTCGATCGCCAAGTTCGCCAACGAAGCCGGCCTGGTCCGCACCTCCGGCAGCAACTGGATCGAAAGCGCCGCCTCCGGCAAAGCCCAGGACGGCACCCCGGGCAACGGGTTCGGCCTGACGATCAGCGGCACGCTCGAGATGTCGAACGTCGAACTGGCGAGCGAATTCACCAACATGATCTCCGCGCAGCGCGGCTTCGAAGCGAACTCCCGCGTGATCTCGACGGCCGACGAAATGCTGCAGAACCTGGTCAATCTGAAGCGATGATCCGCCTGCACCGACTCGGCGGGTCTGAACACGAGTTCGACCTGAACCCGGACCTCGTCCTCACGGTCGAGTCGACCCCGGACACCACCGTCACCCTCACCACCGGGACCAAGCTCGTCGTCGCCGAGTCCCCGGACTCGGTGACGGCGGCCGTCCGCGAGTGGCGGGTGGGGATCCTCGAGCGCGCCCTCAAGCGCACCGCGCCGCAGATCGCTGAAGCTCGGCTGCGCGCTGTCGATTACCCGGCGGAGAACTGATGAAGGCCTCGACCGCGATAGGAATCGGGCTCGCCTGCGTGGGCCTGCTGCTGGGCGCGACGATGGAGGGCAGCCAGATCGGCTCCTTCATCGACCCGCCCGCGATCCTGATCGTGTTCGGGGGCACCCTCGGGGCGACGCTCGCCTCCACCTCGATGGACTCGATCAAACGGATCCCGTCGCTCTACAAACGGGCGATGTCGGCGCAGCGCCAGGACATGGCGGGCCGCGTCGCGCTGCTCGTCTCGCTCGCCGAGAAGGCACGGCGGGAGGGCCTCTTGGCGCTGGAGAGCGGCGTCGAGGACCTCGACGACGAGTTCACCCGCAAAGGCCTGCAGCTGGTAGTCGACGGCAACGAACCGGAGGTCATCCTCCAGGTGCTGGAGAACGAAATCGACGGCGCCTCGGGGCGCGCCGCCGCCGACCGCGCGATCTTCGAGAAAGCGGGCGGCTTCGCGCCGACGATGGGCATCCTCGGCACCGTCCTCGGGCTCGTCCACGTGCTGCAGAACCTCGACCAGCCCTCGACCCTCGGGCCGGCGATCTCCGGCGCCTTCATCGCGACGCTCTACGGCGTCGCCTCCGCCAACGTCGTCTTCCTCCCCGTCGCCTCGAAGCTGCAGAGCATCGCCGACGCCGAGACCTCGCTGCGCGAACTGACGATCGAGGGCCTGCTGGCGATCCAGGCCGGCGACAACCCGCGGGTCGTCGGCGACAAGCTCGACGCCTTCGTCCCGACGGAGGAGCGCCGTGGGTTGAAAGCCGCCGAGGCGCCCGCCGGCAATGGCGCCGCCGAGCGCCAGGCCGAGCCCGTGAAGGCGGCGGCCTGATGCGTCCCCCCGCCTCCAGGCGACGACGCCAGCAACGGCGGCGCGGCGACACCGGCGGGCACGGCGCCGCCTCCAACGAGCGCTGGCTCCTCACCTACGCCGACATGATCACGCTGCTGCTCGCCCTCTTCATCGTGCTCTTCTCGATCTCGGCGGTGAACGTCTCCAAATTCAAAACCCTGAAGAACACGCTGGAACAGGCCTTCAGCCCCCACATCCTGAGCGGCGGCAGCTCGATCCTCCCCGACGGCGGCAGCGAAGCGACGACCCACAAAGCCGCCGCGGCGATCGCCGCCCTCGCCGCCTCGCGGGCACACGCCACGACCATGCAGGCCGAAGAAGAACAGTTCCGCAGGCTGAAGGAAAAGCTCGACGCCTACTCGCGCGAACACGGCTTCTCGGAATCGATCGAGACGACGATCACGGAGCGCGGCCTGGTCATCCGGCTGCTCACCGACCATGTGCTCTTCGCCTCCGGCAGCGCGGCGCTGAAGCCGGAGGCCGCCCCCCTGCTCACCGAGATCGCCCACCTGGTCAACGTCGACCGCAGCCATCCGATCTCGGTCGAGGGCAACACCGACGACGTGCCGATCTCGACCTCGCAATTCCCCAGCAATTGGGAGCTTTCCGTGGCCCGTGCGACCGGCGTCGTCCGGTTCCTGATCGGCCAGGGAGTGGCGGCGTCGCGGCTCGAAGCGAGCGGTGTCGCCGGCGAGCGCCCGATCGCCCCCAACACGACCGAAAGCGGGCGCTCGCGCAACCGCCGGGTCGAAATCGCCCTGCTGCGCGGCAGCAGCTCGGAAGGAGGCGTGCCGCGGTGAAAGGCCGGAGAAAGCTGATCTTGGTCGCGGTGGGCGTGCTCGTCGTCGCCGGCCTCGCCTACAAAATGGTGCTGGCGCCGAAGTCGGAGTCGAAGGTGAAGGTCGAAGGCACCGTCTACGTGATGCCGAAAGAATTCCTCCTCAACCTGGCGGGCGGGCGCTACGCGAAAGTGACCGTGGCGCTGGTGCTGGCGCCGGGGCAGTCGACCGCGGGCAGCGAGGCCGCGGCCCCGCCTGAAGGCTTCGGCACGCTCGAACAGGAACCGCTGGTGCGCCAGATCGTCACCGACAACCTGACCGGCGTGCCCGCGGGGGCGTTGACCTCGCGCAAGGAGCGACACCACTTCCAGATGCGGATCCGCAAGGAAGTCGACCGCACCACCGACGTCAAAGTCAAAGGGGTCGTCTTCACCGACCTGGTGGTGCAGTAGCGATGGAGGGACAGATGCAAGCCGAACACCAAGACAGGATCTACGAAGAGCTCGGCCAGGGCGCCGGGCCGGTCGACGGCGGCGCCGACCTCGGCCGCCTGCAGAACGTGCCGGTCGAACTGGCGGTCGAGATCGGCCGCACGCGGATGACGATCGGCGACGCGCTGGCGCTCGGGATCGGCAGCGTCGTCACGGTCGGGCGGCTGGCCGGCGACCCGGTCGACCTGCTGGTGAACGGGCGGGTGATCGCCCGCGGCGAGGTGGTCGCGATCGCGGAGGAACTCGGGCTGCGGATAACCGAGATCGCGGCCCCGGTGGTCGAGCCGGCACCGCCTCCACCCGAAAGTGATGAGGCCGAGAATCCAGAACCAGGCAATCGGGGCGCGAGCCTCGAAGGGGAGGTCGTGCCTGGCTAAAGCGCTGGACGTTCAGGCCGATTACGGGGGTGCTCGCGCCCGGACCCCGTATGAACCTGCCCGCAAACTTCATCCTCGCCGCCGCCTCGGGAGGCAGCGAAAAGCAGCCGCTCGACCTCGGTGGATCGGCGGCGAGCGCGCATGCCGCGAGCGGCGGCTCGATCGCGCGGACGATCGTCGGCCTGGCGATCGTGCTCGCGGTGATCTTCGGCCTGCGCTGGGTGATGAAGCAGTACAAGGCAGGCCGCGAGAAGAAGGCGGCCGGGACCGGCCTCGCACAGGTGGCGACGCTGCCGCTCGCCAAAGACCGCTCCCTGCACGTGGTGCGGGCGGGCCGCGAGGTGCTGGTCGTCGGGTCCGGCGAGCACGGCGTCACCCCGGTGCGCAGCTACTCGGAGGAGGAAGCGCGCGCCCTCGGGCTGCTGGACCTCGACGAGGACGAACCAGAGCCCTCCCCGCTCCGGCTCGAAAGCGACGGCCCCTCGAAGGGCGGCGCCGCCGGGCCCGCCGGTGACCTCGGCAGGCGCGCCCTCGACACCCTCCGCTCCTGGACGGTACGGGGATGAAGATCGAAGGCGGCGGGAACGCGGTCCAGCTGCTGATCCTCCTCGGCGGCCTGACCCTGATCCCGGCACTGATCTTCTGCACCACCGGCTTCACCCGCATCCTCATCGTCCTCGGCTTCGTCCGCACCGGCCTCGGCACGCCGACCGCGCCGCCGAACCAGGTCCTGATCGGGATCGCCTTCTTCCTCACGCTCTTCGTCATGGCGCCGACCCTGAAGGCGATGAAGGAAGAAGCGCTCGACCCGCTGACCTCGCACCAGATCTCCGACAAGGTCGCGCTCGAACGGGCCGAGGAACCGCTGCGCGAATTCATGTTCAAGCAGACCGGCAACGACGAGCTCGAGCTCTTCCTCGGCCTCGCCAAGGTGGAAAAGCCGAAGACCCGCGAAGACGTGCCGACCTACGTGCTGATCCCGGCCTTCATCACCTCGGAGCTGAAGAAAGCCTTCGAGATCGGCTTCCTCATCTTCTTACCGTTCCTGATCATCGACCTGGTGGTCAGCTCGACCCTGATGTCGATGGGGATGATCATGCTGCCCCCCTCGTTCATCTCGCTGCCGTTCAAGATCCTGCTCTTCGTCCTGGTCGACGGGTGGTCGCTCGTCTTCCAGTCGGTGGTCGAAAGCTTCCACTGATGAACCAGGACGAGGTGATGAAGCTTGCGACGGACGCGCTCATGCTCGCGTTCAAGGTCGGCCTGCCGCTGCTCCTCGCCGGGCTCGTCGTCGGCCTGCTGGTGTCGGTCTTCCAGGCGGTCACGCAGATCCAGGAGATGACGCTGTCGTTCATCCCCAAGATCCTCGCCGTCGCCGTGGTGCTGATCGTCGCCGGGCCGTGGATGCTGAACCAGGTCGTCGGCTACACGACCGACCTCTACCACTCGATCCCCGGGCTGGTGAAGGAAGAATGAGCGTGACGATCGAAACGCTCGACCGCAATACCCTGGTCGGGTTCATCCTCGTCCTCGCCCGGGTCTCGCCGCTCTTCCTGCTGGCGCCGCCCTTCTCCTCCTCGATGGTGCCGCTGCGGGCGCGGGCGATCGTCGCCGTCGGCATCGCGATCGGCCTCGCGCCGCTCGCCCTGCACGGCCAGGCGATCCCCGCCGACGCGGTGCGGATCGTCGAGCTGGCGCTGAAGGAAATCGTCATCGGCCTCGCGTTCGCGATGGCGATCGCCTGCCTCTTCGCCGCCGTCGACGCCGCCGGGGCGATGATCGACACGCAGATCGGCCTCAACTTCGGCTCGCTGATCAACCCCGTCGACAACACGCAGTCGGGGACGATGTCGCAGCTCTACGCGATGGTCGGGATCCTCGTCTTCATCGTCATCGACGGCCAGGCGTGGGTGATCCGCGGGCTCTCGCGCACCTACGAACTGGTGCCGATGCTGGAGTTCCCGTCGATCGACAAGATGACCGCGGCGGTCAGCCACGCGTTCATCGGGATCTTCTCCGCGGCGCTCGAGGTGGCGGCGCCGGTGCTGCTGGCCCTGATCCTCACCGACGTCGCCTTCGGCGTCGTCTCCCGCGTCGTCCCCCAGCTGAACATCTTCGCGGTCGGCTTCCCGGCGAAGATCATCGTCGGCCTGCTTGTCGTCGCCGCGGCGCTGCCGTTCATGGGCACCTGGTTCTACGACCAGCTCCAGCACTCGGTCGAAACGGGCCTCTCCGGGATCGGAATGGGGTGATCTGATGCCGAAGGAGGACCGCACCGAGAAGGCCACCCCCAAACGCCGTAAGGACGCGCGCAAAAAGGGGCAGGTCGCGAAATCGACCGACCTGAACGGCGCCGTCGTGCTGGTCGCCGCGCTCGGCTCGCTGGCCGTCTTCGGTCCCCACATCGCGGGCGGCCTCGGCGACACGATGCGGGGGATGCTCGCCGACGCCGGGCATCCGGACAAGGCGGCGGGCTCCGGCCTCGGCAGCCTCGCCGGGACTGCCGGGATGGCGATGGCGACGGCGATCGCGCCGGTCGCGCTCACCTGCTTCCTGGCGGCCCTGGTCGTCAACCTCGGCCAGGTCGGCCTGAACGTGAACCCGGCCGGGCTGAAACCCGACTTCAAACGGCTGAACCCGATCCAGGGGGCGAAGAACCTGCTCGGCCCGAACGCCTGGGTGGAGCTGGCGAAGGCGGTCACCAAGGTGACGGTCGTCGGCGCGATCGCGGCGATGGCGCTGCTGCCGAACATGTCGAAGCTCGCCGCGATGACCGGCATCGAACCGCCCGCCTTCGGCGCCGCGATCTCCTCGCTCGCCGCCGGCATCGCCTGGAAGGCGGCGGCGGCCTACCTGCTGATCGGGGCGATCGACCTGCTCTGGCAGCGCCACAAGCACGAGAAGCAGCTGCGGATGACGAAAGAGGAGGTCAAGCGCGAGCACAAGGAAGAGCAGCTCTCCCCCGAGCTGCGCTCCTCGATCCGCCGCCGCGCCCAGCAGATGTCGCGCGGACGGATGATGTCGGCGGTGCTCGGGGCCGACGTCGTCGTCGCCAACCCGACCCACTTCGCGGTCGCCCTCGCCTACGACGGCAAGCGGCCGGCGCCGATCGTCGTCGCCAAGGGGCAGGACCTGATCGCGCTGGAGATCCGCAAGGTCGCCGAAGGGGCCGGCGTGCCGGTGGTCGAGGACAAGCCGCTGGCCCGCTCGCTCTTCGACGCGGTGCCGCTCGACGCCGAAATCCCGGCCGACTTCTACCGCGCGATCGCCGAGCTCCTCGCCTACGTCTACCGCACCGCCCGCCGGCGGGCGCCGATCGCGAGCGCAGCCGCATGAGCGCGGGCTTCAAGAAGCTGATGGCGCACGCCGACCTGGTCGCCGCGGTCGCGGTCGTCCTCGTCGTCGTGATGATGATCGTGCCCCTGCCGCCGGGGCTGATCGACCTCTTCATCACCCTCAACATCGCCTCGGCGATCACGATCGTGGTGGCGACGCTCTACGTCCCGCGGGCCCTCGACTTCGCCGCGTTCCCGTCGCTGCTGCTGCTGACGACGATGTTTCGCCTGGCGATCAACGTCTCGGTGACGCGCCAGATCCTCCTCCACGGCGACGGCGGCTCGGTCGTCCACGCCTTCGGCACCTTCGTCGTCGGCGGCAACGTCGTCGTCGGGCTGGTCGTCTTCCTGATCCTGATCGTGATCCAGTTCGTCGTCGTCACCAACGGCGCCGGGCGCGTCGCCGAGGTGGCCGCGCGGTTCACGCTCGACGCGATGCCGGGCAAGCAGATGGCGATCGACGCCGACCTGAACGCGGGGCAGATCACCGACCAGCAGGCCCACCAGCGGCGCGACGACATCGCCCGCGAAGCCGACTTCTACGGGGCGATGGACGGGGCCTCGAAATTCGTCAAAGGCGACGCGATCGCGGGCATCCTGATCGTGATGATCAACCTGCTCGGCGGGATCGTCATCGGCGTGATGCAGCAGGGCCTCTCCTTCCCCGAAGCGGTGCAGCACTACTCGCTGCTGACGATCGGCGACGGCCTCGCGGCGCAGATCCCGGCGCTGCTGATCTCGGTCGCGGCGGGGATCCTGGTCACCCGCTCGGCGTCGGAGCGCGACCTCGGCAACGACATCGCGGGCCAGATCTTCGCCCAGCGCAAGGCACCGATGGTGGCCGCCGGGGTGATCTGCGCGTTCGCGCTCGTGCCGGGGCTGCCGAAGATCCCGTTCCTGCTGATCGGCGGGGCGCTGGCCGGGGTCGCCTACGCGATGAAGGACGGGCTGCCGACGCCCGCGGGGGAGCTCGCCTTGGCCGGCGGGCCGGGGGCGCCGCCGCAGCTCGGGCCGGGCGTGCCGGAGTTCCCCGCCGGCCCGACCGCCGACACCGCGACCGCGGTCGATCCGCTGGAGCTGGCGATCGGCTTCGGCCTCGTGCCGCTGGTCGAAGCCGGCCAGGGCGGCGGCCTGATGGGCCGGGTCGGGGCGATGCGCAAGCAGCTCGCGGGCGAGCTGGGGACGGTGATCCCGGCGGTCCGCATCCACGACGAGCTCGGCCTCGACTCGCACGAATACGTGCTGCGGGTGCGCGGCTCGGAGGTCGCGCGGGGCCGGGTCATGCCCGCCCACCAGCTGGCGATGGACTCCGGCGAGGGCGTCGGCCAGCTGCCCGGCGTCCCCACCACCGAGCCCGCCTTCGGCCTGCCCGCGACCTGGGTGCCCGACGAAGCGCGGGCCGAAGCCGAGGCGCTCGGGTACACCGTCGTCGACCCCGAATCCGTCGTCGCCACCCACCTCACGGAGACGATCCGCGGCCACGCCGCCGAGCTTCTCACCCGCCAGGAGACGAAGAAGCTGCTCGACGGGCTGAAGGAGACGAACGCGGCGGCGGTCGAGGAGGTCGTGCCGGAGCAGCTCTCGCTCGGCGAGGTCCAGCGGGTGCTGCAGGCGCTGCTCCGCGAGGGCGTGCCGATCCGCGACCTCGGCGCGATCATCGAGGAGATCGGCGACAAGTCGCGCCTCACCCGCGACCCGGCGGTGCTCGCCGAGTACGCGCGGGCGGCGCTCGGGCGGACGATCACGGCACCGCACCTCGACGGCGCGATGCGGCTGCGGGCGATCTCGCTCGATCCGGCGATCGAGCAGGAGATCGGCGAATCGCTGGCCCAGACGCCCGACGGCGAGCAGCTGGCGATGGAGCCCTCGCGGGCCCAGGCGCTGGTCGCCGCGCTCGGGCGCCAGCTCGACTCGGCGCTGGCCCAGGGCGCGCGGCCGGTGCTGCTCTGCTCGGGCCGCGCCCGCCGGCACCTGCGGCGACTGTGCGAGCAGTCGCTGCCGCAACTGACTGTCTGTTCCTACAACGAGATCGTGCCCGGAGTCCGGGTCGAGAACATGGGGGTTGTCCAGGTATGAGTGACGTACTCGTTCCGACGGAGACGAAGACCTATCGGGGGGCGTCGATCGAGGAGCTGCTGCCGCAGATCCGCGCCGACCTCGGGCCAGAGGCGGTGATCTTGAGTCGCCGCGAGGGATTGATCGGCGGCGTCGCCGGCTTCTTCCAGAAGAAGTGCGTGGAGGTCGACGCGCGCCCGGGCGGCCCGCGGATCGACGTCTATGACGACGGCGGGGAAGCCGAGGCCAAAGCCCCCGAAGCGGTCATCGAGCCGCCCGCGGTGAGCGAACCGCACGTCGTCCGCAACGACGCCGCGACCCGCGAGGGCCTCGAAACCCCGGCGGTCCAGCGCCTGGTCAGCGAAGCGAGGCCGTTCGCGGACCTGCTCAAGGAGATGACGCCCGAGTCGGCCCCCGCGCCCAGCCGTTCCTTTTCAGCCTATGAGGCGCAAAAGGAACAGCTGGAGGAGGTCGCTGCGCCCGCGGACGAGCCCATGCCGGAGCCGCGCCGGACCGCGGCGCTGCGCGAGGGCATGGTCGCCGCCGGGCTCGGCGCCGACCTCGCCGCCGACGTCGTCGACGCGGTCGTCGCCAACGTGGCCCCGTTCGCCACTCCGGCCCGGCTGCGGACGCTGGTCCGCAACGAGCTTGCGCTGCGGCTGCCGGTCGCCCCGGCCCCCGGCCCGGGCCGCCGTCGCCTCGCTGTCGTCGGCCCAGCCGGCACCGGCAAAACGGCGGCGGTCGCCCGCGTCGCCGCCGCCCACGCGGCGGCCGGGCAGGACGTCGCCTGCCTCACGCTCGAAGCCGCCGACGGGGGCGCGTCGCTGCGGGCGATGCTCGAGGGCTCCGGGGTCAAGGTCGACGCGATCTCCTACGACGAGCTCGCGGTCGCGCTGCTCGGCGAGTCGGCGCAGTTGGTCCTGATCGACACGCCCGCGGCGGCGCCGAGCACCGGCGTCACGGTCGAGTCGCTGGGCGTGACGCTGCGCGCGGCGAGCGTCGACGAGATCCACCTCGCGGTCCGCGCGGGCACGGCGTCCCCGGCCGCGGTCGAGATGCACGAGAACCTCAGGAGCCTCGAGCCGAACCGCATCCTCGTCAGCGCCGCCGCCGACACCAGCTACGTCGGCGCCGCCGTCGACGTCGCGATCCGCACCGCGCTGCCGGTCCACTACGTCGCCGAGACGGTCGTCGAGCTGGCGCCGGCCGACCCGCGTGACCTCGCCTCGAGGGTCGTCCCATGAGCGTCGAGCCGTCCCCCCTCGACGAGGGCGTCCCGCAGGAGGACATGCGGATCCGCCTCAGCGCGCACCCGCGGGCGACGCGCCAGATCGAGCTCGCCCGCGGCTGGGGCGGGATCGGGGCGTTCGTGCTGGTCGGGTTGCTGGCGCTCTCGTCGGGAGTGCCCGCGGCGAGCGCCGGGCTGCGCGCGCTGATCGCCGGAGTCGTCGGCTACATGGCCTGCTGGTTTCTCGCGGTGATGGTCTGGCGCCATCTCGCGGTCGCCGAGGAGGCGGCGGCGCGCACGTTCGCCGAACAGCGCCGCACCGCGCTGCTGGAGGAGATCAAACGGCGGTCCGCCGGGCTCGCCGAGCAGGAGGAGGGCCTCTCGTGAGCACGATGAAGAAGATCGACTTCACCCGTCCGACCAAGTTCACGCCCGACCACGAGCGCCGGCTCGGCCGGGCGCTGGCGGCGTTCTGCCGGACCAGCTCGACGCGGCTGTCGGCGGAGCTGCGGCTGCCGATCGAACTCGAGTTCGTCGAGGCGACCCAGCTCGCCTGGGCGAACGCCCACGAGCGGCTCTCCCCCACCGCCCTCTGCGCGGTGGTCGAACTGCAGCCGACCGAAACACAGATCCTGCTGGCCGCCGACTCCGGCTTCATCCTCGCCGGGATCGAGTCGCTGCTGAGCGGCGCGCCGGAGGAGCCGCCCCCGGACCGCCGCCTCACCGAGATCGACCTGGCGCTGGCCCGCCGCCTCTTCGACGACATGCTCGGGCAGCTGACCGCCGTCTGGCGCGACCTCACCGGGGCCGAGCTGGCGCTGGTCGGGATCGACTCGCAGCTGGAGACGGCGGGCGGGGCGCCGGTCAGCGAGCCCACCCTGGAGCTGGCGATGCAGGCCCGCATGCTCGACCACGAGTTCGCGCTGACGCTGCTGCTGCCCCACCGCGCGATCGCGCCGGTCGAGGAGCGGATCCTCGGGCGGCGAGGCGACGGCGAGGAGGGGCCGGACCCGATCACGGGCCTGCGGCTGCGCGAGGCGATGGCCGGGATCGAGGTCGCGCTGCGGGCGGAGATCGCCGGGCCGATGACGCCGGCGGCGGAGGTGCTGGGACTCGCCCCGGGCGCGACGCTCCGCCTCGGCGGGCGGGTCGGCGAAGGGCTCGGGCTCTGCGTCGAGGGTGTGCGCGTGATGCGGGCGAAGCCCGGGCGGAGCGGCAGCCGCCGCGCCGTGCAGGTGCTGGAGGCGATCGAGCCGGGCGCCGCCGAGGGGCTGGCGCGGCTGGCGACGACCGCCCACCGCGCCGGTGCGGTGGAGGTCGAGGGCGGTGGTCGGCCCGACCCGGCGCTCCACGGCGCGCTCGGCCAGGTGCCGATGCGGGTCTGGGCGGAGCTCGGCCGGGCGCGGCTGTCGCTGGCCGAAGTCGTGGCGCTCGGGGTCGGCGCGGTGGTCGAGCTCGACCGCCGGCTCGAAGACCCGATCGACCTCTACGTCAACGGCCTGCGACTCGGCCACGGCGAGCTCGAGATCGTCGACGACGAATGGGCCGTCCGCGTCGACGCGGTGACCGGCCTCGGCGAGCCCGTCGCTCCCCTGGGGTGAGGTGACCGTGCCCGCCGTCAGCGTCATCGTCCACCTTGAGGGAGGGCGCGAGCGCACGCTCCGCTGCCTGGAGGCGTTGGCTGCCCTGGAGGAGGAGCCGACCTTCGAGGCGATCCTCGTCGACGACGCCTCCCCCGACCTCGCCGACCTGCTCGCCGGCCTGAGCGGCGATGTGAAGGTCCTGCGCAACGAGCGCCGCGAGGGCTTCATCCCCTCCGCGATCCGCGCCGCCAAGGAGGCATCGGCCGAAACCCTGGTCCTCCTCCGCGGCCCCGCCCTCCTCTCCCCCACCGCCCTCCAAGCCCTCGATGTTGATGGGCCGAAAAACCACGATATACGTGGTTTTTCGGCCCATCAACATCAACGGAGCGCTGCGGCGGCGGCGCTCCCGGAGGACCCGGACGCGCACCCGACCTCGACGCAGGCGCTCGCTTTCCGGCGGGCCGACGCGGACTGCTTGGGTGCCGCGTCCGGGGCTGCGCCCGGCTTCGAGCTCGCGGCCGTGTGCGTGGAGCTCGCTCGCCGCGGACCTGTCGTCACCGTCCCGGAGGCGCTCGCCGCGCCGGCGGGCACCGCTGTCGCCGCCCGCCGCGCCCCCGGCGAACGCGCCGAGCTGACGATCGTCGTCCCCACCCTCGACGCGACCGCACCCCACGTCCGCGCCTGCCTCGCCGCGATCGCCGCCAACACTGCGGCGGCGCACCAGGTCGTTCTCGTCGACAATGGCTCGCCACCGCAGGGCTTCACCGCCCCGGTCAACGCAGGCCTGCGTGCCGTCGACACCCCCTACGCCGTGGTGATGAACGACGACGTCGAGGTGCTCGAGGGCTGGTGGGAGCCGCTCCGCGCCGCGCTCGACCAGGGCGCCGCCGTCGTCTTCCCGCAGACCGTCGAAGGGGCGATGCGCGAGGACTTCGCCGCCTGGTGCTTCGGCCTCACCGCACACACCATCGAGGAGATGTCCCACGCGCCCGGCGAGTTCTTCGATCCGGCGCTGCGCGTCTGGTTCCAAGACACCGACCTCTTGGTCCGCCTGCGGGCGATCGGCCGGCAGCCGCTGCTCGTGGGCGAGTCCCGCATCCGCCATGCCCTCTCGGCGACCGTTCGCACCGAGGACCCGGCGCTCCGCGCCTGGATCGACCAGACGATCGCCGCCGACAAGGCCGCCTTCCGGCGCAAGCACCCGACCGTCCTCTCCGTATGACCCCGCAAGAGGACCACTACTTCGAGTTCGACCGCCCGGAGCTCCGCGCGCTGGTGCCTGCCGAGGCGCGCCGCGTCCTCGACGTCGGCTGCGGCGCGGGTGCGCTCGGCGCCGCTCTGCGCGAGGAGCGGGGCATCGAGGTGATGGGCCTCGAGCTCTCTCCCGACGCCGCGGCCCGCGCCCGCGAGCGCCTCGACGCCGTGGTCGAGGCCGACCTCGACAACCTCGACGACCTCCCCTTCGAGCGCGGCAGCTTCGACGCGATGGTCTTCGGCGACGTCCTCGAGCACCTCCGCGACCCCCACCGCCTCCTCCGCGTCCTCCGCCCCTGGCTCGCCGACCACGGCGCCCTCGTCTGCTCGCTCCCCAACGTCGCCCACTGGAGCGTCGTCCTCCCCCTCCTCACCCAGGACCGCTGGCCCTATGCCGACGCCGGCCTCCTCGACCGCACCCACGTCCACTTCTTCACCCTCACCGAGGCCCAGCTCATGCTCACCGAGTGCGGCTTCACGGTCGAGTCCGCCGCCACCACGACCCTCTCCCAGCCCCCGCCCCCCACCGTCGACCACCTGACCCGCTTCCTCACCGCGCTGGGCACCGACGAACCCTCGACCCACCGCCGCCTGACCACCTACCAGTACCTGCTGGTCGCACGACCGACGGCGTAGGCGTCCGGAAAGCGACCCGGCCCTCTCGGCCACGGCCCGGGCAGGCTGTGGCCGTGGCCGAGAGGGCCGGGTCTTCGATGAGTGGAGGAAGGGTCGCGGGAGCGTCAACGGGGAGCGACGGGAGTCCCACGGATCCGTCA
>JBPYFM010000186.1:0-9944 GCA_051986435.1 Solirubrobacterales bacterium | reverse complement strand
CTTCCTCCGCCGCAGGCGCCCCGGGCGACAGCTCCCCCCGCCGCAGGCGCCCCGGGCGCCGGCCGGCCGCCGCAGCCGCCAACCCGAGGCGCCAGCCCGCCGCCGCAGGCGCGCGAGGCGCCAGCTTCCCCGCCACAGGCCCCCGAGGCGCCGGCCGGCGTCGCGCCGCCTGCCCCCCGCCCCTCAGACCGCCGAGCTCGTCGCCAGGGACGAGGAGGCTCGGGCGTGGGCCGTCAATTCGCGGGCCTCGCGGAACGTGAGCAACCGGCCCCCGGCAGGATCGATCAGCTTCAGTCGCAGGGAGCGCACACCGTCGGCGAGGGTGAGGACCGGGACGTCGGCGAAGATCGGGCTCTCCTCGTGGGCGCGCTGGAGGTTGTAGTTGGGGATCTTGGCGCTCAGGTGATGGACGTGATGGAGGCCGATGTTGCCGCTGAAGAAGCGGAGCACCGGGGAGAGCTTGAGGTAGGAGCTGCCCTTGAGCGCGGCGTCGGCGTAGTCCCAGGTCTCCCCCGTCTCCCAGTAGGCGTCCTCGAACTGGTGCTGGACGTAGAAGAGGAAGACGCCGGCGATGCCGGCCATCATCGCGGCGGGCATCTGCACCAGCAGCCAGTCGACCGGGCCGACCACCGCGACCGTCGCGCCGACGAGGACGAGGAGCGCGATGTTGGTCAGCCAGACGCTGTGGATCTGGCGCGGGCGCATGTTCTTGTTCCAGAAGCGCGGGCCGAAGAGGAGCGACCAGAGCGGGCCGATCGTGAAGAGGACGGCGGGGCTGCGGAAGAGGCGGTAGGCGAGGCGGCCCTTGCGGTCGCGCGCCATGTACTCGGCGACCGTCAGGGTCTGGACGTCGCCCTGGCCGCGGCGGTCGAGGTCCCCGGAGGTGCCGTGGTGGACCGCATGGTTGTGGCGCCAGTTGGCGAACGGCTGGAAGACGAGCAGGGCGACGATCCGGCCGACCCAGAGGTTGGCGCGCTTGCCGGGCAGGAACGAGCCGTGGGCGCAGTCGTGGAAGACGATGAAGGTGCGCAAGAGGAAGCCCGCGGTCGGGACCGAGAGCGCCAGCGCCGGCCAGAGGTGGTCGGCGACCAGCAGGTACATGCAGACCATCAGCGCCACGTAGGCGACCGCCGAGAGGAGGAGGTCGAGGATCGCGCGCGGGACCGAGGGCCGCTCGAAGTCCGCCACCGACTCGCGCCAGTACGCCCTTGCCTTGCCGTCGCCGGCGTCCTGCGGTGAATCGTTCACGCTGTTGCTCCTGCCCGAGGGTCGGTTGTCGGATACCGACCAGGGGCAGTCGGTCGCGGACTTATACCCGTCCGACCTTAAGCGGAGCTTTCAGGCGCGCCGTCTGCAACCGCGGCGGCGCGGCGCGACCGGGGCCCGGGCGCTATTCGAAGATCTCCTTGACGTCGCCCGCGGCGACCCGCTCGACGCCCTCGATCTCGTTGATGTCGGCGGCGAGCGCGGCGACCGAGCCGTGTCCGCGGACCTCGAGCGACACCGCGACGGCCATCGGGTGACCGTCCCGCTCGACGTTGACGTCGGCGACGCTGAAGTCGCGCGAGGTGCAGGTCTTGAGGACCGAGCGCAGGGTCCCGTGCCCGTCCTCGTAGACGACCCGCACCGCGGCCGGCGCGTACGGCGAGGCGGGCAGCCGCTGGGCCAGCGGCGCGATGACGTGGACGGTGAAGAAGTAGGCGGCGGTCGTGGCGATCGCCAGCACCGGCATCGAGGCGCCCGCGGCAGCGCCGACCGCGGCGACGAGCCAGACCCCGGCGGCGGTCGTCAGCCCGCGCACCGCGTCCTGGCGGACGAAGATCAGCCCGGCGCCGATGAAGCCGATGCCGGAGACGATCTGGGCGGCGACGCGCGAGGGGTCGAGGGCGACGCCGGGGCCGGACACGTCGAAGAACCCGTACTTGGAGATCAGCATGAAGAGCGCGGCGCCGAGCCCGACCAGCGTGTAGGTGCGCAGTCCGGCGCTCTTCTGGCGCAACTCACGGTCGAGCCCGATCGTCGCCGAGAGCAGCAGTGCGAGGCCGAGCCTCCAGATGAGGTCCCATTCGTTCACACCCTTTAGTGCCCGATGTCGACGGGCCGAAAACACGCCTTATAGGCGTGCTTTTCGGCCCGTCGACGGCGTGCTCAACCGCCGATCGGGAGGCGCGGGTTGGCGCCCCAGAAGACCAGCGTCCCGACCATGCCGATGATGTGGACGGCGACGATGTTGAGGGCCATCGACTTCGCCGTCGCGGTGCCGACCCCGACCGGGCCGCCCGAGGCGTTGAAGCCGTAATAGCAGCCGACCAGCACGATCACGGTCGCCATCGTCATCCCCTTGACGATCGAGTAGACGACGTCGGTCGGGTCCTGGAACATCCAGAAGATCAGCGAGTAGCCGCCGCTGGAGACGTCGCCGATCTGCTGCACCACGGCGAGGTAGCTCGCCAGGTACATGCAGCCGATCCCGACCAGGTAGATGAACGGCAGCGCGATCCAGGCGCCGAGCAGCCGCGAGCCGCAGAGGAAGGTGACCGGCGGCACGCCCATCACTTCGAGCGCGTCGATCTCCTCGTTGATCCGCATCGCGCCGAGCTCGGCGACGATCCCGGTCCCGACCTTCGCGGAGAGGATGTAACCGAAGGAGTACGGAAGCGCCTCGCGCAGGTCACAGAACGCGGCGAACAGGCCGGCGTAGGCGGGCGCCCCGTTGGCGCGGAAGAAGTAGGCGCCCTGGATCCCGCACTGGAGCCCGTAGACGAACACCACGGCCCAGATCACCAGCGCCGAGCCGAAGATCAAGATCCCCGCCTGCCTGATCGCCTCGCCGAAGAACCGCAGCGCCCGCCCGCTCCACACCAGTCCCCCCACCCGCGCCCCGAAGCGCGAAATCTCCCCGAACGAGTCGAGCCAGGGAATGGCCGGCAGCGCCCCGAGCGGCGGGAGTCGGGGTGACCCTGAACGAACCTCCCCGCTGTTCGTGAGAGAAGGGTCACCCCGACTTCCGCCCTCGCCGACCCCGCTCACCGACCGGCCCGTCCCTTCATCGGATCGTCTGCAGTTCCGGGTGCGTCGCCAGCAAGACCGCGGTGAAGACGTAGTTGAACGCCGAGACCGCGACCAGCGAGATCACCACCGCCTGGTTGACCGCCCGCCCGACCCCGGCCGCGCCGCCCGACGCCGTCATCCCCTTGTAGCAGCAGACGACCGCGATGATCGCGCCGAAGATCGAACACATCAGCACCGATCCCCAGACGTCGGTCGTCGTCGCGTTGGAGAAGAGCGTGGCGAAGAAGCCGCCCAGGCTCTGGTGGTAGATCAGCTCGGCGAGGATCCCGGCGGCAAGGCCGAAGACGATCGCCAGCGCGTCGAACAGCGAGGTCACCACGACCAGCGCGAGGAAGCGCGGCACGACGAGGTTCTTCACCGGGTCGACGCCGAGGACCTGGAGGGCGTCGAGCTCCTCGCGGATCTTGCGGGCGCCGAGGTCGGCGGTGATCGCGGTCCCGGCCACGCCGGCGACGACGATCGCGGTGACGATCGGGCCGATCCAGCGGATCGCGGTGAGGACGAAGAAGCCGCCGAGGCGGTCGAGCGAGCCGAAGACGTGCAGCGGCCCGGCCGCCTGCAGCCCCGGGGCGCCGAGGTTGAGGGCGAAGGTGGAGGCGAGGAGCGGCACCCAACAGAGGCGGATCGCGAAGACGATCTGCTCCACCAGCTCCTCGCCGTAGGGGTAGGGCGCGCGGATCGCGGAGCGCACCGTGCGGGCGGTGAGGATGACCAGGCTCCCCACTTCCTCGAAGAGCGGCGCGACCCGCCCGAGCGTGCGACCTACCGCTTCGCCCGCCACCAGCCCATCGCCCGGGCCAGCGGCCCGGCCTCCCCTGCCTCGCGGACGGACTCCTCGCCGGCGCGGCGGCGGGCCTCCTCGCCGGCGCGGCGCTCGGCGGCGCGGCGCGCCTCCGAGAGTTGTGCGACGAGGGTGTCACGGGTCTGCTCCAACTCCTCGACGCCGGCGACGTGCGCCGAGGTGACGCGCGGTGCGGTCGGCATGTCGGTGGGGATGTAGCGGGCGAAGTCGGCGAGCTCGCGCTCGAGCACGCCGATCTGGCGGCGCAGCTCCTGCCGGACGCCGATCGCTTCGGCCTCGGCGGCGTCGATGGCGCCGGGGGCGGGCGCGGCGTCGGCGTCCCCGAGCGCGTCGCCCGGGATCGCGGCGCAGACCAGGGCGACCTCGGCGAGGTCGCGCGCGGAGAGGCCGGCGGCGCGGGCCCTGCGGATCGCCTCGTTGGCGATCTCCTCGAGCTCGGGCGCGGTGCGCACGCCGTCGGCGACGAAGGTGCCGCGGCCGTGGTGGCCGGCGACCAGGCCCTGGTCTTCCAGCCCGGCGTAGACCGCGCGGACGGTGTTCAGGTTGACACCCGCCCACTCGGCGAGGCGGCGCACGCTCGGCAGCCGCTCCCCTGCCGGGAGGCGGCCCGTGGCGATCAGCGCCCGCAGGCGCAGCGTCAGCTGGAGGCCGACCGAGAGGTCGTCGTCAGGGTCGACGGCGAACGGATTCGGCGCCGCGGCTGGGTTTCCCGACTGTGCCATTATAGTGGCACAGTAGCACCTAGGTGTGCGTCAAATCAAACAGTCCTGTTATTCGCAGTTCGGGCGTTCGCCTTCCGGCAGTTCGTGGACTTTCCCGTGCGGGTCGACCGCGATCCCCATCGGGCTCGGGGCCGACCCGGTCTTGGCGAGCATCCCGTCGACCAGGATCCGCACCGAGCCGTTGCCGAACGCGGCCGCGTAGGAGCGCGAGTGGAACGGGCCCATCGTTTCGCCGGGGACCAGCGTCTGGCCGTCGACCAGCCGCTTCCCCGCCCCGTTGATGACGCAGACCCAGACTTCGCCGGTCGGTTCGATCTCGAGCTTGACGCCCTGCGTCGTCTTCTTCGCGGCGTTGCCGGAGCCGCCCGCCCCTTTGTGGCCGGTGCCCGCGCCTTCCCCGCCCGCCTTGCCCTTCGCGTGGCCGGCGGCGTTGCTTCCCTGCTTCGCCCCACCGTTTTCGCTGCCGCCGGAGGAGAGCAGGACGATTGCGATGACGATCGCCGCGAGCAGCGCCACGGCCCCGACCCACGCGTAGACGCCCTGGCGTTTCCGCCGCCGGCGGAGCGCCTCGGCCCGCCGCGAGCTGGTCCGCGCGAAGGGCGAGCTCGGCGCGTCGCCGCCCCGCGGCCCGCCCCCGCGCAGCCGCCGGTACTCCTCCACCAGCGGATCGGGGTTCACGTCCAGATACCGCGCGTACTTGCGGATGAAGGAGCGCGCGTAGAACTCCTCCGGCAGAGCGTCCCAATCTTCCTGCTCGATCGCTTCCAGGTAGCGCGGGCGGATGCCCGTCGCGGCATGGACCTCCTCGAGGTCCACCCCCCGCCTGGTCCGCGCCTCGGACAGGGTGTCGCCGATTACACCCACGTTTCCATTGTGCAAGTTTGCGCGCAAACCGTGGTTAAGCCCACGCGGTGGCGGGCATTCGGGGAAAGAACGTGCAGTGACCAGCCGCCCGCGAGATTGACGTGTCGACCCTCGACGACGACGAGCGCCGCTGCCTCGACAGCCACGTCGACCTCCTCCGCGATCACTTCGGCAGCCGCCTCGACCGGGTCGAGCTCTTCGGCTCGGCGGCCCGCAAGGACATGTGGGCACGCCACCAGCCCTTCCGCTCCGACATCGACGTCCTCACCAGCCCTTTCGCTCCGACATCGACGTCCTCGTCTTCGTCGACTCCGCCGTCCCCGAGGCCGGGTCAGACGCGTTGATCGACGCGACCAATCCGCTCTTCCTCGAGTGCGGCCGGCAGATCAGTCCCCACTTCGTGACCGAGGCGCGCGCAAGTGCGCCCGAGACGGAGAAAGACCGTGACTTCTTCGCGCGGATCGCAGCGGACCGCCGGGCGATCTGGCCCTAAGGGACCGCGACCGGGACGTCGGCCTCGGCGGACGGAGCGGCTGCCGCGACGCCGTCCTCGCCGACGTCACGGACCTGTGACATCCGCGAGGGGAGAAGCCAGAGGACGCCCGCGAGGCCGCCGACCGCGGCGATCCACATCGTCGGGCGCAGGCCGATGGCGCCCGCGAGGAGGCCGCCGCCGAGCGCGCCGAGGGGGCGGATGCCCCAGTTGACGAAGAGGATCGCGCCCCAGACGCGGGAGCGGAGCTGGTCCGGGATCACCGCCGCCTGGAAGGAGTAGAGGCCGACGTCGAGGATCATCACGCCGATCCCGGAGAAGAACTCGGCGATCGCCAGCAGCGCCACCGAGAGGGCGGGCGGGCCGGGCGAGAGCGGCACCAGGACCAGCGGCAGTGGGGCGAGGACGAAGGAGAGGATCATCGCGTTGCCGAGGCCGATCCGGGCGGCGAGGCCCCGCGCCATCGCCGAGCCGAGCACGCTGCCGAGGGCGCCCACCCCGAGCGCGACGCCGATCGCGCCGGAGCCGAGGTGCAGCTCGGTCGTCGCGAAGAGGACGATCAGCGCCCAGAAGGCGGTGTTGAAGAGGTTGAAGGTGGCGGTCCCGAGCAGCGAGGCCTCCAGCAGCGGTGTGCGCCGGATGAAACGGACGCCGGCGGCGAGGCCGCCCGAGTCGCGCGGGGCGGCGGGCGGCTCGGGGACCTCGGTGCGGTGGACGAAGAGCGCCGAGAGGACGAAGCTGACGCCGTCGATCGCGATCGCCACCGGCGCGGTGACGGCGGCGACGAGGAGCCCGCCGAGCGTTTTGCCGCCGACCACGGCGACCGAGCGGCTGCCGATCAGGAGCGAGTTCGCCTCGACGTATTCGCGCGGGCGCACCAGCGAGGTGAAGACGGTCTGTTCGGCGACCATGAAGAGGATGCCGAGAGTGCCGGTGAGGAAGGCGACGACGTAGAGGACGGGCAGGGTGAGGACGCCGAAGATCGAGGCCACCGGCAGCCCGAGCAGGAGGAAGGCGCGGCCGAGGTCGGCGGTGATGAGCAGGGCCCGGCGGTTGCGGCGGCGGTCCGCCCAGGCGCCGAGGTGGAAGGCGAAGAGGAGGCTCGGCGCCAACTCCACCGCCGCCAGAAAGCCCATCTGCTCCGCGTTGGCGTGGAGGGTGAGGACGGCGAGCAGGGGGATCGCGAGGAGCGCGATCTGGTCGCCGAACAGCGAGATGGTCTGCCCCGTCCAGTAGTTGCGGAAGGGGCGGTTGACCCGCAGCAGCTTGGGGATGCGGCGGCGCATCAGGGCGGCGGTTCGTCGGCGAAGGGGAAGCCGAGCTGGATGAAGATCGCGGTGCGGGCGCCCTCGGGCTGGGAATCGGGAACGCGGACGCGTTCCGCGTAGGGGGCGAGGATCTCGTCGATCCGGCGGTCGATGTCTTCGAGCTCGGCCGGCGTGACGGCGATCATCCGGTCGCCGGCCATCGCCGCGTCGGTCCACTCGTGCGGCTCCTCGTGGCGCCGATCGACCCACTGCGCCGCCTCCTCGAACCAGCGCTCGACGACGACCCGGGTGAGGAGGTCCCCCGCCTCGTCGACCTCCTCACTCGGGCCGCGCGCCGGCCATTCGTGGCCGCTCGCGGTCGCCTGCCACGGCCGCTCGCGACCACGCCCGCCTCCCGCCTCCTCGACCAACCCCCATTTGGCGAGCGAGCGCAGGTGGAACGAGCAGCCCGAGGCGCTCTCACCGATCCGCTCCCCGGCTTGCGTCGCGGTCAGCGGCCCGAACCGGCGCAGCAACGAGATCAGCTTCAACCGGGTCGGATGGGCCACGGCGCGCAGCGCACGCGGGTCGGTGAGTTGGAGAACTCCCTCGGACATTGTCGAAAGATAGCTTTCGAAAGGGTCCTTTTCAATCAGACGTCCGAAATCTTTCCGCTGTGTGCGGGGAGGGGGGCCGGCCGGCGCGAGGGGCTGCGTAGGGGAAAGGTCGCGCCGATCAGCCGCCCCGACCCGCCGGCTTCCCCAACACCCAGCCAAGAGGAGCCAGTCGGGGGGACCCGAGGTGACAGCCTCCCTCGCCGCAGCCCTCGAGGCGCGACCCGGCTGCCTGAGGTCGCCGATCAGCCGCCCGGGTCGGAGGTTGTTGCGGGAGACGCCGAGGATTCGTCACGCTTCCGTGAGGATCGTGAGCGAGTCGTGAGCCTTCCGCGACCGCTCCATGCGGCCGGCGCCAACCCGTAGTCATTGGTCACCCACAGGGTGACCAATGACTACGGGTTGCGATTCGGGGCGCCCGATCGGCGACGGGAAGGCGCACGGAGGCGTGACCTCGCGCGCCTTCGGTGTCCTTCTCCACGGATCCGTGCATGCTCTGCAACGGCCTCTCGCACGCAGCCCGTTACGGACCCCGGAACAGGGCACGAAAGCGTGTCGTCCTCCCTCGCAGGCGCCTCGGACCGTCGGGCCGTCGCGGATGCCTGGCCGACCTCAGCCGGGCCGGGTCGGACAAGCCTCCGCGGCACTCGGCAGGGGCCACGCCCTCTACCGGTGCTTCACCCCTACCTCCGCCAGCGGCGCAAGGATCGGCTCCTTCTGGGGCGCATCGCCGAGGGCCTCGTCGATTGCCGCGAGGATGTCTGCGGAGAGCTCCTTGCCGGCGGCGGCGGCGTTCGCGTGCACCTGCTTGGGGCGGGAGGCGCCGAGGATCGCCGCCGCGACCCCGTCGCGGCGCAGGACCAGGCCAGTGCCAGCTCGACCAGGGTCAGGCCGGCCTCGTCGGCGATCGGACTCCTCTGTCGCGGATGTTGATGACCCCATGTTGATGGGCCGAAAAACCACGTATATCGTGGTTTTTCGGCCCATCAACATGGGGTTCGCGGGAGGTTTACCCGGAGGGGGCGCTCAGTACCCGACCGGGTGGCGGACGACGAAGCCCTTCGGGTAGGGCGGTTCGGCGTGCCAGCGGGGGCCGGTTTCACCGGCGATGTCTCCGCCGGTGTCGAAGCGGAGGCCGGCGACGACCATGTAGACATGCGCCTTGTTGGCGTAGATCGTGATCCACCTGCCCGGCCCCGCTTCGCCCCAGGTCATGAAGGAGCCGGAGACGAGCGGCGCTTCGAGCAGCTTGCCGCCGTGCAGCGCGTAGGAGACCGAGCCGGAGCAGTCATAGCCGGTGGCGACCCAGCTGAGGTGCCCGCCGCCCCATATGTAGGGCGTGGTGCGGATCCGGTTGGCGGCGGCGATCACCTGCTTGACCGCGAGCGGCGCCGAGGCCGGGGCGATGGCGCGACTGCCGCGCAAGGTGGCGAGGGCGCCGGGGACGGTCGGGCCGGTCGGCGTGGTCGGGGAGGGGATCGGGACGCCGCTCGGTTCGCTGATGCCGGGGACTTCGGTTTCGGCCGGGGTGGCCGGGATCGAGGGGGTTTCGACGGTTTCGCCGGAGTAGGTGGAGGAGACGCCGCCGGAGCCGGCGCCGCCGGAGCCGCGGGAGCCCGCGTGGGCGGCCGGGGCGAGCGCCAGGAAGAGGAGGCAGGCGAGAGCGAAACTCCACGCAACCGTGCGGGTTTTCGCGCTCAGTGCAGGCGATCGCCGGACAAAGGTCACCTGAGGGTGATCGGCGCTCCCCGGAGAGCGTGAAATTTTGCACGTCGACGCCCAAACGCGAATTCCTCCTTCGCTCTCGATAAAAACCTCGCCGTGCGCCGTCTCGCCCTGATCCTCGCCCTCGCCGCCGCCCTCCTCGGGGCAGTGGGGGCCGCCTCTGCCCAGGCCGCATCGCCGTGGACGCTGACCAACCTCAACCTCGGCGACGGGGAAACCATCTTCGGCATGAACTGCGAAGGCAGCGGCTTCTGCATCGGGGTCGGTGGCGAAGGCGTCGTGATCCAGTCGACCGCTCCCACCGCGGGCGCCTCGGCCTGGACGATCGGCCACGTCAGCGGCGGCGGCGAACTGCGCGGCAACCTGCGCGGGGTCTCCTGCCCGTCCTCGACCCTCTGCGTCGCG
>JBPYFM010000185.1:0-27460 GCA_051986435.1 Solirubrobacterales bacterium | reverse complement strand
CTCACGCCTCCGTGGAGAAGCCCACGGAGGCGTGACGAACCCCCGGCGTCTCCCGCACCACCTCCCGACCTGGGCGGCTGATCGGGGGTCACAGCCTGCCAGGACCCCCGATCAGCCGCCCCGGGCGACAGCTTCCCCCGGCGCAGGGGCCCCAGGCGCCAGCTTCCGCCCGGGCGCCAGCTTGTCGCGGCGCAGGCCCCGAGGCGCCGGCTTCCGCCGCCGCAGCCGCCCCGGGCGACAGCTTCTCCACGTCCCGTCAGCGCGCCGAGCCCTCCGCCACGCATAACTCCCGCGTCCTCCGGGTAGGCAGACCCGATTGAACTCAAAAGGAGCCTCCTGCGTACCTAAGGCAAGGTGACCTTTTATGTTCAGGTGGCCTTGATTGGACTAACCGAGTCTGTTATGAATGTCACCCTGTCGGCGGATCAACCGGCAGGCGAGGCGGGGCTCACTCAGACAGGGAAACCGCCTTGGGGTGGCAAAGGAGGACCTGGCGCTGAGCTGGGGATCGCGTTCGTCACGACCCGATCCCACGAGGCGCCGATGCGCAGTCGGCGCCGCCCCGCCTCACATTTCTTCTCGTCACGGGATAGGGGCCCCCGTGACGAGAAGTATGCGCGCGAACCGTCCGCGGCCGCGCGCGCCTCGCGCCTCGCGCCGCCGCGCGCCTCGCCCCGCCGCGCGCCTCGCGCGCCACGCCTCGCGCGCCACGCCTCGCGCCTCCCGCGCCACGCCGCGCGGACCTCGGTCGCGGGCCGCCGGTCGCCGGGCGTCAGCTGTCTTTAGGCTGCTTGACCGTGAAGCGCCGCGCCTGGTGGTCCCAGCCGGTCCCCTCGCAGAGGAGGTCCGGGGTGGTGGACAGCGCCCCGCAGAGCTTCAGCAGGGTGGCGAAGCGCGGTTCGCGTCCGGCCCGCTCGAGCAGGGAGATCTCGGTGCGGTGCAGCTCGGTCCGCTCGCCGAGCTCCTCCTGAGAGATGCCGATCGCGATGCGCCGGCGGCGCAGGTTGTAGGCGAAGCGCTCCTGCGGGGTCAACCCGCGGCCCTTCGGTGCCGATGATCCGTCTGGGTCATGTGCGCCCATCGTTTCGAAGCGCAGACAACCGTTCCACAGACAAAAGACCGCTCCCCTATGAGCGGCCCGATGGTTCCGCTACCTTGAGGAGCGGAATTGGAGGGGTTATCCGAATATTTACGTGAAATGCGTTGACCGGAACGACCCCCGTGCATCACACTTATGACACCGATACCCGACGCCGCCGGCGTCACGACAAGAACGAGCCGCTTCGGCGGTAGCCAAGGAGGAAGTTGATGAGCAACGCGACGCAGCATCTGGAGGGGCCTATCGGCCGGCGAACCAGGTCCTGCGCGACCGAACTCGTCTGTCGTGACTGTGGCTACCGCACCCCGCTGCTGGACCGGGCCTTCAAGTGCCCGGCCTGCGGCGAGGGCCTCGACATCGACTACGACTACGAGCGCGCCAAGGAGGTCGTCGCCGAGCACGGCCTGACCGACCGGCCGCGGAACGTCTGGCGCTTCGAGGAGCTCATGCCGATCACAGCTGCCGACGCGCAGGCGCGGGTTGCGCAGTTCGCCGGCATGACGCCGCTGATCAAGGCCGATCGGCTCGGTGCCGAGCTCGGCCTCAGGAACCTCTACCTGAAGGACGACTCGACCAACCGGCCGTCGCTCTCCTACAAGGACCGGGTCGTCGGCATGGCGATCGCCCGCCTCCTGGAGCTGGGCAAGGACGAGGTCGGCTGCGTCTCGACCGGCAACGTCGGAACCGCGGTCGCGTCGCTGGCGGCGAAGGCCGGCGCCCAGGCGTACGTCTTCTACCCCGGCAACATGGAGAAGGGGAAGGCGAAGGCCTGTCGCGCGCTCGGCGCCCAGGTCTGTCAGCTCGACGGCAACTACGACCAGGCCAACCGCGCCTGCCGCGAGCTCTCGCTGGCGAGCGGGATCGAGTTCGCGAACATCACCCTGCGTCCCTTCTACGCCGAGGGGGCGAAGACGGTGGCCTTCGAGGTGGTCGAGGAGCTCGGCTGGGTCGCGCCGGACCACTTCGTCATCCCGGCCGCCGGCGGCACGCTCTCCTCGCGCGTCCACAAGGGTCTGAACGAGCTCGAGATGGTCGGCCTCGCCGAGACCGCGGGCACGAAGATCAACATCGCCCAGGCGGACGGCTGCAACCCGATCGCGACCGCGATCCTCGAGGGCGGCGAGCTCGAGCCGCAGTCCCCGGACACCGCCGTCCACTCGCTGGCGATCGGCGCGCCCGGCGACGGTCCGCTGGTGATCGACGCGGTGCGCAGCCGCGGCGGCTCGGCCGGGACGGTCAGCGACGCGGAGGTCTTCGAGGCGATCGATCTGCTCGGCGGCACCGAGGGCATTCTCACCGAGCCCGCCGGCGGCACCACGATCGCCTCGCTCGGCCAGCTCGCGGCGAAGGGCAAGATCGCGCCGGACGAGACCGTCGTCGCGATCATCAGCGGCAACGGCCTGAAGACGATCCAGGACCATCCGGACAAGGCCTGGCCGGAATTGGTCGCCTGCAACCTCGAGTCGATGAGCGCCCAGCTCGAGGACTTCCGCCGCACCGCGGCGACGGTCGGCTAGTCGGGCAAGGAGCTCAGGCGATGGCGGAGCCGCCGCGCGTCAGCGGCATCCGCCACCGCTACCTGGAGGCGCGCGGACTGCGCTTCCACCTGGCCGAAGCGGGGGAGGGCGACGACGTCGTCCTCTGCCTGCACGGCTGGCCGCAGCACTGGTACGAGTGGCGGTTCCTGCTGCCGAAGCTGGCGGACGCCGGGCACCGGGCGATCGCGATGGACCTGCGCGGCTTCGGCTGGTCGGACGCGCCGCGCGACGGCTACGAGAAGGAGAACCTCGCCGATGACGTGCTGGCGGTGCTCGACGCGCTCGGCCTCGAGCGGGTGAAGCTCGTCGGCCACGACTGGGGCGGCTGGATCGGCTACCTGCTCTGCCTGTGGGCGCCGGAGCGCGTCGAGCGCTACCTCGCCCTGAACATCCTCCCGCCGTGGGTGAGCACGCGCATGGTCGTGCCGGAGATGTGGCGCTTCGCCTACCAGCTGGTGGTCGCCTCGCCCTTCCTCGGCTACCGCCTGCACACCAGCGGCACCCTCGTGCCCAAAGTCCTCCGCGGCGCCTCCGTCGTCCGCGACAACTTCGACGCAGAGACGCTCCACATCTTCAGCGACAACCTCGCCGAACCCGACCGCGCCCGCGCCTGCGTCCAGATGTACCGGACCTTCCAGCTCCGCGAGCAGCCCGCGATCATCCGCGGCCGTTACGCCGGCGCGCACCTCACCGTCCCGACCTTCCACCTCCACGGCACCGACGACGCCGCCCTGCGCCCGAGGATGCTCGCCGGCTGGCAGCGCCACGCCGACGACATGCGCGTCGAGCTCGTCTCCGGCTGCGGCCACTTCATCGCCGACGAGGCCCCCGACCTGGTCGCCGCCCGCGCTGTCGAGTTCCTCAGCGCCTCCACCTGAGGTCGCGCCACTCCGCCGGTCCAGCCGCCACCCTCGAGTGCCGCGGTCTGGGCGACCACGGCCCACCTCGCCAGCAGCAGCGCACCGGGAACGACGAGGGCGACGAGACCGATCGTGATCCCGACCCAGGCCACGCCGGTCGCAAGGGCGACGATCGGCAGCGTGGACAAACTCTGTCGGAGGGTCGGGACAAGCCGTGGCTGCGCGCCTTCGCCCACATCGCGGACGGCATGTACGTGGAACGCCGAGATGAGCGGGGTGGCGAGAAAGTAGTCGGCGAGCGAGACCAGGTTGGAGGTGATGAAGCCCGTGTGTCCCACGGCGAGTGGGCCGGCGCCGGTCACCGCCAGCACCGCGAGCTCGTAGGGGACCACCACGACCGCGGCCAGGACGAGGAAGAGGAACGGGACGCGGAAGTAGAGGTCGACGGTGGTGCCGATCACCTGCCAGACCGAGCGCGGGCGTTCGATCTCGATCGCGGCCCTCCCCTCCACGATGCGGAAAGATATCCCCTGAGTGCTCGGACGATGGTGTCCAACGGCCCCGTAGACTGCGCACGATGCGGGCGCTCGTCCAACGGTGCAGCCAGGCGGCGGTGGACGTCGAGGGGACGCGGGTGGCGCAGATCAAGGCGGGGATGGTGGTGCTGCTGGGGGTCGGCGTGGGGGACGGCGAGGCGGAGTGCGACCGGCTCGCCGAGAAGGTGCTGGCGCTGCGGATCTTCGACGACGCGGAGGGGCGGATGAACGAGCCGCTCGGGCCGGAGCGGGAGATCCTCTGCGTCAGTCAGTTCACGCTTTACGGCGATGCGCGCAAGGGGACGCGGCCGAGCTACGTCAAGGCGGCGCGGCCGGAGGTCGCCGAGCCGCTCTACGACCGCTTCTGTGTGCGGACCGACGCGAAGAAGGGGGTCTTCGGCGCGTGCATGGGCTTGGCGCTGATCAACGACGGGCCGGTGACGGTGATGGTGGAGGTGGAGCCATGACGGACGTGGCAGGCGCGGCCGCGCGCGCGGGGGAGGGGATCGTCGAGGTCGCTCCCGGCCGGTCGATCGCCTGGACGGCGGTCGGCGAGGGGCCGCCGCTCCTGCTGCTGAACGGCTACGCGGCGACCGGGGCGGACTGGGACCCCGTGTTCCTCGGGCAGCTTGCCGCGCGCTTCCGCGTGTTCACGCCGGACAACGTCGGGCTCGGGCGCTCGGCCCTCGGCGAGGGCGACAAGGTGGGCGGGGCTGCGGGGATGACCGAAGACTCGCTCGCGCTGCTTGACGCGCTCGGGATCGAGCGGGCGGCGATCGTCGGCTGGTCGATGGGCGGCTTCGTCGCTCAGGCCCTTGCCCGCCAGGCACCGGAGCGGGTCGCCGCGCTCGGCCTGATCTCGACCCACCCCGGCGGCGCCGATACCGTCGACGCCGCCGCCGGCGTCTTCCAGCGGCTGATCGACCACTCCGGCACGCCGCGCGAACAGGCGACGCGCCTCCTCTCGCTGCTCTTCCCGCCCGCCCGCGCGGCGGAAGCCGACGAGCGCTTCGGCGACCTGGTCGCCGCCGCCCGCGCGCTGCTCCCCGAGCGGATCCTCTTCATGCAGGAGGAAGCGATAGTCGAGTGGCACAACCGGCCGAGCGCCCTGTCGGCCCTCGACCCGCCGATCCCCACGGCGATCGTCCATGGCGGCAGCGACACCGTGGTGCCGCCGGGCAACGCCGAGGCGCTCGCCCGCTTCCATCCCGGCGCGTCGACCACGCTCCTGCCCGACTGCGCCCACGCGCCGATGGCCCAGGAGCCGGTCGCGGTCGCCGAGGCGATCCTCGCCGCCGCGGGCACCCTAGGTCAGGTCTGACCGGGCGCGACGGTCCAGCCGGCGACCAGGACCACGATCCCGACCGCGACGATCGCGACCCCCGCGTACTGGAGCACCCGCGCGATCCGCGGCGACTCGACCTGCGCGACCTCTTCGCCCCGCCGTTCGCGGACGTAGCGCTCGTCCCGGTGCTCTTCCTCGAGCCGTCGCTTGATCAGGAGCCCCGCGACGCCCGCGACGATGCCGATCGCCACGATGATCGCCCCGATGGCGTAGAAGCCCGACGAGGAGTCGACGTGTTCGGGAATCATCGCCCGGCGACTCTAGCCGCCGGGCGATGTCCGCCCGCGTCAGCTCCGCCGCGTCACGGTTTGGTGTTCGTCTTGACCGACTTCTTCAGGATCGCGTCGATCGTCCGGTAGCCCTTGCAGTTGGTCCGCGACGTCGTCAGTTCGCCTTGGAAGCGTCCCTGGAAGAGGGTGCCGACGAGGGTCACGGTCCAGACTTCCGGCCCGGCGGTTTCGCTGACGCCGAAGACGGTCCCGTCGGGGGCGATCTTCGCGTGCTTCAGCACCGCCGGGATTTCGAGTTTCACGTCCTGGGCCTTGGTCGGGCCTTTGCAGGTCGTTTCCGCTTCGACCTTCAGGTTCTTCAGCACCGTGCCGCCGCCCGCGACGCTCATCTCGATCGGCCATTCTTCGCGTTCTTTCGCGTTCGCGGCGACGTAGGCCCCGTCGTCCGCCGCGCTCGTGACGCGCGCCTTCGTCGGCTTGCGGACGACCTTCGCGACCATTTCGAGGGCCAGTGGCGCGGCCATGCTGCCCGCGTTCACCACCGGTCGGAAGAGGTGGCGGCCGGGCTTCTTCGGCTTCAGGTAGAACGAGTTTTCGCCGCGGTTGCTGCCCGGCGCTTCGGCGACCTTCGTCCAGGCGCTGCCGTTCCATTCCTGCAGTTCGACGACGGCGCCTTCCAGTTCGGCTTCGTAGCCGAAGAACACCCTGGTCAGGTAGCCCGCGAAGACCTGTTCGCGGAAGGCCAGTTCCGGTTCTTCGACGTGCGGCACGACGACGAACGAGCGGACCGGCCCGACTTCGATCGCGTCGGGGACGACCGCCGATTCGCGGTAGGCCTGCCAGTAGATCCTGCCTTCGTAGAGCGTCGCCGGGAACGGTTTCGTCGGCAGTTCGAGTTCCGAGCTGCAGAGGGCGGCACTGCCTTTGATCGCTTCCGCTTCACCTTCGCCGGCTTCGCCGAAGCCGGTCGTCCCGAGCTGCCCGGACGCGTCCACCGTCGGGCTGGTGGAGAAGTGGACGGCGTAGTTTTCGGCGCCGCCGAGCGTCGGCGGCCCGACGACGGGGACGGGCGGGGGAGGCGTCACTTCTTCACCTTCGCCGCCTTCTCCCCCTTCTTCTATCCCGCCTTCTTCTTCCGGGGGTTCTTCGATCACTTCGCCTTCTTCGAGGACGAACTGTGGACAGGAGAACGTCACCTTCAGGGCTTCGGCGCTCGCTTCGACCGAGGCTCCTTCGCCCGGGCTCTGCGGAGCGATCGGCGGCCCGGTGGCCGGCGAGGCACCCGCTCCGCCGGCCCCGAGGACGAGGCCGGCGAGCGCGCCGGCGGCGATCAGTAGGAGGACAAGACGCCGGGAGGAACTGCGAAGGATTTTCATTCCAAGACACTAGTGCGGTTGACCACAAGGTTCAACGGCTTGCTTAAATTCACCAGGGTCCGGCAGGTACGCCGCACATGCGCGTACCGAAATCTGCACCATCTGGTACAGCAAAAGTCGTACTACCGCCTGCATCACGTGGCTCCCGCGCCGAGATCCCGCGAGTAAGCGGCCTCACGTCCGTTGATTCCGGGAATGCCGCGAACGACGGAGGAGGCGCTGTGAGCAAGGGGATGTTCCGATCGATCGGTGGCCTGCTGGCGGCCGCAGTGCTCCTGGCATCGGTCTGCGCGCCCGGACGCGCCGCCGCCGCGCCGCCTCTGTCCGACGGCGGATCGGCGCCCTCGGCGCTCGCTCGACCGGCGGCGCCGTCCCATGGCCTCGACCTGCGCCTCGTCGGTCTGCCCGCGGGCGAACGCGGGCGGGCGACGCTGGTCGGCATGGGGATCCACCGCCTCCTCGTACTCGGCCCGCGCCGGCACCTCCGGCTTCGTCCCGGCCGCTACGTCATCCGGGTGCAGCCGGTGAGGATGAGACGCGCCCACGGGGGCATCCAGCGCGGCGCCGTCGCCGACCCCGAGCGTCGCCGCTTCCGGGTCAAGGTCGGTCCCCGTCGCCGCGCGCCGCTCGAGATCCGTTACGGGACGATCGTCAATCCGGGCGTCCGCGGCGTGTCCGGTCGGATCGTCGCGGTCGAGGGCGGCGCGGCGAGCCCGAGCGCGGTGACGCTGAAGGCCGGCACGCCGGTCGCGCCCGGCCAGGTGCTCTCGGCCGAACCCGGACCCGGGCTGCCGCAAGGGTTGCTGGCCCACGTCCAGTCGGTCAATCCCGGCCCCGGTGGCGAGGTGGTCCAGCTGCGGCCCGCCGGGATCTACGAAGTGGCGCCGAACCTCACCTTCGACATCCCGCTGACGGCCACCGAGGCGGCCGAGGCGAGCAAGCTGGTGTCCTGCAACGTGGGCGAACTGTCGCCGTACTCCCACGTCGAAGACTTCCACCTGACCGGTGGCTGGACGACGACGCGGGTGCTCGGCGTCTCGATCAAGACCGGCGCCCAGGTCGAACTGCACTACCGGGTGTCGGCGGGCCTGAAGCTGACGCTGCGCGCCGGCGTCTCCTGCTCCCTGAACCTGCCGGAGGTCGGCATCCAGGGGATGGCCGGGCCGATCCCCGTGTACGGCGGGTTCCGTCCGACGGCGAAGGCCGAAGTCGGCGGCGCCGCGAGCTTCCACGCGGGCGGCTCGGTCGGCGTCGCGACCGGGGTGAAGGTCGACGGTGTGCCGCCGTCGGTGAGCCCGATCGTCAGCTTCTCCTCGCCGAAGTTCGAATTCGGCTCGGAAACGTTCGCCGGCGCGAAGGCGGGCCTGGGGCTCGACGCCGAGGTCGGCATCGGCGCCGAGGACGCCGCCAACCTGCACGTCGACCTCGGCAACGAACTCGCCTTCACGGCGAAGCCGGGCCAGTGCAGCTGGGACCTCGACCTGGGCACCTTCTCGGCGACCGGCGAACTCGGGCCCTTCTCGATCTCCACCCGGCCGACGAGGGCGCTCTACCACCACAACCTCTGGCACGCGAGCTGCGGCGCCCCGCCGCCGCCGCCCGCGCCCGCGCCGTCACCCCCGCCGACGCCGACCCCCGCAGTGCCTCCGGTCGGCCCGACGCTCGTCTACACCGGTGACAGCGGCCTCAGCCCCTACTACGGCGACTTCGAATTCGAAGACTGGTCGGCGGCGACCGGACAGCCCGTGGCGGTCTCCGAATCCCTGCCGTCGAACCTCGCCGGCTACCGGTGCGTCACGCTCCTCGTCAACCGCTCGTTCACGCCCGAACAGCAGCAGGCCCTCGCCACCTATCTCCAGCAGGGCGGCTCGGTGTTCGCGATCGGCGAGCACGAATCGAACTTCTCCATCGGCGAAGGACCGGGCTTCGACGAAGCCGACCTCGCGCTCAACGACCTCGCGAGCGCGCTCGGCGTGGGCATGTCGCTCGACGACGACTCACTCGACGAATACGAAACGCTGACCGACCACATCGTCCCCTCGCCGCTCACCACCGGCGTCGGCCTCCTCGGCGAGGACTGGGTCTCGAGCATCACCCTCACCGGCACCGCCCAGCCCCTGGTCGAGACCTTCGAGGGCGAACTCCCGGACCTCGCCTACCAGCCCGTCGGCCTCGGCCGGTTCGTGATGAGCGGCGACTCCAACATGTTCACCGACAATAGCCACGACTACTACGACGAATACGACAACGGCCGCCTGGTCGCCGATCTGTGCCCGTGACCGATACGAGATCTGTTCCGGCGACGGGTTCGGGAATCGTCGCCCGGTGAGAGAGTGCAGGCGCTGCGGGACCGCCGCGCCGAAGCGCCATTGCGCGAAGTGGATCCTCCCAGCGCCTAAAGGTCGCGAAACCGGAAGCGTGCTGCGCCTAGGGCCAACGCCCCGCGCGTCCAGGCCGTAGTCACGCCAAGCCCGGCCCAGGGTGCGATGGGGAGGGAGGCCGACCTCAGCGTCGATTGGATCGCGAGTCCGGCGCTCATCGGTGCCAGCTGGAGTATGTGACGGTGCAGAGGTTCGCCGACTGCCGCGGCAAAGATGAGGGGCAGGAAGAGCAGCCCGAGGACCGATGCGATCGAGACCGTCGTGTCGCGGATGCTCGTGGCGAGTCCGAGGCCGAGGAGAGCGACGAGGCCCAGGTACAGGACGCCGCCGACCGCTGCCCGCAGGGTCGGACCGTCGGCGATCGAGACAGCCGGGTAGCCGTGGGCGGGGCCGATCCCGGCACCGGGCAGAAGCAGGTGGCCGACGAGGAGCGATCCGGTCATGGCCGGCACAGCGGCGAGGAGCGCGAGTCCGCCGACGTTCGCGGCCTTCGCGAGCAGCAACGGGCTGCGCCTCGGCACTGCCGCGAGACTGACCCAAGGCGGTCGTCGTCGGCGCGGTGGCCCTGGCGGACGCCGCCGCTCGGGCATCGCCGTGAAGGCCACGACGACGGTGATCAGAGCGCCACCACCAGGCCGAAGAGCAGGCCGCCGGCGACGGTGTCCTGACCGAGCATCCCCTGGACGACCGCGGGCGCGATGTCGCCGGAGGCGGTGAGCAGGTAGAAGTTGCCCGCCCCGACCGTCCGCCCCTCCAGGCACCCCGCGAGTCACCGTCGACGGCGACGTGATCGAAGCGGGTGGCCGCGCGCGTCGCCGCGCCGGCGCTCGACCCCCGCGAAAGGAGACCGGCGAGGTGACGAACATGCCGACGGCGACGGTGTCGGGGAGATCGGTCAGATCGGTGGTCCCGATCTCATGCCAGTGCGAACCGTCGTTCGAGTCGTAACCGTCTTCGGCTTCATTGGCCTCGGCGTGGTCGTCGTCGTCCTTGGCGGAGGCGCCTTCGTCAAAGCGTTCCCTTTGCGCAAGGACACACCGGTTCATACGCCCAGTGCAGCCGCGATCATCTTGACGCCTCCTTTGCCGTACCGATAGGGTGTTTGAGATATACCCAGGATGGGACTGGGTGCAAAAGGGGTGAGCCTAAGTCGACAGCGTTGCTCGTCGCGACGTGCTCGCGGTAGTTGCCGCGACCCGCCGCGACGACTCCAGTTTAGGCGGCGCACTGCTGCGGTAACACCATCGGAACTGAGGAGGAAGGGATGTTTTCAGCATTACAAAAGCGCTCCGGGACGGCCAGCATGGTGGTGGCGATCCTCGCGCTTGTCGCCGCTCTCGCCGGGGGCGCCTGGGCGGCTTCTGGCGCCTTGACCGGCAAGCAGAAGAAGGAAGTGGAAAAGATCGCGAAGAAGTTCTCAGGCAAACCGGGGGCTACCGGCCCCGCCGGTCCCGCTGGTGCTGCCGGCGCCGCTGGAGCCCAAGGCCCTCCAGGCCCTCAAGGTGTCCAGGGCCCCCAAGGCCCCCAGGGCTCCCCGGGCATCGCAGGGAAAGAAGGGTCGCCCTGGACCGTGGGGGGCACCCTGCCATCGGGCAAGACCGAGACGGGCACCTGGTCGCTCGCGAGGGAGGAAGGCGCCACCCTCCAGAGCGTCACCATCCCGATCTCCTTCCCGATCCCACTCGCCGCGCCGCTGGGAGAACCGGAGGTGCATCTGATCGCGCCAACCGGGGAAGAACTGTTCCTGGAAGGCATCGAAATCAAGCAGCGCCCGCCGACCAAATGCGGTGGTGCGCTGACCCCACCCGGCACGGCAGCCAAACCAGCGGCCGCGCCTGGAAACCTCTGTGTGTACGTAACCAAGACGAGTCCCTCGAACGTCGGCGAAGAAAAAATGGTCACCGAATTGATCGTCAACCCAGGCGAGACGTGTGAAGAATTCGGCTGCGCCGCGCTCGCCTCGGGGCCTGGGGCCGGGACTTCGACCGTCGGCGCCCTCGTCTGGGTTCTCGAATCCGCTCCCTGGAAGGGCTGGGGAACCTGGGCGGTCACCGCGCCGTAAGAGACGGCACATCGCCGTTGCCCACCTCGACCACGATGAAAAAGCCCCGGTCGCCGTCCGCGGCCGGGGCTTTTCAGAACCGGCGTGTCTGGTTGCCCGAAGATACATACTTACGCCGGTGCGTAATGCTGAATTGGAAAACATGGACGAAATTTAATTGCTCGAACGTCCCTGAGCCGAGATTTTTGGTCCGGACCACGACATCAGAGTCGGGGTCAAGGCGGGGCGACGGAGATCGAACCTTCGGGATCGATCCAAATCTGTCGTCTTGAACAACAAAGCAAAGGGAGACGTTCAATGATTCGACTAAAGGTGTCCCTCGGGGCCCTGTTGGCATGTGCGGCGGCATTTGCGGTATTCGGCAGCGGCACGGCAGCCGCCTCGACACTGCACGAGTGCCTGAAATCTACTGAAGGCACAAGCCAACGCTATAGCGACTCAGAATGCACCACCAAAAGCGAAACCGGCGAATTCCGCACAGTGCCGCTGCCGGTCAAAGAAGCCAAGAAAGTTAAAGCGACAGGAACAAGCAACTTCGTGCTGAAGTCAGCTCCGCTCGGCATCCAGAACGAAATCACCTGCACCGAAATGAGCTCCAATGGAGCGACCGCCGAAAACAACGAAGAAGGCGGCAAAATGGACGTGAAAGGTGGCGCGCAGAAAACCGTGTTCAAAAATTGCACGGTCAACAAGCCGGCAGGGTGCACCGTCGCTGAACCGATCGAAACGAAGCCGATCACGTCGACAACCGAAGACCTCGCCGGTGAAGTTCACCGGACGAAGTTCACGCCGGTCACGGGCACCGAATTCGTCACGATCACGCTTTCGAACTGCGGTCTCCTTAACGGCGGCCACACGGTCAACGGCACCGCGAGCTCGGAAGGCGAAGGGACCACAACGCAGGCGTTCACCACGAGCAGCGGGTCGTCATTGACCTTCTTCGGGGCGACCGCTACCCTCGAAGGTAAATACCACGTGGCTACAGAAGCCAACGGGCAGCTGCTGGCTCTCGAGACACCATAATAGTCACCGTAGTGGCTTGACCTATCCAGGGTGTTCCCTGGAAGAGGATCGAGCAGCGGCGCCGGGCGGGGTTTCCCGCCCGGCGCCTCTCTTTTGTGGCGGTGCTGCATCAGGTTGACAAAGAGGGACGTACGTGCTCCAATGCGCCCGCAGGGTACGGGCGGAGTCCTCTACGGGTAACTGCTCGGCGGCCAGGGAGAAGGAGGGGGAAATATGCTCTTACAAGACTTTCCCGGCGGTCCGACCGTCGGCAGAAAGCAGCGAGCGTCGGTCTAGAGGGCGAGGAGGCAATCATGAGCCGAGTGGAGACCGACCGGAGTGGCTGGGTCAGTGCGGCCGTCGCGATCGCAGCCGCTTTCGCCCTCGCCCTTCTACTTGCAGCTTCGGCGTCGGCTGCCTACGAACAGGTTGCCACCTTCGCCAGCGGCGGCGGCGGAAGCAGCGTGTCGACGCCGCAGGAAGAACAGTTTGAAGATGTCACCGCCATCGCCGTCAACACCACCGGGGCGGGTGGCGTGCCCGCCGGCACGGTGTACGCGGCGACCGGGAACCACAGCAGCATCGCCGTATACGGTCCGCACGGGGAATTCCGCGAAGTGTGGGGCTGGGGGGTAGCAACGGACAACGCGAACGAATTCGAGCGGTGCGGGCCCGACGGTGAACCCGCTCATCCCGTCTGCAGCGCGGGGAACGAACCATTAGCCGGCGGGTCAACTGGCGAAGGCGTCGGCCAGTTCACTGTACCTCAGGGCATAAGCGTCGATCAGGCCACCGGTGATGTGTACATCACTAACAGCGCCTCCGCCTCCTTGAACCGATCCCACAATCTAGTCGAAGTCTTCAGCGCTGACGGAACGCAAGCGATCGCGCGCTTCGGAGATATCGGAGCGTTCGGCGAAACCTTTGCCGAAGGCCCGGACAACCTCCATGGCCTCCTGCCTGGGGGAATTGCCGTCGACGACTCGGGCACCGTCTTCGTGGCCGACAGGAACGGTCACGTCGCCAACGAATGGCGGATCATGGTCTTCGAACCGGAAACCCCGAGCGACCACTCGCATTACTCCTACGCTGGCACCTCCGATGACATCGCCGATTCCCACGGCGGCGCGAAATACTTTCCTCAGCATCTCGCGCTCGACGGTTTGGGGCACATCTACACGGCCTGGGAAGAAAAGATCTTCGAGTTCAGCCGCTCGCAGCCCGCTACGCCGATCTGCGAATTCACCGAACCAAAAAAGGGGATCGAAGCGATCGCGGTCGTCCCGGAAACCGGGGAAGTGTTCTACTCGAACTCCAAGACGAACGAGATCTACCAGATGAGCGCCTGCAATGCAGAAGGACACTTCATCCAAAGGGCGGAAATCGCCACCACGATTCCGAGTCACCACCTCAAGGCACTTGCCTTCAATCCGAAGCTCTCCTGGGGGGCGCCGCGCGACGCCGGTGTCCTGTACGCCGCCGACGATTTCACCGAACCGCTCAACGAAATGAAACTCGGAGTGGCTGAAGAAGAGTGGCTCCGCGGCCGCGGGTTCATCTTCGCCCCCGCCGAAGCACGTCCGGCGACCGTCGAATCCCAGGAAGTGCTCGGTGTCACCGCGACCACCGCATCGTTGCGTGCCAGGATCGACCCGCGCGGGTTTGCGACCCGCTACGTCTTCCAGTACCTCACCGCCGCGCAGTACGAAGCGAACCGACCCGAAGACCGGTTCGCTGGAGCGAGCGAAGCGCCGCTCGGCGGGGCTCCTCTCGGCAGCGGGTCCGGTTCTCTTTCTGCAACCGCCGGTGTCGTAGGGCTCTCGCCCGATACCGAATACCGCTACCGCGTCGTCGCCGGCAGCCACTGCGAACCGGCGAGCGAGGAAACGGTATGCGAAGTTCCGGGGGCGGCCAAGGCCTTCCGTACCTTCCCGCTCGAAGCGGGGGGCCTGCATGACGGCCGCGCCTGGGAGCTCGTCTCCCCGGTTGAAAAGCAGGGCGGCGAGGTCTTCCCAGCCGATCCGATCCTTGGCAGCTGCAAAGAATGCAAGCCCGGGGGCGACAGCGTCCACTTCCCGATGCAGAGCGCGCCGGGGGGGGATGCGGTCGTCTACGAGGGCTCCGCCTTCTCCAATCAAGGCGCCAGGGTCTTCAACGAGTACCTGTCTCGTCGGACCTCAAGCGGTTGGCAGACGACGGTCCTCAGCCCGACCCAGTCCAGCCCGGTGGCACAGGGCTACCGGGGCTTCAACACCGATCTCACCGAAGGCGTCCTCTATCAGATCGCTCCCAGCCTCAGTCCTGAAGCACCGAGCGAATATGCCAATCTCTACCGCCAGTCGACCGCCGATCCCCTGGGCCTCTCCCCGCTGCTCACCGTGGCGCCTCCCGATCGGTCAGGACCCGAAGGGTCCACCAACACCCTGAAGATCACCTACGTCGGCGCCTCCGCCGATCTCTCACGGCTGTTTTTCGAAGCTAACGACGCTCTCACCGGCGAAACTTCTTTCGCCCCCGCGGCGGTGGATGGCGGCCCCACCGCCAACAATCTCTACGAATGGTCGAGCGGCCAATTACGCCTCGTCAATGTGGCGCCCGGAAATGCAGCCACGTCGCCCGGCGCGGCGTTCGGGCTTCCGCAAAATCCGCGCTATCCAAATGTTCCCGCTGAAGTAAGCGTCGGTGTGGAAATCAGCGCGGATCTATCCGGGGCGATTTCCGCCGGTGGCTCACGCGTCTTCTGGAGCGACGCAAGCGGTCAGGTCTTCGTGCGCGAAGACGGCGAACGCACCCGCGAAATCCCCGACCCCGGCGCGTTCCTAGCCGCGGCCGCGGACGGCTCCAGGGTTTTGCTCTACGACGGCCATCTCTTCAACCTTGAAAATGAAGCGCTTACCGATCTCACGCAGGGTAAGGGTGGCTTCAAGGGCATACTCGGTCAGAGCGAAGACCTCTCACAGATCGATTTCGTCGACACCGAAGTCCTGGCCTCAAACGAAGGGGCTGCTCTCGACAACGAAGGGAAACCCCAACGCGCGCGTGCCGGCAAAAACAACCTCTATGCCTGGCACGAAGGGAAGACGACTTTCGTTGCCACGCTTCTTCAAAGTGACGGGCGAGAACCCATTCACGGGAGCGATCGGGACGGCGGCGATTGGGAAAGCCCGGTGCAGCGGACGGCCGAGGCTAGTCCGGACGGTCGTTGGCTCGCTTTTATCTCGCAAGCACGCCTCACCGGCTACGAAAATCTCAATCCGTCGTGCGAAGACTCAGCAGAAGGACACGCTGAATTCGGCGTCAACAGGTGCAGTGAGGTCTTTCTCTATGACTCGGTCAGCGGCACGCTGCGCTGTGCCTCCTGCAATCCGAGCGGCGCCCGCCCGCTCGGCGCCTCGACCCTGCGGCTGATCAGCTTTTTCGGCCTCGGATCTCTGCCCCAGCCGCGGTATCTGACCGACCAAGGCCGCCTCTTCTTCGACAGCCAGGACTCGCTGACGCCGTCTGACAGCAACCACGGAGTCGAAGACGTCTATGAGTACGAGCCGTCCGGAGTCGGCACCTGCGGACACGCGGAAGGGTGCGTGTCGCTGATCTCCGCGGGGCATGGATCGGCCGACTCCAACTTCCTCGCCTCCGACGAATCGGGCAGGAACGTCTTCTTCACCACCCGGGACCAGCTGGTCCACGCCGACCACGACGAACTGATCGACCTCTACGACGCCCGCGAAGGTGGAGGGATCTCGAGCCAGAACGAAAAAGGCGGGAGCGAATGCCAAGGCGAAGCCTGCCAGTCGGAAGTCGCGCCGCCGAGCGATCCGACTCCAGCCTCCTCGAGCTTCGAAGGCGCGGGTAACCTGCCGCCCGGCTGCCACCGGGACACTGTTCGAAGGCATGGCAAGTGTGTGCCGCGGCGGCACCATCGCCGACACAAGCACAAGCGATGGCATAAGCGCGCACAGCACAAGCACGACCACAAACGTGGAGGTGCAAAATGAAGCGGCGTGCGGTCGTGGTGCTTTTGCTCTTCGCCGCGCTGTTGGTGCCGGCGAACGCCGACGCCCAGTTCGGGATCAAGCCCGGAAGCATCGAAATCACGGCAAGGAACAGCGACGGCACCATCGACTCCCAGGCGGGGTCGCATCCGTTCGACCTCACGGTCGGCTTCGCGCTGAATGCGGAGCCGGGTGGGGAAGTCGAAGGCGGCCTGGCGCGCGACGTCATCGTCACGCTTCCGCCAGGCCTCATCGGCAATCCGGAGGCCGTCCCCCAGTGCTCGCGACAGCAGTTCGAGGGGGTCATCGCAAAGTGTCCTCCCGACACCCAGGTCGGCCTCCTGGATGTCACCATCCCGGGCCTCGGCCTCGTGCCGCTGCCGATCTACAACCTCGCGCCGACGCCCGGCGTGGCAGCTCAGCTCGGGGGCAGCGCCACGAGCTTCAACGCGCTCGAGAACGCCGGTGTGAATCCGGAAAAGGGATACGCGGTCGAAGTGGGGGCCTTCAACGTTCCTACCGAATTCAGCAGCCTTCAGGAGACCGTCTGGGGCGTGCCCGCAGAATCCGCACATGATTCTCAGCGCGGCATCGAACCTCCGACCAGTTCAAGCGCGGCGCTCCTTCCCTATCTGACGCTGCCGGCTTCCTGTCAAGGGGCCCCGCGGGTGACCGTGAAGGTCGATTCGGCCCTCGCCCCCGGCGTCTTCGTCGAAGAAAGCGCTCCCTTCCGCGACGCCGGGGGCAACCCATCGGTTCTGACCGGCTGTAACGCCGTCCCCTTCTCACCGAGCGTGACGGTCACGCCGACGAGCCGGTCGGCTGCGAGCTCCTCGGGGCTGGGGTTTGAACTGGACCTGCCGAACGACGGTTTGCTGACGCCTGCTGCGATCGTCGAAACGGAGCCGCGGAAAACTGTGGTTACGCTGCCGGAAGGAATGACGGCGAACCCGTCGCTGGCCGAAGGCCTCGGGGTCTGCAGCGAAGCGCAGTACGACGCCGAGCAGGCCGGGACCCCGCCGGGCGCAGGTTGCCCTGAAGCGTCCAAGCTCGGTACCGTGGTCGCGCACTCGCCGCTCTTGGCCGAAGCGATCGAAGGCTCCGTCTTCCTCGCTGCGCCCTACGAAAATCCTTTCGACAGCCTCGCTGCGCTCTACCTGGTGGCACGGGCGCCCGCGCGTGGCGTGCTGGTCAAGCAGGCGGGCGCGGTCGAATTCAACCCCTCCAACGGTCGGGTCACGACGACCTTCGAAGGCCTTCCGCCAGTCCCCTTCTCGGACTTCACCCTGCATTTCCGCGAAGGTGTGAGGGCTCCCCTCGTAACTCCACCGGGCTGCGGTGAATTCCGCGCCGTGGCGAGCATGACGCCCTTCTCGGCGGAAAGTGAGGCTGAAAGCGTGACGGTCGAAGCGCCGTTCCAGATCGACCGTGGCGGCAACGGCGGTGCCTGTCCCGGCGGCGGGCCGCCGCCTTTCCACCCGGCACTCATAGCGGGCTCGGTCAACAACGCCGCCGGTCATTTCTCCCCTTTCTACGCGCACATCATCCGTGGTGACGGCGAACAGGAGATTTCCCATTTCTCGCTCAAGCTCCCGCCGGGGGTAGCGGCGAAGCTCGCGGGGGTTCCCCTTTGCCCGAATGCCGCGATCGCCGCCGCGGAAGCGAGGGAAGGAACGCGCCACGGAGGGCAGGAAGAGATCGACCAGTCGAGTTGTCCAGCAACCTCGCAAATCGGTCATATCCTTGTCGGTGCGGGGGTCGGCCCCGCCCTGTCCTACGCCCCGGGGAAGATCTACCTGGCCGGCCCGTACCAGGGGTCCCAGCTCTCGATTGTCGCGATCACGGCGGCCAAGGTAGGACCGTTCGACCTCGGCACGGTGGTCATCCGCGAGGCCCTGCGGGTCGATCCGGAAACCGCGGAAGCGTTCGTCGATGCCGCGGGCTCCGACCCGATCCCGCACATAATCGCCGGCATCCCGGTTCGCCTCAGGGATATCCGCATATATGTGGACCGGCCCGAATTCACCCTCAACCCGACCAGCTGCGAGCCGACGTCGACCATCTCCACATTGCTCGGAAGCGGCCTCGATTTCGGGTCCCAAGCCGACGACACGTCGGTCACCGCATCCGCCCGCTTCCAGGCAGCGGATTGCGCTGCCCTGGGGCTGAAGCCCAAACTCGCGCTCACGCTCTCCGGCAAGACCCGTCGCGCAGCCCTTCCAAAGCTGAAGGCTGTGCTTACCACCCGGGCGAGGGACGCCAACATCAGCTCGGCCGTGGTGACCCTTCCTGCGTCCGAGATCCTCGAACAGGGGCACCTGGAAACGGTGTGTCCGAAATCAATCTGGATCCAAGGCCAGACGCCGGGGGAAAAATGCCCCTCCAACTCCATCTATGGACACGCAGAGGCTGTCAGTCCGCTGCTCGGGGAACCCTTGAAAGGACCCGTCTACCTGCGCACCGGCTACGGCACGAAGCTACCCGAGCTCGTCGCGGCGCTGGACAACAGCGAGATCAACATCGACGTGGTAGGCGTTATCAACTCTGTCCGCACGAGAGGCTCTGAAGTCTCGCGTCTCCGGACCACCTTCAAAACCGTCCCCGATGCCCCGGTCTCGAAATTCGTGTTGCGGATGGCGGGCGGCGCCAAGGGCCTCCTCGTCAATACGACCAACATCTGCCGCCGCCCTTACAGGGCCGAAGCTTCGTTCACCGGTCACAACGGGCGCACCTACGCTTCCAATCCACTGGTGAGGATGAGCAACTGCCCGAAGAAGAAGGGCCACCGTTCGCACAAGCGCCGGTCTCATTGACCTAATGGGATAAGAGAGTGTACTGAAAGGAGAATTTGGGCTAGAATTTCCTGAGCAACCGAGGACGGGAGGACTCATGAAGGGGCGAGGGAGATTCATCATGTTTTTTGTACTGGCCGGGGCGCTCGCGGCAGGACTTACCTCATGCGGAGGCGGTAGTTCTTCGGGGAGCGGTAACGAAGAAACCACGCACACCACTGCTCAATCCGGCGAAACGGCCAGCGGTAGCGAAGCTGACAGAAAAGACGTCGTAGGCGAAGCCGCGGAAACCGCGGCCGCGATGAAGGTGCTGACGGCATTTATGAAGGCCCGGGCCGCGAGCGACTGGGCTACGGAGTGCAGCTACGCCGGCGCGCCCGCGCTCGCACCGCTGGAGGAGATGGCGAAAGAGAACCCTCAGTACAAGGGCAAGCCGTGCCCGGTGCTGCTGGCTGCGCTTGCAGAACTTCAGCCCAAGAATGTGCGTGAAAACAGTCTTACCGGGTCGATCACCGTGCGGACCGAGGGCTCGAAGGCCGTAGCGCTCTACCACGGCCCCGAAGGCAAGGCGTATGCGATGCCGATGGTCAAGGAAGGCGGACACTGGAAGGTCGCGTCGCTCTTGACGGAACCTGCCTGACTCAGCGCTAGTTGACGAGCCCAGGGAGTTCCGAACGCCATGAGATAGGTCCGGGCCCGCCGAGAGGCTGTGGGTGTTCGACGCCTACGACCTCAGGGAGGACCCGGAATGCAACACCGTAACGCCCCGCTCACACCGCAGGGGAGACGTCGTCTGGTGGCGCTCGTGGAAGACGACGGCCTCACGTTCGAGGCGGCCGCGGCCGCCTCGAACGTTCGACGTTGCCGTTGATGGCTCGTCGGGTGGCGGCACCGATGCGACGAATCGCGAGATGTCCACTCGGGTCTTCGTTGTACATGGACGCGAGAGGGACTCGGCCCCAGGGCGGTCGGCACGCGCAGCACGAGGATCAGGACGATTCGCCGCATCAGAAGTCCTTGTCGGCCGCCCCCGACTCGGTCGCCGCGGCGGTCGACATCGTGTTGCCCGCGCGGTCGTACGGGGTGGCAACCGGCGTCCACACCATGGCCCCGGTGCCGGCCGCCGTCGTCCGCGCGACGGCAAGGCCTTCGGCGGCGTAGGTGCCGAAGGTGACGGTGATGGCGCTGCCGCTCATCGTCATCGTCGACTTGGTGCCGGTCGCGCCGAAGCCGACCGTGCCGCCGAGGAGGCCGGCGACGTAATCGCCGCGTCCCATGTTCACAGTTCCCAAGGGCAGCGCCGTGGTGTTGGTCGCGTTGTAGACGAAGAGTTCGTCGTTGCCGGTGGGGAGGGCCAGAAGGCCGTTGTCGACCAGGCGTACGACGACGGCCGTCGCGGTGCCGTCCCACCCGGCGAGGATCGACCGCGGGTCGATCGGCTCGCTGAAGGTGAAGGTGACGGTGTCTTTTTCTTCGGCCAGGCCGACCGTGCTGCCGCCGTTGGCGGTCTGGATGTCGGCGGCGGTCGGGGTCACGTTGTCGACCGTGGCCGCCCCGGCGACGGTCCGCGCGTTGCCGGCTTTGTCGGTCGCGGTCACCGAGTACGGGCGCGATCCTTCGACCGTGGCGTTCGCCGTCAATTCGGCGCTGCGGAAGTTGTAGGTGGCTCCGCCGGCGGTGTAGGTGCCGGCGGTGAGCGCGGCTTCGGCCTGACCGCTGGTGAATTTGGCGGCGTTCGCCCTCACCGCCGCGAGCCCGCTGGCCGGGTTGCCGGTGTCGGCGGGGACGTTCGCGTAGACGAAGTAGGCCCCGCCTTTCCGTACGTAACCGGTGACGCCGCCCTGGCTCTTCGCGACCACCGTGGCGGTGATCGCGGGCGGGGTGAAGTCGGGCGCCGCGGTGACCATGTCGCCTTCGTTCTGGGTACGGGCGCTGAACGCCGCGATCGCCGCGGGGATCGCCCCCAGGGCGACCGCGGCCACCGCGATGAGGACGACCGCGACGGTCGCTGTCCGCCTACGCGGACCCATGGGTAGAGCTCTCCTCGCCGCCTCGCGGCCGCGGCCTCCAGATCCGCACCAGCTCCTCGATCAGGATCAGCAGCAGCGGGACGCCGACGAGGAGGCCCCAGCCGAACTTCGAGCGGGCGAACACCGCGAGGTGGCCGACCCATGGGACCTTGTAGACGACGCGGCCGATTTCGCCCGTCGCCGAGACCCGCCAGTGCTCTCGCGTGTTGTTCGCGTCACCCTGGGTGGCGAACCAGATGTAGGACCCGGCGTCCTTCGTCGAGACCACACGGTGGGTCAGGAGTTTCGACCCGTCCTGCGGGTCGCGGAACGTGACGATGTCGCCCACCTGTGCTTCTCGAGGCGCGATCTGTTCGTCGATCACGACGTCGCCGGGAGAGATCGCCGGTTCCATCGAGCCGGAGAGGTCGGTATGTGGGTGGTCGCCGACCACCAAGGGGCCCGCGATGGCGAGGGCGAGGATCGCGCCCGCGACCACCAACGCCCAGCCGAGGCCGTTCACCACCCGGCGTGCGATCGAACGCGACCGGCGCACGGACGCTCCTCTGCCTCGCGATCTCGGTCGTCCGCGCTACTGGTTCTGTGCTTCCCACCGGATGGCGTGGGTGCCGGTCGTCTTCCCCTGCGCCGCTTCAGGGGCGGTTGCCGACAGGGTGGCCGTGAACTTGTAGACGACCGAATTGCTCGTTTCCCATTTGGTCTGCCCGGTGGGGTTTGTGGAGATGCCGTTCGCGAACGAGTTGTTCGCGGCGGCGAAGGCGGAGAGGGTGCCTTCGTAGACCGTGCCGCCCGTTTCGTAGGGCGTGAACCCTTCGCAACTCGGGAAGCTCGACGAGGCCTGCGTCCCCGCTTCCACCTGCAGGTTCACGTAGGGGCCGAGTTCGCCGATCGTCGAGGCGGTGAACATCTTCACCGTGGCCGGCAGCGAGCCTTTGTAGGTCACCTTGATGCACGACGTCTTCGAGTCGCCCGGCTTCGCCCCCGTGAGCGCGTAAAGCGCCGATCCTCCATCGTTGTCTTCGAGCGTGACGGTCCCCGCCGTGATCACGTTCCCGGGGTTTTCGGTCTGACTCGAGAACGCGGAAAAGACGCCGGCTCCGGCGATGCAGGCAGCCACGCCCAGCACCAGAAGCGTCCGCAAAACCTTCGATCGGTTGCTCATCTCAACCCTTCCGAGAGCTCCCCAGAGCCCTCTTGCTGTCGACTACGAAGCGGCTATCGGCAGCCAACGAAGGGTTTATGTATGAGAAAGGTTTGGATTCCGCGCGGTCGCGAAGGATGGCTTCCGATCGAGACGTTTGCCCCCTACAAGCCGATGCCGGAGGAGGGACTCGAACTCCCGACACGCGGATCATGAACATGGCCGGAGGCTTTGCCCCGCCCGGCCTAGCGGCCGAGCAGGGCGCAGACGGCGGTTGTCTGGAGATGGCGCAGCTGGGCAAGGAGCTTGCCCTTGGGCGCCGGGATGTTGAGGGTGGTGGTGAGCGCCTTGCGGCCGTCGGCGGTGGCGGCGGCGAACTGGACATAGCCGGGGAAGTTGCCGGTGTGGCCATAGACGGTGCCGCAGCGGGTCTGGTAGCGGAAGAGGGCGAGGCCGGCGGAGTTGCGGCCGGGGCCGGGCGGGCTCGATTCGCCGCCGGGGAAGAACTGCATCTGCTGCTGTTGCTGGGCGCGGCCGAAGAACCTGAGGCCGAGGTCGGCGCGGATGAAGGCGTTCAGGTCCCGGGGAGTGGAGACGATGGCGCCCGAGGCCCAGGCGCCGGAGGGGCTGAGCATGGTCGAGACGTCCTCCGGCTGCTCGCCGGGCGCGGCGAAGTAGCCGTGGATGAACGGCTGGGGGAGGGCGGCCTTGACCGGGAACGAGGTCTGGGTCAGGCCGGCAGGCCCGAAGACGATCTTCTGCAGCGCGTTGCCGTAGCTCGCGCCGGTCAGCGATTCGACGATCAGGCCGATCACGATGTTGTCGGTGTTGGAGTACTTGTAGGTGCTGCCCGGCTTGAACTCGAGCGGGTCCGAGGTCACCCAGTTCAGCACCTTCTGGGGGGAGACGATGCCGCGCGGATCGGTCTGCGCCTGCCTGAGGAATCCCTTCGAGGTGGTGTAGTCGGGGAGGCCGCTGGTGTGTCCCAGCAGCTGCGCCACCGTGACCGGGCCCCAGCTCGGGGGCATCCCCGGCAGCAGTTCGCCGATCGTCTGCTCGAGTCGCGCTTGCCGGCGCGGACCAGGTTCAGGGTCACGGCGCCGGAGAAGGCCTTGGCGATGCTGGCGATCCGCATGTGGGCGCTCGACTTGGGAGCACCCGCGCGGCGGATGTCGGCGCGGCCCGCGCTGAGCGTGGTCAGGCGGCCGTCGCGGTAGAGCGTCGCGACCGCGCCGGGAGGCCCGCCCGGGGTGGCGACCAGTTGCTCGAGGCCGCGCTGGACGTCGGCGTAGGTCGACTCCGCCGCGGCCGCGGAGGCGGCGACGAAGAGGCAGGACAGGACAGTGGCGGCGGCGAGCAGGCATGTTCTCATGGCCGGGCGACGAGCGCGAGGGCGCCGAGGTGGTCGGCCTCGCCGCCGACGCGCCCGACCTGATTCGCAAGGTCGGCGCGCACCGCCCCGATCTCGTCGTCGCCGACATCCGCATGCCTCCCCGCAACGCCGACGACGGGCTGCGTGCGGCGCTGCATATCCGTGCCGAGCACCCCTCGGTGGCGGTGCTGCTCCTCTCCCAGCACGTCCAGCGCAGCTACGCGACCGAGCTGGTCGAGCAGGGCACGGTCGGCGTCGGCTACCTGCTCAAGCAGCGGGTGGCCGACGTCGCCACCTTCGGCGCCGATCTGCGGCGGGTGGCTGCCGGCGGCTGCGTCCTCGATCCCGAGGTGGTGGCGACGATGATGTCGAGGCCGCGCCGCGACGACCTGCTCGAACGCCTCACCCCGCGCCAGCTCGAAGTCCTGGCACTGATGGCGGAGGGTCGCAGCAACGGCGCCATCGCCGAGCGGCTGACGCTGACGACCAAGGCGGTCGCCCGTCACATCTCCCACATCTACGAAACCCTGCGGCTCGAGCCCGTCGACGAGGACCACCGTCGGGTCCTCGCCGTCGTCCGCTACCTCTCTCGGTAGGCCGTGACAGGCGGCTTTGGCGCCCGCGATCGTGGCGCCGTCCACGCGGTCTTCAAGCCCCGGCTGCGCCGGGGCTCCGTGTGGCCCTCGCCTGCGGCTCGGGTTCCGGCCGCTGCGGGCGGCGCGGTTCGGCGGTTGTCAAAGCCGCCGGGCCGGCCAGGGGCGGGAGTTCAGGCCGATCCGACCCAGCGGGCGGTGACCCAACACCAGGCGCAAGGAGACACGGCATGGCAAAGCTGACCAAGACCTCGACTCCCGGCATCTACCGACGCCACGTACAGGCTGCCCCAACGTCGGCGGCAAGGGCCGCCGTGACCGGGGCTCGATCGAGAACGACGCGCTGCCGCTCTGGGCGGATCTGCCGATGGCCGGGATCGACCAGGCCGAGATCCGGCGCCTCTACAAGTCGATGCTCGACAAAGGCAAATCACATGCCGCGATGAAGAAGACACGCGGGGCGCTGTCGCCGCTCTTCATGAGGAAGTTGAGAGCGCAGGACGTATCGAGCGTTACGGAGATCACCGCGGATAGTCTCGGTCACTCTCGTACCTGGACGCAGTCTTGCCTGATCCCGTGCAGTTCCTACCGCGATCGCGCATAGGCCCTTCGGCACCAGATCCGGGCTGATGGGCGATTGCGGGACCCTACAATTCGACGAGATGACCAAGGCCGATCTGCACGAGCTGGTGGACCGTCTTCCCGACGGGGCGGTTGACGGCGCCGCGATTCTCCTTGAGGAGATCACGGACGGCCGGATCGACCCGGAGCAGGCCTGGTTCTGGACGCGCGAATGGCAGGTCAAAGAGCGGGAGGCCGACGAGGACCTTGCCGCCGGCCGCGGAACCATTTATGAGAGCGACGACGGTTTCCTAGCCGCGCTGGACGAGCGCACCAAGCCGCTCGATGCCGACTCGTAGAGTTCTCCCGTGGTTTTGGCGCGAATGGGACCGGATCACGCCTCAGCAACAGCGGGCCTTTCGTGAGGCCGTAGGGATCTTCATCGCCGATCTGGCGAAGGGCGGGCACGGCTTCAATCCCCGCCTCCGCGTCAAGCGGATGCAAGGACACCCGGGCGTCTGGGAGATGAGCTGGGCGCCGGACGGACGGGCGACGTTCGAATACGGCGATGAGGTTCACGCAGGCCAGGCGCACATCATCCGGCGCCGTGTCGGCACTCGCTCGATCTTCCGGCGACCCTGAGCGCCGGAACCTTGGGCAACAGCCGCCGGTGTCGGAGCGAGTGAACTTGGCTCTACACCTAGTGCCGGAGGAGGGACTCGAACCCCCGACACGCGGATTATGATTCCGCTGCTCTAACCAGCTGAGCTACTCCGGCGGGGGTGCGCAGGATAGCGGTGCGATGGTGGGGACATGGGGCAAGGTCCTCGTGAGGTCAAGCCGTTGGGCTTCGCGGCGCTGCGTCCGGTGCTCGTCGGGGCGCTGTTGGTGGTCGATGCGGGGGTGGTGGCGGCGCTTGGGATCGGGCGGCACAAAGGGTGGTTGGCGCCGTTTGTCGGATTTGGGATCGTGCTGGTCGGGCTGGTTTGGTTCATGGCGTGGTCGGTGCGGCACCGGCATGACGACGACCGCGAGAGCTAGGCTGGGCGCATGCCTGGAGCAGACCTCGACAGCGCGGTGCGGACGGTGGTCCGGCAGTGCATGGGGGTCGGGCCGGGCGAGGAGGTGCTGGTCATCTGCAACCCCGTGACCGAAGAGATCGGGGCGCTGATGCGGATCGAGGCGCAGGGCGACGGGGCCGACGCGACGCTGGCGGTGATCTCGGAGCGCGAGACCCACGCGGCGGAGACGCCGCGGCCGGTGGCGGCGGCGATGGCGGCCGCCGACGTGGTCCTGGCGCCGACGATCCAGTCGCTGTCGCACACGGCGGCGCGGAAGGCGGCGAGCGAGGCGGGGGCGCGGATCGCGACGCTGCCCGGGGTGACCGAGGAGATGCTGGCGCGGCTGATGAACGGCGACCTCGAGGAGATGCGGCGGCGCGGGTGGGCGATCGTCAACCTGATGAACCAGGGCTCGCAGGTGCGGATCACCGACACGAACGGGAGCGATCTGACGTTCTCGATCGAGGGGCGCGAGGGGATCGTCGACGCCGGCGAACTCTCGGCCAAGGGCGCGTTCGGCAACCTGCCCTGCGGCGAGGGGTTCATCGCGCCGGTCGAAGGGACCGCCGAGGGGACGCTCGTGGTCGACGGGTCGATCGCCGCGATCGGCCTGGTCGAGGCCCCGGTTCAGCTGACGATCGAGGGCGGGCACCTGGTCGGGGCGACCGGCAACGAAGGCGCGCAGCTGATGGAACTGCTGACGCCGCACGGGCCCGACGGCACGAACGTCGCCGAGCTCGGCATCGGTACCAACGAGGAGGCGATCCTCACCGGCAACATCCTCGAGGACGAGAAGATCTTCGGCACCGCCCACGTCGCCTTCGGCGCCTCCGCCGGGATCGGCGGCACCGTCCAGGTCCCCGTCCATCTCGACGTCGTGATCAAGGAACCGACCGTCGAGATCGACGGCGAGGCCATCCTCGGCGGCGGCGAGCTGCTGATCTGACCGACTGAGATGCCGACGCTGCTCGCCGTCCCCAACGTCTCGGTGGCGGGTGACGCGGAGGCGCTGCGCCGGTTCTCCATCGCGTTCGGTCGCGCCGCCCAGGTCCTCGACGTCCACACCGACGCCGACCACGGCCGCAGCGTCTTCACCGTCGCGGGCGAGCCGGGCGGGCTGTCCGAATCGCTGCTGGCGGGTGCCGAGGAGGCGCTGGAGACGATCGACATGTCGTCCTACTCCGGCGCGCACCCGGCGATCGGCGCGCTCGACGTCTGCCCGATCGTCTGGCTGCGCGAGGAGGACCACGACGCCGCCCGGACGGAGGCGGTCGCGGTCGCCAACCAGATCGGCGGGCTCGGCGTCCCGGTCTTCCTCTATGGCGAGCTGGCCCGCGAGCCCGGCCGCGCCGAGCGCGCCTACTTCCGCAACGGCGGCCTCGCCGAGCTCTGGCTGCGGATGGAGAGCGGCGAGCTGCGGCCGGACTTCGGCCCCGACCTGCCGCACCCGCGCGGCGGCGCCACCCTGGTCACGGCGCGGCCGCCGTTG
>JBPYFM010000184.1:0-28112 GCA_051986435.1 Solirubrobacterales bacterium | reverse complement strand
GAGCTCGGCGGTGATCGTGGAGAGCTGCTGATCCTGGTCGGAGCGGGTCAGCCGCAGCACGAACGGCGAGGAGCTGCCCGCGACCGGGTTGGTGGTGCCGGCTTCCATCGTCGGCTTGAAGTCGCCGCCCGGGCAGGGCTTTCCGCCCGCCCCAGCGTTGATCTGGAACGTATCTCTCGAGCTGACGGGGGCACCGCCCGACCATGGGGTGAACTCTGCCGTCGTCGTGTAAGTGCCACACGCGGCCGGCGTGACGAGCGACGCTCGAGGGCCGCCGAAGAAGAACACGTGGAGATCTTCGAACGGAAGCTGCGGGTTTTGGTCGAAGGTGGCGGTCAGCTGGCCGGTGGCCGGATCGGCCTCGAGCTTGCCCGCAAGCTTGATCAGGACCCCCGTCATCGGGTCGTCCACGGCGATGTAGACCGCCAGGAGCGACCCGAACTTGTTCTGACGCTGGTGCGCCAGATAGACGCCGCCGGTGAGCGGGCTTTCGAGCAGCGGCGTGTCGAGTTGGACGGAGCCGATCTTGGAGTCCGCCGGGCAGTCCACGGCGCCTTCGTCTTCGAGGTGGATCTGCGCCGGGGTGCATGAGCCGAGACCGCCGGCCGACGACGGATTCACGGTCAGGCCGGCAGGCAGATTGACGACCGCCTTCTTCAGAGTCCCCTCGCTGAGGCCGGCCGGGTTTTCGTTCTGGGGCACCGAGACGTCGACAAGGAGGCCGGTAGGCGAATCTGCCCGGCTCGTCGTCGGCTGCGCCTTGATCGAAGCTTCGAAGGGGACGTCCTGGCAGCCTTCGATCAGCAGCGGATTGCCTTCCGGATCCTGACTGAAGCTGGCGCTTTGGAAGACGCCCGGTTCCTGCCAGGAATCCGATTCGGCGGTGGTGACGAGCGGAGATCCGGAGCACGCCGTCGGGTTGCTCATGAACGGCTTCACGGGTGCGCTGCTCGAGGCACCACCTGCGAAGCTGCCCTTCAGTCGGCGTTCGGGGTCATGCGACGGATCGGCGGGAACGCCCCAGAGCGTGACGGTCGTGTCGCCGAGCGCCAGACCCTGGGATATGTTCGACGTATCTGCCGTCAGCGTGTATTCGCCGTCGTTCGCAACGTTGGCGTTGATGAAGACGAGCGTTCCGAGGAGGTTGAAGGCGAACTGGCCCGACACACCCGAGGGAGGCGTCATGTTGTAAAGCGGCAACGTGAAGGGGAAGCCTCCCGCGAAGTAGATAACGATCGTCGCCGTGCCCACCTGCGTCTCGGGAGAGCATTCGGCGACGAAGCCGTTGCCGAAGAGTTCGGGCTGGCTGCATTTCGGGGTCGCGGTCGGGTTGCCGACGAGCCCAGGCGGCAGCGTCACGTTGATGTCCTTGACGTTGCCATCCGGTGATTGGTTGCCATTCTCGTCTTCGCGCGTGGTGAGCGAGATGCTCGTGGTGACGTCGGGATGGGCACCGGCCTGCAGGAGCGGCTGGCCTTCAGCACTTCTCAACGAGCCGCTGAAGGATTTGATGCCAAACGACGCCTGCGCACTACCGGTGCAGGTTCCCAGCACGATCAGAGCCGCGGCGAACACTCCAATGGTCAGCTTCCGGGTGATCATCAGCCCTGCCCTCCGCAGTGGTGTGCCAACTTGTTAAGTCGCCTTGCCTTCTCGCGTTCCTGCTTCGCCTTCCTCCGCAGGTGCCGAGCCCGTTTGCCCGTGGCGCCGCGCGCCGCGCTCTCCAGCTTTCCTGCCCTCTGACGTCTCTGCCTACTCTTCGTCGAGAGGCGCAGGCAGCGGGCGGAGAGTCCGTTTCTGCCCTTGGCCGAGGAGCTGGCAACCGACGGGCCGCTCGGCGGCGCCGGTGAGGCTCCACGACATTCTTCCCCTTCGCAAGGTGGCGGCGCGCCCGGCGGGTTCTGGCCGGCGAGGCCCCCGTCGACGCGGGCATCGTAGAGGTCGACGCTAAGGTCGGTGTCCTGGCCGACAAGCGGCTGGCCCGTGCGGAAGAAGATGCTGCTCGCGTCGGGCGTCGCATCGGCGAAGTTGGAAGGTCGTTCGCTGGTCCCCGTGGAGACCAGCATTAGCTCCCCGTCTCGCCAGGCATAGACGTCTCCGACCCCGTTGACGTCGTGCGGGACGAGCCTGTTGGGCGTGTCGAAGAAGACCGTGCCGTCATTCAGTACAGCCCTCGGGTAGTACCCTGGCGCGGCGGTTTCGTGGAAGTCTTGGCCGCCTAGGACGGAGTTGCCTTCTCCCGGACCGTTACAGGAGAGGCAGGTTAGGTGCCCGCTGGCGTAGTCGTAGTCGTAGACGTCCCTGCAACTTTCAGGGGCATTCCCTTCCGCGGGATCGACCGCGCATTTGGGACTGGGAACGTCCGCTTCGGTCATCGGAGAGTAGACCGCGAAGGCAAGATGCAAACCGTTGGGACTAACCAGCTTCTGGACGGGGCCGCCAAATTCCGGCTCGCCGTCGGTGGTGCGGCCGATGTACCTGGTCTGCCCGTTATGCCATGCGTAAAGATTCGTCGCCATGTTGGTGGTAGCTTCGGCGCCTTCGGCGAGCGCCGCCTGCGCAGCGAAGTAGACGTAGCTGCCATCCTTGCTGAGCCCGAACACGTTTTGGACACGAGGTCCTTCGGGGTCGCCTGGATCAGCGGTCAGGTCGGTGAGTTCTCCGGTTTCGACCGAGTAGCGGTAGAGGGTCCGGCTGGAATGGGTTTCTGACGCTTCAGTGAGGTTGGCTTCGGAGGTGAAGTAGACGGCCGACCCGTCGGCGCTAGCGCCAGCGAACTGCGCTTCGGCGACGAAGCCAGTGTTTTCCGCGCGCTGTGAGGCAGAGATGGGAACGGTGGTGACCCCGTCCTCGCGCATATACAGCTGGCCAGGATTGGTACTCGAACCGCCGAGCATGAAGAAGATCCGCGATCCGTCTTCAGAGATGATGTGTTGGCCCGGCAGGTTGTAGGCACCGGCGTGGGCACCGGACGGATCGACGCTGCCGTTCGGCAGATGGTTGACAAGGTGAAGTTCTCCGGCCGTGTAGTCGTAGATGTTCGGGACGCCTTCCAGCGCGTCGGGCGTCAGCGCGAAGCTCGAAGCGAGAACGATGTGGCTGAGGTCGGGGGTCGCTTCGACGTATGCGGAGCCTCCCAAGCTCGAGAACTGCCCGTAGAGCCCATTCCCTTCGCTCGCGGCGATCAACGTTCGGGTGCCGGTCAGGTTGTCGCGAAGGTAGACATTGGACCCGCCTTCGATCGCACCCGGGGCGAGGGCGAGCTTGCTGACCTGGACCGTGTGGTCGAGTTCCGCCGAAATCCCCGGAGTCACGGAGATCACAAATCCGTGGGGATTGGACTGAGGGGCGTCGGCCGCTTCGGTACCCCATTCCGGACCGTTGCGGCGCGAGATGTAGCGATTGAACGTCGGGCTCCCGGGCGCTCCGGCGAAGGAGGCCGTTGAGGAGTAGATGAGGGCGTTTCCGCTCGGCTCGCTGTAGACCGTTTGTTTCTCGTTCACGCTCCCACCGTTCTTGTCGACTGGCGAGATCTGTTCGTAGGCCCTGCATTCCGGGAGGGCCGCCGCGGGGCCAACGCGAAACTGTTCGTTCGGGCATTCCGCTGCGGTCGCAGGGCTGGTGGAAAGCACGGTAACCGCGATCAGCGACGCGCAAGCGCAGGCAAGAGCGAGGACCCCTCGACGCGGAGCACGGGCCAGGTTGGTCTCTCCGATATGGCTCCATCCCGCAGACGATGCTTCCGCGTGGCGTCTCACGTAGCTCTCTCCTTGTCCCTGGAGCCGCTCTGCCGGCCGCTTCCCTTTGGCGGCCTCGGGCTCGGTTGTCCCCCTGTATACGTGCCTGTTTCCGACCAGGTCAGAGCAAGCTATACATGGATGTTCACAGATGTCAAGGCACGTATTGGAAGAGAATGAATCGTGGCTGACCCAGACCAGATTCCTTGAGCGCTCGGCGATGAGCGACAGAGAGGACCAGGATCGGCTCCGGCCCTTGTTCGGAACGCTCAGGGGAGGGAGGGGCGGGATGGCCCCTGAGGAGGCCGGCCGGCATCGGCGAGAGCGGCTGTTCGGGGCCATGGTCGAGGCGGTGGCTCGCTACGGCTACCCGGACACGACGGTGTCGCAGGTGGTCGCCCTGGCCGGGATCTCGAAGAGCGACTTCTACGCGCTCTTCGACTCGAAGGAGGACTGCTTCTGGGCCTGCTTCGAGCAGGCCCTCGACGGCTACGTGGCAAGGTTGGAGGGGGTCGTCGCCAGGGTGGAGGGCCACCGCGAGCAGGTGATCGCCACGGTCGAGGTGCTCGCCGAGATCATCGCCTCCGAACCGGCGACGATCGCGCTGGTCCTGGTCGACTCCCTGGCGCTGGGCCCGGCCGCGGACGATCCCCGGGAACGCTCGCAGGTGCGCTTCGAGCAGCTTCTTCGCGGGGCCTTCGACGAGCCCGCCCGCTCCCGGATCTCCGAGCTGACCGTGCGCGGCATCGTGATCGGCCTGCGCCGGCTCGCCTACCAGGCGATCCGGGACTCGACCGCGGCGGAGCTCGCCGCCGGCGCGCCGGCCCTCGCCGACTGGGTGCTGGGCTGCGCCGCGGGGAGCCGGCGGACGGGCATCGTCGAAGGCGTTCCCCCGGCGCCGTCGCCCGGCCCGGAGACGGAGGGGCTGAGCTGGGATGAGCCGCCGGCAGGCGTCGATGCCCGGCTCGAGCTGTCCCAGCGCGAGCGGATCATGCGCGCCATCGGCCAGCTCGGCGCCGAGCGAGGCTACGAGGCGCTCTCGATCCCGGCAATCTCGGCGCGGGCCGGCACCTCGAACCAGACCTTCTATGCCCAGTTCGAGGGCAAGCAGGCCGCGTTTCTCGAGACCTTCGACGCCCTCGCCGAGCCGGCTCTGGCGGCGACGGAGACGGCCTTCGGGAAGGGGTCCACGCAGCGGGACCGGATCTCCCGGGCATTGGCCGTCTTCCTCGATCGCCTCGAGCGCAACCGGTTCCTGGCGACCCTGGCCGCGCGCGAGCTGCCGATGCTGGGGCGTCCAGGGCTCGAGCGGATCGACGCGATGATGGAACGCCTCGGCTCGATCCTCTCTGGCGGGGAATCGGCCTCAGACCCCTCGAACATCGTGTCGCGGGCGGTCGTCGGCGGCGCCTGGGGGGCGATCCGCCGTGAGTTGATGCTCGGCAAGGAGGTCGAACGGTCGTCGCTTCTCCCCGAGCTCGTCGAGTTCGTGGCCGTCGGCCTCGGTGCCGATCAGGCCGACGCGGGGTCTCGCGGCGGGTGAGCCGCCGCGGCGGCGGCTGCGGCCTCGGCCCCGACGAACGGGGTGAGGACGAACTCGACCAAGCCCGGCGCGTCGCGGCCGAGGCGCTCGATTTCACCCATCGCGACGCGCCGCGTGAGCAGCGTCGTGACCCCGCCGAAGAGCGCCTCCTCGGCGCCCTCCTGCGGCTCGGCGCCGCCGGCGAGATGGGTTCGGCCGATCGCGATCAGGGCGTGGAAGCGCGCCGCGTCCTGCTCGCGGCGCTCGGCCGAGCCGGCCCCCACCGCCGCCACCTCGAGCAGGGAGACCCGGGCGAGGTCGGGATTGTCCGCGAGGAAGCCGAGCAGGGCGGTGATCGCCGCCGCCACCATCGCCGGCCACGCACTCTCTCCGGCGGCCGCCTCGAGGACCACGCGATCGAGCCGGGCGACGATCGAGTCGTAGGCGGCGAGGAAGCAGTCTTCCTTGTCACCGAACTGCTCGTAGAAGGTCTGGCGGGACACCGAGGCCAGCGAGATCACCTCGGCGACCGAGGTCTGGTTGTAGCCGCGCTCGGCGACGCAGGCGATCATGGCGGTCAGGATCCGCTGCCGCTGATCGTGGGCGACGACGTCGGGGGGCAGGCCGCCCCCGCTCGGGAGGGGGCGCATCCGGACCGGCCGCCCCTCGCCGACGATCTGGTCCTGAGCCGATACCCGCGCCGCCACCGCGGGAGGACCGACCCGGCCCGGCGGCTGCACGGGAGGGGTACCGGCCGCGGGCGCCCCGGCGATCTCGGTCGCCCGCTGCTCGCCGACGTAGGGTGTCAGCACGAACTTCACCATCCGCGGCAGGAGCGGCCGGATCGCCTCCACTTCGCCGGCCAGGAGCCGCTGGTGGACCATCCAGACGATGCCGCCGACCAGCGTGTCCTCGAGAATCTCCGGGAGCGGCGAGTTGGTGGTCCGGTGTCCGCGGCCGCAGCGCAGGAGCGGGGCGAAGCTCTTCAGCGCCGTCTCGTAGCGCTCCAGCGCTCTCGGGCCCGCGGTCATCGACTCGACCAGGCAGGTGCGGGCGAGGGCGGGCTGGGCCGCGACCAGGTCGAGGAAGGCGGCGAGACCGGCGCGGATCTGATCGGCCCAATCCTCCTCCGACTCGATCGCGGCGAGGATCCGGGCCCGACACATCTCGGCCGCCTCGTCCAGGCATGCGAGCAGGCATTCCTCGCGATTGGCGAAGTAGGCGTAGAAGGTCCTCCGGGAGATTTCGGCCCGCCGCACGACCAGCTCCACCGAGGTGCCCTGGTATCCCCGCTTCGCGACCAGCTCGGCCATCGCCGACTTGATGTGCGCGCGCTGCTCCTCGGGCGTGCGCCGCGGGCGCGGGGAGCGGCGGTCCGATCGGCTCCCCTGGGCGGTCTTCATCGCCATGCAGGATACCCGGCTAGAGGTCGCCCGAGTGGTACCGGGCCAGGTCACGCGGACCTCGCTCCAGCTCCTCCTGCGCCGCCGCGGCGCCCTGGTAGGGAAGCACCGCGATGTACATCAATTGTGGGACACCTTCGACCATCCGATCCGGGCTTCCCTCGCGGGCGGCGCCCAGAATTGCCTGGTAGATGGCCCCGACCACGGCCTCGGCTTCGCTGCGCGGTACCGAGTCCGGGTCGGGGAGCTCGGTGCGCGCCTCGTCGATCATCTCGATGCCGCGCGCGATCATCCGGTCCCTTCGCGCCTGCGCGACCTCGCCACCGGACGGGGCACCGACCATGAAGAAGGCGGTCCTTGTCGGGTCTTCGGTGAAGTAGCGCAACGTGAGGTAGGCGGCTGCGCGCAAACGGTCGCGCCAGGGCGCCTCGCCGGCGAAGGACGCGTTCCAGGCGGAGGTGAATTCGGCGGTCATTTCCTCCCAGAGCCGATCGAAGCAGTCCCGGAGGTCGTCGAAATGGCGCTCGAACAGCTCGCGATCGATCCGGGCGCTCTTCAGAACGTCCTCGAGCTGGACCTCCGGAAGCCCCCGCTCGACCACCAGCTCCGCCAGGGCTTCGTAGATCCGCTCCCGCTCCGGGTCGAGGGCGGCGGGGTCGGTGCTCGGCGCGCGTAGCCTCGCCGTCATGTCCTGCCCCGCTCGCAGGTGACGAAGTCAGCGGACCGCGGCGCGACGCGGGTCGGCACGGTCGTGGCTTCGGGGAAGTGCTCGGGCATGGCGAAGCTTGCTCCGCCGGAGTTCTACACACTGTCGAGCGCTCGTGCGTCAGGGTTCGCGCGCTGTCTTAGCCTTGCGCCCCTCCTCGAATCAAAGAGACCATGCTTTTCAGTCGTGTGCTCTACCAACCGAGCTATCCCGCGCGGCTGAAGGTGATACCTGTGGAGGGATTCTCAGCGGGGTCCGGTGTCGCCCCCGATGGCAATGAGCGCGCAACGGCGTCCGGAGGTCGTGCTCCTTGCCGTTGTGGCCGCGGAGGGTCACGGCGGTCAGGTGCTTGCCTTGGCAGAGCGATTCGGAGTTGCGCAGGAGGGACTTCTTGCCGCCCTTCATCGTCAGGAGGAAGGTCGTTATCGGGGCGTCGGGGACGTGCTGGAAGCGGGTCCTGATGCCGCCGTGGAGGGAATCGATGTAGCCCACGAGGGTGATGTCGACCTGACCGCGCAGGGAGGCGACGAGGTCCGGGAGCCGGCGTTCGCCGCCGTTGCTCCGCAGCACGACCGGCCCTTCCAGGGGCTCGTCGAGCAGCGGCGTGAAGGCGCGGGCGTGGCCGTAGATCGAGGCGGCCGGGCACTTTTCTCCCGGCACCGCTCCTTCGTGGTACTGCACCCGCGTGCAGACCGTCCCGATGTGCTCCTGCGCCAGGAACTCGCTGTGCGGCAGGGTCACGGAGGCACGGGCGATGTCGGCTTCACCGGGCTTGGCCTCGACCGCGACGCGAAGGCGCGGATATCCGGCCCGCCGGGTGGCACCGGACACGCGGGTGAGCACCGTCGGAGCGAACCCGAGGCCTCGGCAGCCACCAACCTGGAAGCGGCTCTGGAGGGGGATCGCCGCGCCGCTCGCGGTGGTCGCCTTGCCCCCGACCGAGGCGGCTTCGCAGGACGACGGCGTGTAGGTGAACCCGGGTTTGTCGAGATCGACCGCGATCGAGCGGACATCCAGCGGGATGCCGTGGAGGATCGTCGGGAACGGGTCGCTGCTCGCGTCGATCGCGGCGGTTTCTTCGTCCACCTGCAGCGGCGTGCGGACGACGACCGTGCCGAGGTCGAAAGGCCCGGCGAGCGCCGGCACGACGACCACCAGGCTCAGCGGTGCGCCCTTGTACGGGCCGGCGAGGTAGGCCTTGCCTTCGACGCGGACCGGAGCCGGCCCGGCGCCGGCAGCCACCCGCACCGTCCCGATCTGCGATGCGGCCGGGCAGCTCGGATCCGCCGCCTCGGTGGCGCCTTCGCCAGGCCTCCCGCGCGATTCGGCCCGCGCGATCGCCGCGTCGGAGCAGTAGGGGGTCCCGGCCAGGCGGCCGGTCATCCCCTCCGGCAGCGTCACGTCGAGGGACCGGAGGCGCTGCGTCCCGTCTTCCCGGCCGACGCGGATGACGAACGGCGTGTAGCTGCCCGCCAGCGGCGAGACGGCCCCGGCTTCGAAGCTCGCCTTGGCCGGGAGCGAGGCTTCGGTATCCGCGCACGGCGCGCCGTTCGGACCGGTCACGATCTGGAAGGAATCGCCCGCGCTCACCGCCGGCGTATATGGAGCCGACCAGGGAGTGAGCACCGAGGCGGTGGTCTTCGTGCCGCAGGTCGCCGGGTTCGCCAGCGAGGCGCCGGGACCGCCGAAGAAGCTCAGGTCGAGTTCGGTGAACGGGAGCTGGGGACTGTCCGAGAACGTCGCGGTCAACTGCCCGCTCCGGGGGTCCGGCTCGACCTCGCCCGCGAGCTTGATGGCGATGCCGGTCTCGGGGTCGTCGACCGCGAGGTAGATCGCGAGGAGCGAGTCGAACGGGTTGTCGAACTGCTTCGCGAGGTACACCGATCCTTCCAGCGGCTTGGCCAGCAGGGGCGTGTGGATCGTCACCGTGCCGATCTTCGACGCGTCGGGACAGTGGGCTTCACCTTCGTCGAAGCGGATCGGATTCGGCAAGGCGAACCCGGATCCCAGATACCCGATCTGAGCGGTGGTGCAGGCGGCGAGGCCGTTGGCCGAGGCCGGGTTGGCGACCACCCCTTCGGGCAGGACGACCGTGGTGTCCCGCAGGGTGGGGCTGCCGAGGCCCTTGGGGCTTTCGTTGTAGGGAAGAGTCAGCCGAGCTTCGTAGCCGGAAGGCGTATCGGCGGTGCGGAGCGCCGGCTGCATGGTGAGATCGACCGGAGCCCCGGCGCCTCCGAAGCGGAGGGCGCCACAGCCCGTCGGCGCCGGGGACAGCGAGTTATAGGCGGGATCGGTCGCGTCGTCGGGCAGCCAGTGGCCGGGTTCCTGCCAGGACCTGGTGCGCAGGGGCGTGTCGAGCGGGCCCGAGTCACACCAGCTGGGGTTGAGCAGAAAGGGCCTTGGAGATTCTCCGGAGCTCGCACCCCAGTCGCCGGCGAACGGCAGGCCGAATTCGTTGAAGGCGGTAAGCGCCGGGTTCCACCGTTCGGCGTCGTGGGAGGGATCGGCCGGCACGCCCCAGAGGGTCACGGTCGAGCCGACCAGTTCGTAGAAGTCCGAGATATCGGTCGCCTCCACGGTGAGCCCGTAGTCGCCTTCGCTGCGCAGGCGTGGCGCGAGCAGGATCGGCTTGTTGGTGACCTTGAACCCGAAGGACGCGGGCCGGCCGAACGCCGCGACGAGGTTGAAGACGGGCAGCGTTTCGATTTCGCCCGACCCGACGATGTGGATCGTGGCGACGCCCACCTGCGATGCCGGCGGGCACGGCGCCCCGACCAAGGCGAAGGTCTGACGGCTGCACGTCGGCACCGCCTGGGGGTTCCCGACGAATCCGGGAGGAAGTTCGACGTAGGCGTCCTTGGCGTTGCCTTCGGGCGCGCCGGTGTCGTCGGCATGGAAGGCGAACGAGGCGGTCGCGTCGGGATGCGCGCCGGCCTGCGTGAGGGGGGCGGCACCGCGGACGGCTTCCACGTCGATCCGCCGTCGAAGCTGCGGATTGCCTCCGGGGACGACGAGCATGGGCACCGGCGCATGAGCCTTCGCCAGATAGCTGCCCGCTTCGACGCCGAAGGCGCCATGGGCGGGCCGTGCCAGGCCGAGGGCGGCGAGCGCGGCCAGCGCGAGCACCCACGCGCCGCGCGGTCCTCTCCGATCCAGTCTCCTCATCATCGTGCCCCCTTCTTGCCGTGGTGGTGTCGTGGCCGGCGCGCCGAGCGGTGCCCGTGCCTCTTGACGCACCGGGTGGTTCCGCGCCGGTGGACAAGGCGTCGGCCTCGAGGACAGCGGCGTCGGGCCGGGACGTTCCCGTCGCCAGCGAAGGCGGCGGTGCCCGCACCGGACCCGGGAGGCATCCCGACGGCAGGTTGCCGACAGTCTTCGCCCGTGCATGGCGGTCGCGCCGTCTCGACTTCGGGTGCCGGGCCTACCCGGGCCGCGTAGATGTGGATGATCCCCGCCTGCGCGGCCGGCGCGAGGCGATCGGCGGAGGCGAAGAAGACGGTCGAGCTGTCGCGCGACGCACCGGCGAGCGCGGAGGGTTGCCCGCCCGTGCCGGCCGAGATCAGCGCGACCGTTCCACCCCGCCATTCGTAGACGTCGCCGACGCCGTCGCCGTCCGCCCCGAGCAGCGCCGTCGGGGATTCGAAGAAGACCGACCCCCCTTCGCCGACCGAGGTGAAGTGAGATCCCATCCCATTGGCGAAGATGTTGTGGAAGGCCATCAGCGACTGACCGTCGGCGGGGCTGCCGTCGGCGGGGCAGGACGCGCAGCTCAGTTCGTCGCGGTCGGCGTCGTAGACGAAGACCTGGGGGAAACCTCCGGTTCGCCGGCCGGGGACGGCGTTCAACCGGTCCCGGAAGGCGAGAACCGAGCCGTCGGCATTCGCGGCAGTCTCCCTGAACGCCTGCCCGGTGAACAGGCCGCCGATGCCCGTGTCCTCGACTGGGTCGATGGTGGCGATGAACTTGAGGTGGACACTCGACCCGTCGATTTCGGCCAGGTAGAGATTGGGGCCGGTGGGAGCGCCTTCGAGTCCGGCAAGCTGCTCGCCGGCGGTGAAGTAGATCCTGCGACCGTCGGCGGAGACGTCGTAGACCCGTTCGACGCCCGCGCCGCCGGCGGCCGGGGTGAGGTCCCGAAGCGTGCCGGAGTCGACGTCGAAGTCGTAGAGGTCCCCATGGGAGATTCGGCCAACGCGCGGGGAGTCCGGGGCGCTCGAGTCGGGCGTCAGCGGCGACGAGCTCGTGAAGAAGACATGTTCGACCGCTTCGTCGGCGCCCCAGAAGGTGACGTCGAGCGGACCGTCGGGGAGCGCGGGCGCTCCCGGGGCGCTCGCGTCCGCCGCGACGGTACGTTCGCCATCAAGTCGAACGTAAAGACGCTGCTGGCCCGCACCGGCCTCGAACGCGACCCGGGAGCCGTCTTGAGAGACCGCGCCGTAGCTCGTTCCCGACTTTTCGTCTACGGACGACCCCAGCTTCGATTCGACGGCCGCGCCGACGCACGGCGCGGCCGATCCGCCGCAGGAACTGCCCACGGCGGGCACAAGGCTCACCAGGCTGAGGACCCCGTCCCGCCACTCGTAGAGCTCGGGCGTGACCGGATCGGAGGCATCGGCGGGCAGCAGATTCCGAGCCGAGCCGAAGATGACCATCCCACCATCGGGTGAGATGTAGGACGGAAACGCCGCGCCGGGTTCGGTCTGCGCCCCGGTGAGCGACGGGTTGCGCGAGAGCCACGTGACCTGACCGCCCGAGATCTGCTTCAGGTAGGTGTCGGCAGAACCGTTCTGGTCGTCTGGGTCGAAGTCGTTGCCCCCGGTGACCGCGACACGGGAGAGATCGTCGGAGAAGAATTCACCCGACGTCGCGACATCGCGGGCTCCCGAACCTGACGGCGCCGGCAGGTCGGCGGCGTGCTGCGTCCACGTTCCATCGGCATTCCGGGTCGCGACGTAGACCGATTGTTTCCCGCTCACCGCGCTGGGCGGTGTTGGGAGAAAGGTGCTGTAGGCATAGGCTTCTCCGTCGAGGGCGGCGGCGTCCGGCGTCGCTTCGATCCCGTTCGTGTCGGCCGCGCTCACGAGCTCGTAGTGCCGTTGCGGATGTGTGGTCGCGGCCGCGGCGCGGGTGGTGAAGGTCCCGTCGGCGCCGAACTGGGGTCCGGCGATCCCGTTGTCGGCAACAAGGCGGAAGTGGTAGGCGGTCCCGGGTTGCAATGCTTCGACGTCAGCCGCGACCGTGGCGGTGCTGCCGCCCGGATTTGTCGTTTCGACGGCGATCGCCAGCGGTTGCCCGCCGTCCACTCGCACGGCAAGTTGTTCGACGTCTTTGTGTCCGAGCGAGCCTTCGAAGGTGACAACGTAGGGGGCATCCGGAGCGTTCCCGCTCGGACCGCCGGTGACCCTGACCGAGCCGCCGACACCGCCGATGGTCGGCAGCTGATTCAGCGCCGCCTCCACCACACCGGCAGGTTCTCCATAGGCGATCGTAGGGGTGGAGGCGGCGGCGAAACTGAGGATGTAAGAGACCGCTTCCGGCCGGACGACGATCTGCTGGACCTCGTCGCGATGGTCGATCTCCTCATCGCCCGGCGTGCAGGGGACGCTGCGTCCATAGGCGACCGTCGGGCCGAATTCGAAGTGACAGTCGACCATCGGCGAGTTACGAGGGGCGACGGTGCCGCTGAGCGTCGCCGAGCTGTCGGTGGCCGAGAAGGACCCGCCGGTGGCGACGGCCGCCGGAGTCGGCAAGGTCGCGAACGTGAGGACCTGCGAGCTGACGTCGTTGGCTCCCTTCGAGGCCACCAGGCGCACTTCGTAGGTGGTGTTCGGTTCAAGGCCGGTAGCGCTTGCTTCCACGTCGGTCGGGTCCGTGCCGGAGCCTGCATCGCCGCCGGGCGCGGGCACGCTCGTCCAGTCGGCGGTCCCGACCGCTCGATATTCGAACCGCCAGCGAGCGTCGGACCCGTTCGGGTCGACCGTCCCGTGAAAGGTCGCCGCGGTGGCGGAGAGCTCGCCCGGCACCGCGATCGAGACGCTGGGCAGCTCCACCGCTTCGAAGACCTGCACCGTCGGCGTGCCGCCGAAGAAGCTGTCGGCGGCTGCCACGTACAGTCGCCGGGGCAAGGATGCCGACGCCGGGCCCGCGGCGATCCCGAACAGTGGGCCTTCGCAGGCGGAGCCGAGGCAGCGGAAATGTTCAACGGCCTGGCCGTCGGCGGCGAAGCGGTAGACCTCGCTCGGGGAGAAGAGGAAGAAGCTGCCGAGGAACGCCTCACCGGCGGCGGGTTCGGCCCCGATCACGGCGCCGGTCAGATTCGGATTTGACTCGCGCGGCGACGCCAAGGTCGCCTTGTAGACGCCGTCGGCGTCGAAGCGCAGGAAGCGCAGCGCGCCTTCGCCCCCATTGGCCGCTTCGTCGAGATCGGCCACGTAGACGTCTCCCGCCGCGCCGACCGCCAGGTCGACCGGCTTGTCGAGGAGGGCGGCGGGTTCGCCGCTTGAGCCACCGCCTACCGTTTCGAGCCCGTCGAAGGATCCGACGAACGTCCCTTCGGGGCCGAAGCGCTCGATCTCTCGATTACCTGGATCGGCGACCAGGAGGTCATGGGGGGCGGTCGGGTCGACCGCGACGGCGCCCATGGCAACGCCGAACGCGGTCAGCTGACCGAAGCTCCCGATCTCCCCCGGTCCGGAGCCGTGGGCCGGGCTGGTGAATTCGGCACCGGAGACCTGGGTGTAGGAGGTCGGATCCGCACGCGCGTCGGGGTGGAACTTGACGATCGCATTCGTCGCCCCGGCGGCCATCACGTAGACGTCACCGTTTTCGGGATCGACCGCGACGCCGATCGGTTCGTCGGTGAGCGCCGTCGAGCCGAACGAGGTCAGGTACGTGGCGCAGGCGTCGGCGCACGCTCCCGGCGTCGCCGAGGGCCGGAAGACCTGGATCCGATCGTTGCCCGAGTCGGCGACGAAGACGTCCCCCGTGACCGGATCGACGGCGATGCGCTGCGGACTCACGAACTGACCGGCACCGGACCCCGCCGAGCCGAATGAGCCGATCGGCGCGTAGACGCTGGTCGCCTTGGCGAATGGAGCCCCGAGCAGGAACAGCGCCAAGACGGCGCCGACCGCGATCGCCGCGCAAACCATCCGTCGCCCGGTGGGAGCGTCGTCGCCGACGCCCCCGGTCACTCGACTGAGCATCAAACCTTCCCCCTGTCCGTTCCCTGCTGAACGCTCGCGGCGAATGCCGTCGCGAGGTGTCGGGCAAAGCTAGGGCGAAGGTGCGGTGCGCGGCAATAAGCGTTTTCCGGTTCAGCGTCTGGCCGCTCGGGCCGCCGAGATCATCCGGTCGACCGGGCGCCAGAGGAAGAGGCGGGCCCGCCGGTCGTCTTCCTGCGGGCTGTAGCGGCCGGCGGCAGCCGGCCGGCTGAAGGTGCGGAGGCGCGGTGGGACCCGACGGGCCGCGCCCAGGAGCGCGCGAGCCTGGGCTTCCGCCGCGGGGAACGGATCGCCCGGCCCGCCGATGACGAGAAGCCGCGTCCGGGAAGGGATGTCGCCGAGACGGGCTGCGGGCACTTCGCCGCCCGGTGGATTGCGGGCGGGATAGACGGCGCCCACGGCGCTCGGCGAGGGCAGGCCCGCGGGGCGGGCGACGCTCGCGTAGTCGAAGGCCAGGGCACCGCCGACGTTGATGCCGACGGCGACGACGCTGCCGGGACGGGCCCGCACCGACCGCAGGCCGGCGGCGATGCCCCGCAGGGCGCCGGCGCGATAGCGCGCGGGCGGCGTCGCCGGCTCCTGGTAGACCGGATAGACGATCGTGTTCCCCTCCGCCGCGAGGTGGCGAAGCCAGTGCCCGTAGGTCCATGGCGGCAAGGGTTCGTAGCCGTGCAGGAACACCACGACAGCCCGCGGCGGACGCCTGCGGCCGGCGTCCCAGAGCAGGAGCGCCGCGCCGGCGCCGCGCCCGACGACCTCCTGCCGCAGCCCGGCGATCGGGCGCGGTGGGTAGGCCCATTCGATCCGCGAGGCCGCGGATTGCGCGGTTTGCCGGTGTGGCTCCGGTCCACCCGATGCTCCACAGCCGCCCAGGGCCGCGAGGAGACTGGCGACCCAGAGGCATAGAAACACCCCCGAACCACGATGGATGGTGTTGGACATCTCGACGCGATGGAGGGAGGGTCGGGGCCCTCGAGAGAGCCCCGACCGGTTCCTCGGATCAGTGGTCCTCCTATTCTTCGACTTTGACCGCGGTCGCGCTTTCGGGAATCGTCCGGACGGCGTAGGTCGCCTCGAACTGAGCGGGGCTCGCCGAGGCCGGGCATCCGGCACCCGCCTGCGCGAAGCTCAGCTGGCTGTCGACCTTGAGCGTCGACGGCGCGCCGGTTGAGTTCGTCCCGTTCGTCCAACGCCCCATCACGGCCGAGGCACGTTCGCTCGAGATGGTGATCGTGCATTCCGGGGCCGCTTCGGTGGGGATGAATAGCCTCACCGCGTTCGAGGGAACCCCGATCGAGGCGGAGAGCGCCGTCGACGTCAGGGCGTCGACCGAGAGCGTCCAACTGCCGTGCGTCACGTTCGTGACCGTTTCCGCCCCTTTGACTTTGACCCACGTACTACCGCTGCGTACGTAGACGCCACATTCTTTGAACGTCGGCGTGCTCAGGTCCACGAACACGCCGCCGGGGCCGGTCGAGAAGGCGCCGGTGCCGGTGCGGTTCGTGTTGTTTTCGCTGCCCGCCGCCTGGGTCGGCGTCGTTGCCGTGGTTTCCGAGCTCAGGCATTGGATCGACGTGGTCGCGAACGCGTTGGTCGGGATGAACAGAGCCGCCACCCGGCCTTCGGCGTTGGCCGCCAGCGTCGCTTTGATCGCGGTGCCCGCGGGCGTCACCCTGGTCGCCGATGCCAACGGTGCCATCAGGGCCATCGCCCCCAACACCGCGGCCAGGACCAACGCCCCGATTGACTTTCTGGTGATCACTTTCTAGCCTCACTTTTCGACTGGCGGCGCGGCGAGAGTCGCTCCGCCCTTGTCTGGGTGTCGGAGCGCTTCTGTCTTTGGCGGACTGGCGCTCCGGTGCCTGCCCTCTGGTGCTCCCGCCACCCGGCTGAGCCGGGCGAAGGTCAAGCCGCCACCTGAGGTATCACCGGCGGCCCGCAGCCGTAAAGGCATCGCCCCGGAGTCGGCTCCTGGATCAGGATTCCCTGCGCGCGGAATCTCCCCGCAAAAGGCCGGAAAACCTGGGCCTCGAACAATCGGAAACCGACAGCTGTCTGCCGGTCTCCTCACAGCATCAGCTTCGCGTGCATGTCCTCGACGACCGCGTCGACGAGCTCGATCCCGCCGGCCGAGCTGCCGCTTCTCCGCAGCCCTCGCTGCCGCCCGTCGAGGCAGGCCGAGAGCCAGGCGCCGAAGTTGCCGCTCGCCCAACCCGAGGGCCGCTCGGAGGGGACGCCCTCCCCGGTCGCGATCACGCGACCCTTGTGCACCTTCGCCCAGACGCTCCCGAAGCGTGGCTCCGCCTCTCCCTCCTTATCCGCGTCCACGGTGAACGTGACGATCCCCGACGCCTCCTCCTGCAAGGAGACCAAGGGCAGGGTGGAAAGGAAGGCGACGACCGCGTCGGCGACCTCGATCTCCGCGTGTCCCGGCGGCTCATGGCGAGCCTCCCAGCGGGCGATCGCGGCGAGGATGCCCACTCCCCGCGCCGCCCAGGCGCTGAGCCGGTGGCGCTCGCGGCCGTCCCGTCCCTTGCGCTGCACCACCATCCCGGCCTCGACCATCGCTTCGAGTGTCTCCCGCAGCACCGCCGGCCGGTAGCCGTCGAGTCCCGCCGCGACGTCCTCTCCACTGGGCGAGCAGCGCACGATCCATTCGACGAGGCCGATACGCCAGAACTCCCCGAAGTCGGCGAACGCCCGCCAGCCGACCGAAGGCGTGAGGGGATTGCCGGGGTGGGTCCTGGACCAGCGGACGACGATCGCGCTCATCTCCTCGAGCTGGACGCCGGCCGGCGTGGCCGAGTACTCGACCGCCCTGCCCCGCCGGCGTGAGTCCACGAGCATCGCCTCCCGCAGCCTCTGAAGGCATTCGTGCAATTGCGTCGCGGACGCGTGGAGTCGAGCCGCGAGAGCACTTCGCGTGAGCGGTCCGTCCTCGGCCAGCTCCTTCAGGATGTCGCGATGGAGATCGCGCGAGAGGAGCTCCAGGCCAGTTCGGGCGGAGGTGACAGGCGGTCGCCGGAGGGCCGGCGGCGCACTCATGGGACGGGCCACGTTCTGTGCCTGCTCGTCATCTTGCGCATCCCCCCAAACGCAGGTTGACTTCATTGCTTAGAAAAACTTACAGCATTCTTGCGCCTCCTCATCATTTCTTAATGTTGACCTGACGCCTCAGGTCAGAGCTCCTCCTCGGCGGCGATCAGTGCCAAGGATGGCGCGCCACCGACGATCGGCGCGGTCGCGAGGAGGGCCGCGCAAGGCACCAACGCCGGCAGGTGGTCCCGCCTCCCCGCCAGGACGTGACGGTGGGCAAGGCTCCAGATCGACCCGACGATCGCTTCGGCCACCAGGGTGCTCGGCCTCCCGTCCGCCGGCGCCCGCGTCATGAGGCTGCGGGCGAAGCCGCGCAGGATGGCGGCGCGCCGCTCGTAGCCCACCGGGCCGACCGCGAACACGTCGAGAAACGCGGCGCGGGCGAGCGCCGGATCCGTGGCGATCCGCCAGAGCAGGCTCCGCACCGCGCGGTAGACGCCGCTGCCCCAGGACGGCGCGCCAACTCCATCCCTCAGGGCCGCGGCGAACGCGTCGGCGCAAAGCCATTCCAGCATCGCGAAGAAGCACGCGTCGACGTCCTCGAACTCGGCTTCGAAGGAGGCGACGGGCACCCCGGCGACCTCGGCCACCGCCGCCGGCGACAAGGCGGCGTGACCGCCGCGAGCCACCACGGCCGCGGCGGCCGACAACATCGACGATCGCTCCGAGCCCCGAGGGTCGATCCGACGGCCCGGTCGTCCCGTCGTGGATCTCGTCACGGCCGCGAGAGGGAGCTCCGAGTCCGCGGGCAGCCGGTAGGACATCAGCCACTCCCGAAGCTCCGCCCCGCTCGCCGCGATCTCGCCGGGATCGGGCCGGCCGAGCCGCCCCCGCGCCACGAACCAGATGCCGCCGATCGACGCCCGGACCAACTTGGCGGGGATCGCGGCGGCGTCGGCCCCGCGACCGAGGCTCGCCGAGATCATCGTCGCGAAGGAGGCTTCGGCGCGCTCGATCCGAGGAAGCGCGATCGGCCCGGCGGCCAGGATCTCGATCAGGGCGAGCCGTGAGGCGGCCGGATGGTCGACGAGCTCGGCCGCGAACGCATCGAAGGCGCGGCAGATCCCCACGGTCGAGTCGGCATCCGTCCCGGGCTCGCCCTCCCGGTACGCGGCGGAGATGCGCCCGACCGCCTGCTGGACGACCACGTCATAGGTGGCGAGGAGGCATCCGTCCTTGCTCCCGAAGTGACGGTAGATGGCCTTTGTCGAGACACCGGCGAGAGCCGCCAGCTCGCGGGCCGTCGTCGCCGCGTATCCGTGCCGGGCACAGGCCTCGATCATCGCGGCATGTAGGCGGGCGCGCTGATGAGCGGCCACCGCCGCCGCCGAGCCATTCGGACGCGCCGCCAATTTGGGGAACAACGGCTCAGGCCGGTCCCCTCCGGCCTCCATCGGACGACTCATTCCAGCCATCGGCTGCCCTCCCCCAGAGTCGAGGACCATGGCGATCCCACCTTGGTATCGAGATGTTTTGTCTGCGCCCAGACTAATGCAAAACTTCGTTCTTTGTATAAGTAGCCCGAGGCGTCGGCGGGCACCGTTTCTCTGGTGCCCCGGGCCGACTACACGACTCCACCCGTCGAGCTCGAACGACTCGGCGCGGCGGTCAAGACGCTGCGCAAAGGCCGCGACCTCAAGCAGATCGAGGTCGCGACGAACGCAGGCATGACCGAGAGCCAGATCTCCGACATCGAGAACGCCCGGAACAATCCCGGCTGGCTGCTGATCACGCGACTGGTCACCGAGGGTCTCGGGCTCGAGCTTCGCGATCTGGTCGAGGCGTACGAGCGCGCGGACGGCGAGCCGCCGGAAGGGCGCCGCTGATTCCATTCGGGGCGTGCGATTCGCCCGCGCCGCCCTCGCCTGCCTGCTCGTCGTGGCGGTCGGCATCGTGCTCGTCTCCGGCGGAGACGACAGCGGGCCGCGGACGCCGCCTGCCCTTCCCGGCCTGCCGCCGCCCTTCCTCGGCACCGCGGTGAGCGGGGACGGAGGGCTGACCGCGGCCGTCGACGCCTACGGGGACGTGGTCGACCTGCGGCCGGGACCGGCGGGGCCGGCGCTGATCGACAACCCCTCCGACCGTCAGGCGGCCGGGACGGTGCCTGAAGGCACCGGGATCGTGCCGCGGGTCGACGGCAAGGCGATGTGGGAAGCCGACGGCGTGACGCAGCGCTACCTGCCGGGGACCAACGTGGTGCGGACGGTGGCGCGGTTCGGCGCGGCCCGGGCCGTGATCACGGTGGCGGCGACGGGAAGCTCCCTCGCGACGACGGTCCGCGTCCGCGCCGTCGGCGCCCCGAGGGGCCGGCGAGTGGACGCGCCCCCCTCGCTCGGCCTCGACGTCCATGGGATCCGCTGCGCGCGCGAAAGACGGGCGGCACAACTCGACCTGATCTGCGGGCCAGGTCGAGTTGTGCCGCCCGTCCCCGGCGCCGCAGAGGGGGACGGCAACGACCCGGCGCCTCCCCGCCCGGCGCGGCCGGGGGTCGGGGCCGTCTCGCGCGAATGCGGGCGGCTGATCGCGGCCGCGACGAAGGAGGGACGCAGCTGGCTCGCCCGATCGCGTCCGCTCGGCGTGGCGAGGGCGCCGGCCGGACCAACGGCATCGCGGCGGTCAGGCGCTGTCGCACCGCCGTGGGCCCAAGCCCTGTACCGACGCTCGCTGCTGACGATCCATGCGCTGACCTCGCGCGCGACGGGCGCCGTCGCGGCCGGAGCCCGCGACGGCTGGGCGTACGTCTGGCCCCGCGACGCCGCCGCCGCCGCCCTCGCGCTGGAGGCCTCCGGCCACCACCGCGAAGCCAGGCGCGTCGCCCGCTTCCTCACCGGCCTGGACCTCCCCGCCGCCGCGCGCTTCACCGAATCCGGCGTCCCGGTCCCCGGCCGCGCCGCCCAAGGCGACGCGCTCGGCTGGGTCACCGTCGCCGCCCGCGCCACCAGCATCCCGGCCCCCCAAGAGCCCTTCGCCTGGCGCGACCGCGCCGACTACCAAGAGTCCTCCCCCGGCACCTACCTCGCCAACGCCCTGGCCGCCACCAGCTCCCAGGTTGATGGGCCGAAAACCCACGTATATCGTGGGTTTTCGGCCCATCAACATCGTGCCATCGGCGGGATCGGGGGTGAATTCGGCGCGCGGGGCGGGTTGGTGCGGGTGGCGGGCGCCCCGGCTTCGGGGCTCGACTCGGCGGCGGGGTGGGCCGTGCGCCCGTTCCGCCTCACGCCTCTCTACGCACCTGCGGAACGCACCCTCCTCCGCCTCGTCGCCCAAGGCACCCCCTACGGCATCACCCCCGGCGAAGGCTGGACCGGCGGCAAAGACCCCTGGACCGCCCCCACCGCCTGGAGCGCGTGGGCCCTGGCCGCCCTCGCTGCCGCGCCCGAGAGGACCGACGTGAGGGACCCCCGAACGAACCTCCCCGCTGTTCGTGAGGGAGGGGGTCCCTCACGTCGGTCCCCCCGCCAAGCCGCACTCGAGCTCATTTCGGACCTACGCCGGGCGGCCATGCCGAGCGGCGCCCTCCCGGAGCGCGTCGGCGTCCACACCGGCATCCCGACCTCGACCACGCCGCTGCTCTGGTCGAGCGCCTTCACCGTGCTGGCGCTGCGCGAACTCTGGCCCTAAGGCACGCGCCAGCGGTGCAGCGAGTTGCGGTAGCGGAGCGTCCGCCCACCGCGCTCGCCGCGGACGACGAAGCTCCCCGCCGTCTCCGGCGCTTCGCCCAGCAGCCTCTCGATCAGCTCGGCGTTCGCCGCCCCGCCGGAGCCGCGGTGCAGCCACTCCTCGAAGTCGATCTCGAAGGGGACCTCACGTTGGACGTCGGCGACCAACCCGGCGCGCTCACCCAGCTCCGCGATGCGCGACGGCGTCAGCAGTGCCCAATGCGACGGGTCGCGGAGGCGCTCTATCTGTTCCTGCCACGCCGCCGCCTCGCCGTCGTCGTCGGTGACGAAGTCGGAGACGGCGACCCAGCCGCCCGGCCGCACCACCCGCCGCATCTCCTCCAGCACCCGCACCGGCGCCGGGATGTGGTGGAGGCTGAAGCGGGTGATCGCGCCGTCGAAGGCGTCGTCGGGGAGGTCGAGGGCGCTCGCGTCGCCGAGCTCGAAGCTGACGTTCTCCACCGCGGCCGCGGCGGCCTCCGAGCGCGCCTTCTCGACCATCGCCGGAGTCAGGTCGAGGCCCAGCACCGAGCGGACCCGCGGCGCCATCGCCCGGGCGATCAGGCCGGGCCCGCAAGCGATCTCCACCCACCGCGCACCGGGATCGACGGGCGCCAGGTCGACGACCACGCCGAGCGTCTCCACGAGGCTCATCGTCGGGCTGCGCGCGAAGGCATCCGCCTGGTGCGCGAACTCGTCGCGGATCGAGGCGCTGTGGGAATCGGTGGCGTCGCCCATCGAACCATCCTAGGAAACGGCCGGCGTTTGACAGGCTTGACGGATGCGTGTCAGGCCCGTCACGGGAGCCGACCTGGAGGAGCTCGCCCGCGGCTTCAAGCTCGTCGTCGAGGAAAAGCGCTGGATCGCGATCCAGCCGCCCGTCACCGAGGCGGAGCTGACCGACAAGCTGCGCGAGCGCCTCGAAGAGGGGCGCCTGCTGCTCGCGCTCGAAGAAGAGGAGGCCGAGGGCGCGCCGCTCGTCGGCCACATCGACCTCCACCCGACCCGCACCGACGGCGTCTGGTCCTTCGGCATGCTGGTCCTGCCCGACCGCCGCGGCAAGGGCGGCGGTCGCATGCTGCTGGAAGCCGCGATCGACGCCCGGCCCTCGCACGTCCACAAGATCGAACTCGAGGTCTGGCCCCACAACGAGGCGGCGATCGCCCTCTACGAACGCCTCGGCTTCGAGCGCGAGGGCCTGCGCCGCGACCATTACCGCCGCCGCGACGGCCGGCTGCACTCCTCCGTGATCATGGCCCGGCTGTTTCCTGACGCGGAGCCCGAGAGCTAGAGCTCGGCAAGCGCGGCGGCGACCGCCTCCTCCGGCGTCTCCGCCGGGATGACCCCCGGCGCTCCCTCCATCCGGTCCCGCCCGTCCAGGTTCCAACTGCGCAACGCGACCACGGTCCTCCCGATCGACCGCGCGTGCCCGATCTCCGACAGGGTCCCCCACTCCCCGCCGATCGCGACGACGACCGCGCCCGATCCAACCACCGCCAAATTCCGAGCGTGCCCCGTCCCGGTCGCCACCACGTGCGTGCAGTCCGGATTCGCTTCCCCGATTTCGGTCCCCGGCACGACCCCGATCACCTCGCCGCCGGCAGCGGCAGCTCCACGGGCGACCGCAGCCATGACCCCACCCCGTCCCCCGCAAACGACCGTAGCCCCCGCCCGCGCCAGCAGCTCCCCCACCTCCTCGGCCAGCCGCCAAGTCTCCGAACCCTCAGCCGCCCCGCCCGCCCCGATGACGGCGACCTGCCGCGAGCGCCCGTTGGAGCCGCGTGAGGGACCCCCGAACGAACCTCCCCGCTGTTCGTGAGAGAGGGGGTCCCTCACGCGGCTCCTCCACACGCCCTCATGCCGCTCCCCGCAAAGCCCCAAGCCGTCCCTGCATCTGGCCCATGAGCTCCAAAGCCCCCGCCTTGTGCAGCGGTTCGTTCAAATTCCCGCACTTAGGACTCTGCACGCAGCTCGGACACCCGCTCTCGCAAGGACACTCGGCGATCAACCGCTCGGCATCGCCCAGCAACCGCTCGAACTCGTCGTACCCCCGCTTGGTGATCCCGACCCCGCCCGGGTGCCCGTCGTAGATGAAGATCGTCGAGCGCCCGGTCTGGAAGTGGACGTTCGTCGACAGCCCGCCGATGTCCCAGCGATCGCACATCGCGATCAGCGGCAGCACCGCGATCTGCCCGTGCTCGGTCGCGTGCAGCGCGCCGAGCAGCACGTCCGGCGGCAGCGTCCCGAAGTTCCCGTCCGGCAGCACGTACCAGAGCGCCTGGGTGACGAAGCTCTGCTCGGGCAGCTCGAGGGCGACGATGCCGATCGGTTCGTTGTCGGAGATCGACACGCGCTGGAAGGCGATCACCTGCTCGGTCACCGACACCTCGCCGAAGTGGAGCTGCACGCCGGCGACCTCGCGCTGCTCGTGCACGCGCTCGATGTAGATGTCCGTCTCCTTTTTCGGCCGCGTGTACCAGTCGCCGTCGAAGCTCGACACCAGCGCCCGCCGTTCGCGCACGTCGAGCTGCTCGACCTCGTAGGAGCGCCCGAGGTGCAGGTAGATCGCCCCCGGGTGGATCGTGGTGAAGGCGCGCTCGGCCTCGACCAGCCCGAGCATCTCCCCCGAGTCGCGCTCGATCACCGCCACCGAGTCGGCCGAGGCCGAGCGCAGCGGGATCCGCGAGGCGACGAACTCGCTGCGCCGCGGCGCGAGGCGCCCGCCGGCCTGCCGCAGCTCCCCCGCCTCCAGGAGCCGTTCCGCCCGCTCCCGCCAGCCCTCGCCGAAGACCTCGTCGTCGGCCTCCGACAGCGGCATCTCATAGGCCGCCGCGATCAGGTGGCGCATCGCGATCTGCTCGTTGTTGTGGTCGAGGATCGCCCCCTCTACCGGCCGCCCGAGGAACTCCTCCGGGTGGCGGCAGAAGAACTGGTCGAGCGCGTCCTGCCCGGCGACGTAGACCGCCAGCCCGCGCCGCCGCCGCCCCGCGCGTCCCCACATCTGGCGCAGGCTCGCGACGGTTCCGGGGAAGGTGACGCAGATCGCCGCGTCGAGCTCGCCGACGTCGATCCCGAGCTCGAGTGCGTCGGTGGCCACCACCGCCAGCAGCTCCCCGCGCGAGAGCCTGTCCTCGATCTCCCGCCGCTGCTGCGGCGTGTAGCCGCCGCGGTCGGGCGCGATCCGCGCCGCAAGCTCCACCTTCCCGCGTCTTTCCAGATTTTCCCGGGCGAAGCGCTGGATCAGCTCGATCCCGCGCCGCGATTTCAGGAAGCAGATCGTCCGCACGCCCTGGGTGACGAGCTCGGCGAGCAGGTCGGCCGCCTCGGCCAGCGCCGAACGTCGCGTCCCGGTCGCCTTGTCGATCAGCGGCGGGTTCCACATCGCCACCTCGCGCCCGGCCCGCGGCGCGCCGTCGTCGTCGATCAGCTCGAACTCGGTGCCGACCAGCCGTTCCGCCAGCTCCTCCGGGTTGGCGATCGTCGCCGAGGCGAGCAGGAAGCGCGGATCGGCCCCGTAGGCACGGGCGGTCCGCCGCAGCCGCCGCAGCACGTTGGCGACGTGGGACCCGAAGACGCCGCGATAGGTGTGCGCCTCGTCGACCACGACCCACTCCAGGTTCGCGAGGAAGTCGCCCCATTTCTTGTGGCTCGGGAGGATCCCGACGTGCAGCATGTCGGGGTTGGTGAGGATCAGGTTCGACTTGCGGCGGATCGCGGGGCGCTCCTCGCGCGGCGTGTCGCCGTCGTAGATCGCCTCGCGCAGGCCCGGCGGGCGCAGCTGGGCGAGCTTGCGCGCCTGGTCCTGGGCGAGCGCCTTGGTCGGGTAGAGGTAGAGCGCCCGCGCCTTCGGCTGGCGCGCGATCCCGTCCAGCACCGGCAGGTTGAAGGCGAGGCTCTTGCCGGACGCGGTGCCGGAGGTGACGATCAGGTCCGAGCGCGGCGCCGTCTCCCAGGCGCGCAGCTGGTGCGAGTAGAGCGACTCGATCCCGGCGGCGCGCAGCCGCGCGACGAGGTCCGGCGCGAGCTCGGCGGGCAGCGGCACGGGCTTCGCGGTGCGGTCGGGCTCGGAGGTCTCGGCGACGATCCGCCCGTCGCGGCGCGCGGGAGCGATCGCCACGCCCCATTGCGTGTCGATGATCTGGGAGCGCGCCATCAGCTGGACCCCATCCCGGGGGCTCCGCCGCGGACGAGCTCGCCCGCCAGGCGCATCGCCTGGAGCGAGGACCGGTCGTGGATGCGCAGGATGTCCCCGCCGGCGCGCACGGCGAGCGTCGTGGCTGCGACCGTCCCCCACTCGCGCTCGCCCGCCGGCCACCGCTCCTCCCACGAGCCGGCGAGCACGGCCCCGATGAAGTCCTTGCGCGACAGCGACACGTAGAGCGGCAGCCCCAGCGCCTTCAGCTCCGCCAGCCGGCGCATGATCTCGAGGTCCTGCTCGGGCGAGAGGTCGAAGTCGAGGCCCGGGTCGATCGCGATCTGCTCGTCGCGCACCCCCAGCTCCCGCATCCGCTCGACCCTCCCCTCGAACCAGGCGACCATGTGGTCGACGACGTCGTCGTACTCGCGCCAGGGGCGGTCGACCCGCGGCGGCCCCTCGATGTGCATCAAGACATAGCCCGCCCCGGTCGCCGCGACCAGCTCGAACATCTCGTCGCACCCTCCGGAGATGTCGTTGATGCAGACGGCGCCCGCCTCGACCGCACGCCGCGCCGTCTCGACCTGGAAGGTGTCGGCGGAGATCGGGACCCGCCGCGGCGCGCCCGCCGCGGCGTCGTCGACGCCGACCACGAGCCCGGCCATCCCCTCGATCGCCGGGATCAGCGCCTCGCACTCGTCCTCCGCCGACACCGGCGGCCCGCTGCGCGCGGCCACCGCGCCCACGTCGAGCATGTCGAAGCCCGCCTCGACCAGCCGGCGCCCGTCGGCGATCGCCTGCTCGGGCGTGCCGCTCCGCGCCCCCTCGAACATCGAGTCGACCGTCACGTTGACGATCCCCGCGCCCACCGGTCGGGCCAGGTCCAGAGTCAAATCACGAAGCCGCCACTCCACCATCGCTACGGTAGCGAGCGGCCGATGTCGCTTGCCTGCGTGTACACGGACCTCGATGGGACCCTCCTCGGGAAGGGAGGCGCGCTCTTCCTCGATCGCGACGGGAACTTCTCGATGGCGCAGGCGCGCGCGCTCGAGGCCTGCGCCCGCGCGGGGGTCGAGGTCGTGATCATGAGCGGCCGCCGCGAGCCCCAGGTCCACGAGGCCGCCCGCCTGATGGGCCAGCGCTCCTACATCTTCGAGGCGGGCTGCGCCTTCGCCATGGACGGCGAGGTGACGCTGCTCACCGGCGAGCTCCAGCCCGACGAATACGAGGGCACGGTCTACGACCAGATCGAGCGGCGCGGCGTCCCGCAGATGCTCTTCGAGCACTTCCAGGGGCGGCTGGAGTACCACTCGCCCTGGCACCACGGCCGCGTCCACTCCCACCTCTTCCGCGGCAAGGTCGACGTCGACGAGGCGAACGCCCTGCTCGGCGAGCACGGCGACGACGACCTGCGCTTCCTCGACAACGGGGCGATCGGCACGCCGATGAAGACGGTCGAGGGGCAGACCCACGCCTACCACCTGGTCCCGCGGACGGTCTCGAAGGCCGCCGCCGTCGCCGCCCACGCGCGGGCACGCGGCTTCGCGCCCGAGGACTGCATCGGGGTAGGCGACTCGGTCGAGGACCTCGAGGTCGCCGCGGCGGTCGGCCGCTTCTTCGTCGTCGCCAACGGGCCCGAGCGCGATCCCGGCCTGCGCGCCTACCTGCCGCAGTTCGGCAACGTCACCGTCACCGAGGGCACCAACGGGGAGGGCTTCTACGAAGCCGTCGTCTCGGCGCTGATGGAAGCGCGCTGAGCGCGCGCCCGGCCGCCGAGCGTCCGCGACTCCGCCGCGGCCGTCGCGCCGATCCGTGGCGCGTCAGGGTTCAGCACCGGGCCGTGGACGGGCATCGGGGCGCGCGACGACTGCGCCAGCGCCTGGCGCCGCGGCCGTTTCACCCGCCACCACTCGGCGCCGAAGTAGGACCCGAGCACGAGCGCTGCGGCCAGCACCTGCGCGGTCAGCCCCTCGACCGTCGGGAAGACCGCGAACCAGAGGCCGATCCAGCCCGGGATCGACAGCGCCACCGTCGTTTCCGGCAGCCAGCCCGCCAGCTGCATCTCCTGCACCGACTCGCCGACCATCACGATCAGGACGACGCCGAGCATCACCCCCGTCAGCACAAGCATCTTCTTGTAGGGCAGGTGGCGGTGGGCGAGGAAGGTGATACCACCGACCAGCGCGGTCAGGGCGAGGCCGAGCGCGACGCCCTCGAGCACCGTCCCGGCGCCGTAGGAGAGGCGCAGGTTCTGGAGGAAGAGGACGACCTCGAAGCCCTCGCGGTAGACCGAGGTCAGCCCGAGCAGGACCAGCCCCCAGAGCGTCGCCCGTCGGCGGTCGACCCCGTCGCGGGAGAGGATCGCCTTCTTGTGCTTGTTGCGGTTCTGGATCCAGCCGGTCCAGTAGACCTTGTGGAAGAACCAGTTCATCACCACCAGCAGCACGATCACCGCGAGCAGGCCGGTCGCCGCCTGCACCGCGAGGCCGCCGGCGCCGAGCTGCCCGATCACCCAGGCGGCGAGGAACCAGGTGGCGACGCTGGCGAGGAATCCGGCCGCCGCGCCGAGGCCGATCGGCCGCCGGTAGACCTTCGTCGCGCCGACCATCGAGGCGGTCACGGCGGCGA
>JBPYFM010000183.1:0-16171 GCA_051986435.1 Solirubrobacterales bacterium | reverse complement strand
TCGGTGTTGGACGACACGGGAGGAAGCGTGGAGATCCCACGCTCTTCGTGACGACGTCCCACCTCCGTCACGGATCGGTGACGGATCCGTGGGACTCCCGTCGCTCTCCCGTGACGCCCCCGCGTCCCTTCCTCCGCTCCCCGCTGACCCGGCCCTCTCGGCCACGGCCACAGCCTGCCCGGGCCGTGGCCGAGAGGGCCGCGTCCCTTTCCTCGTCCCTTTCCGCGTCCCTTGCCTGCCGGGCGCCAGCTTGAAAAGGCCCCGACCCTTTCGCCGTCCGCAACCTAGTTGCTCACCCGCGGCAGTTCCGGTGGGTCCGTGACGACGAATTCGCCGTCGCCCGGGCCGGGCTTGAAGGTGATTCCCTCGAGCAGGGTCGGAAGGGGGACTTCGAGGGCTCCGGCGAGGCGGATCAAGGTTTCGAGCAGGGGTTGTCGCTGACCGGTCTCGAAGAGGCTGATCTGGGTGCGATGGATGCCTGCGCGTTCCGCGAGGCTCTCCTGGCTCAGTCTTCGGGCCTGCCGGATCCGCAGCAGATTTCCGCCGAAACGCTGCAAAACGTTCATGTCCACAGACTTTTCTCCGCTTGCTCGATGCGGGCAACAGCTTGGGAACATATGTTCGCCTACGGACGTAGACAAAAGGTTTCAAGTTGCTGTAAGCTGCCTACAGAGGGCTGGTCCAAGGCGCGGGGCAGCCGATGTGGACAGACAAAGCATGTGACTTTTTCTGAGAAGAAGAACGTGAGGTAGAAGGTGAGCATCGGTATCCTCGAGGACATGACGTCGCTCGACTTCAAGTCGCCGTTCGATGAGCTGGCCGAGCTACGCGATCTCCTGACGACGCAGGAGATCGCGGACTTCACGGGCCTGCGCCGAGAGACGATTTCGCGTGCCCGTCCGGACAGCCGCTTTCAGCGCCGAACCGAGCAGGCCTTGGCGGATCTCTACATCGTCGTCACGAAGGTGAGGTCGACGGTCGGCGAGGACCTCGGCCAGCTCGCCGCCGTACTTCGCCGGCCGCAGGCGGAGTTTGCCGGGCGCTCGATCGCCGACCTTCTGCGGGAAGGTCAGGCCGAGGTCGTCCTCGATTCCCTGCGCTCCGGTGCACCGGAGGAAGCACAGGGGCCCGTGAAGCCGCGGGTCGACCCCGCGATCGGCGCCCGCGTGGCAGCTGTGCTGGAGGCAGACCCCGAGCTTCGGGCGCGACTGAGCGAGATCGAAGCCGCGCTCGTCCGGCACTTCGGCCCTGGCTCTGAAGTGGAGCGGAGGATCGTGAGCGAGTTTTGCGATGACCCGGAAGGGAGCGATGAGCTCTACCTCCACGTAAGCGCCGACCTCCCGCTCGACGAGAGCATCGGCCGCCTCGCCTCGTTCCTCGAGCAGGAGGAGGATTTGCTGGCTCCCGTCCGCGCGCAGCTGACCATCGGGTTCCTTTGATGCTTTGGGGCAACTACGTACTCCTGGCGGGCGACTTGCTCGGGCAGGAGTTCGAGGCCGCGAAGCGGAGTGCGGTCAGCCGGGCCTACTACGGGGCTTTCAACGCCGCTCGGCGTCGACTCGAAGACCAGGGCATGACGGTCGAGAATCACCGTGCGCACGAGCAGGTCTGGCGCTCGTTCAGAGCCGCGGAGCACGTCTCTGCCGAGTACCTCGCCAAATCGCAGATGGTCGGTGACCTGGGGTCCAGCTTGCGCGCCTTGCGCAATCTGGCGGACTACGCCGACGACGTCCCGGCGCTCGACCGGCGCGCCGGGTGGGCGGTGCCCATAGCCGGACGCATCCTTGCCCTTCTCGACGAGCTCGAGTTCGCTGCCTGAGGGTCCGGGTCGCTCAGTTCATCCCGTCGATCAGCGTCGCGGGCATCACGCCGAGGCCCCGTGAGAGCTTGAGCAGGGTTTCCAGCCGCGGCTCCCGAAGGCCCCGCTCGATCAGGCTCACCTCGGTCCGGTGCAGATCGGCACGAAAGGCGAGGTCTTCCTGGCTCAGTCCGGCCTTCTTTCTCTCCGCGGCCAGATTCATGCCGAACCGCTGTCGTTGCGACATCTCCATACGAACGTATGTTCGCGTATGAGTTCGTCACGAACTACAGACAGAACGTCACAAATTGGCTGTGAATTCACGCTTTTTGCGATCGACCCGCTCACCCCGGCGCGTCGATCCAGCGGAGCATCCGGCCGTCGCGCTGCTCGTGGTAGGCGGGCGGGGCCGGGGGTGGATCGGCTTCGAGGCAGGCGATCACCGCGTCGGGGCCGTGGAGGTGCTCCTCGACCGCGGTGGTCCAGTGGACGTCGGGGTGGAGGAGGCGGCGAAGGCGGGTCCAGTCGCGGCGCTCGATCGTGGCGAGGACGTCACAGACGGCTGGGACCTGGTCGGCCAACGGGGCCTCAGAGCGTGCGTTCGTAGACGCGGTACTTCTTCATGGCCTGGTCAGAAACTACAGAGAAACCGCAACAATTAGCGGGAATCTCGCTATTTGCTCGAGACCCTGAGGCCACCGGATGTGCGGACGACAGGCTCCCAGACGATGCCTTCGAGGATCGCGTCGGGGGTCACTTCGAGAGCGCCGGCGAGTTTGACCAGCGTTTCGACTCGGGGCATCCGGGTCCCGCTCTCGAGCAAGCTCACCTGGGTGCGATGGATGCCCGCGCGGAACGCGACATCCTCTTGGCTGTAACCGGCAGCGCGACGCAGTCGGGTGAGGTTGGCGGCGAAACGCTCTGACATCTCCACAGACAAAAGGTTTCCCTGTTTTGTCTCGTTCCGCCACTGTTGTTAGAAAGTTGGAACAGTTTCGTGACTTAGCCCGGAAATATTTGACCACGAATAAATCCCGGAAAGATTCAAACCGCTACAGACAAAACGTTACGCTACCGTTACGGGCTGAATGTCACGGGAAGCGCGACGGAGACATCACAGGCGGGCCAGGCTCTCCAGCTTTGATCTGGCGTCCGAAGCCGGTGTCGCTATGGGACGCAGGTTGGCCGGGCTCGGCGTCCCCTTGAGGTTGCCGCCTCGGCCCGCGGAGCTACCTGGAACCGGTCTCCTTCGGTCTAAGCATGTATAACGTCGTCTAACAGAAATTGTTATGCCTTGTTAGGTATGGGTAGAGGAAAAGGCAGTCACAACCCCTACACGCCCGGCATGGGCACGCGTCCGCCATTCCTTGCCGGACGCGACTCGGAGCTCGAGTACTTCGACGAACTCCTTGATCAGCTGAGTGCGGGTGGGACCGAGAAGCACTTGATCCTCACGGGGCTACGCGGGGTCGGTAAGACGGTTCTGCTGAACGAGCTCGAGGTGAAATGCGAGGAGCGCGGCTGGCCGGGTGAGGCCACCGAGCTGCGCGACGGTTCGAGTATCGGCCGGGAGGTATCGAAGGCGGCACGCAAAGCGCTCTTGCAGTTGAGCTCTGCGAAGCGAACACTTGACGGGCTCAGACGGGCGATGCGTGTGGTGCACAACTTCTCGGTATCAGTCGGGGAGGAGGTCACCTTCAAGATCGACCTGGATCCGATCGAGGGCATCGCCGACTCTGGCGACCTCGGCGCCGACCTTCGCGACCTTCTGGTCGAGGTCGGGCAGGCTGCGGAGAAGCATGGATCGGGGTTCGCCCTGATCCTCGACGAGATGCATTTCCTCCCGAGGCGCGACCTGGAGGCCTTGATCATGGGGCTGCACCGCGCCCAGCAGAAGAGCCTTCCGGTCGCCTTGGTCGGCGGCGGGCTCCCACTTCTCCCAGAGCTGACGGGCAAAGCCAAGACGTATGCCGAGCGGGGCCTCGAGTTCCGCTCGGTCGGGGCGTTGAGCCGCGAGGCCTCGGTGCGGGCCCTCCGTGAACCGGCGATCCAACAGGGCATCGATTGGAGCGACGAAGCCATCGATCGGGTCACCGCTCTGACCGGGGGGTATCCCTTTTTCCTCCAGGAGTACGGCCGTCAGATCTGGAAGCTCGGCGAAGGAAGGCGGATCGAGCTTGCCGAGGTGACAGCTGCCGAGCCGTTGGTTCTCGAGTATCTCGACGCGAGCTTCTTCAGCCAGCGGATCGGCAAGCTTCCTGGGCTCGAGCGTAGGTACGTGTCGGCGATGGCCAGGCTCGGCGACGGGCCCCAGCGAAGCGGCGACGTCGCGGCGGCCCTCGGCCGCAATGTCAAGGAACTGTCGCCGATCCGCGCTCGCCTGATCGAATCCGCGCTCATCTACTCGCCCGCACGCGGCGAGGTGGACTTCACGGTCCCCCTGTGCGCCGACCACATCCGCCGCACGTATCCACTCAGGACCGAGCAGCGGCCCTGATCGGCGCTACAGCCTGCGTTCGTAGACGCGGTGCTTCTTCACCACGCGGCCGTTCATCGCTTCGAGCCCGGCGTTCATGGCGTGGTTCGTCTCCAGGATGAAGCCGGCCTCGCCGTGTTTGAGGCGGGAATGAGCAGCCGCTTCGAAGTGTTCGACGTAGAGGAGGGCGGCGACGCCGGTGTGCTGCCACTCGGGCTTGACGCCGAGGAAGCCGACGCGGAGGCGGTCGGTGGTGCGGTTGCGGCGCAGGAAGTGCCACCAGCCGGCGGGGAAGAGGTGGCCGTTCATGCGTTTCTGGAGCTGGTTGGCGTCCATAACGGTGATCGCCATCGCGATCGTCTCGCCGTCCTTTTCGGCGACCATGAACCACTCGGGCGAGTAGACGAGCTGGAGGTCGAGTGCGTAGGCGTCGAGGTCCTCCTTCGAGTAGGGGACGAAGCCCCAGTTCTCCGACCAGGCGGAGTTGTAGACCTCGGCGAACTTGTCGAGGTCCTTGCGCAGGCCGCGCCGGGTCATTTTGCGCACCGTCACTCCGTACTTCTCGCGGCAGCGTTTCGCGAGTTTTTCGATGATCGGCTTCATCGAGGCGCGGTCGTCGATCGAGAGGTCCCAGGAGAGGAGGTCCATCGCCTTCTCGAGCCCCGTCTCCTCGACCTGGCGCTGGTAGCGGGGCGGGTGCCAGTTCTGGCGGATCAACGGTTCGAGCTCGAACCCCTCGATCAGGATCCCGGCTTCCTCGTTCAGGCTGAAGTCCATCGGCCCGAGCATCTGATCGCAGCCGCGCGCCCGCAGCCACGCTTCGGCGGTGCGCAGGAGCGCCGCGAGCGCCTCCGCGTCGTCCTCGAACTCGAGGAAGCCGAACATCCCGGTCCGCGTCCCGTGGAATCGGTTGTAGGCGAAGTCGACCTGGGCGGTGATCCGGCCGACCACGCGCCCGTCGCGCCGCGCCAGGAAGTAATCGGCTTCGCCGTGCGTGAAGTAGGCGTTCAGCTTCCGGGTGAGGAACTGGTGGCGCTCCAGTTTCAGCGGCGTCACCCACGGCGTCCCCTTGTGGAGGCGGAACGGAAGGTCGATGAATTCGCCGATCTGGCGGCGGCCCTTCACGGTGGTGATCTCGACCGCCACGGCCGGGGAACCTACCGCGCCGGACGCCTCGTGCGCCACCCTCAGGTGAACTTCTCTTCGACCTCCGCGAGGAAGGCGTCGAAAAGTCGCTCGAAGGCGTCACCGTCGAGGCTGATTTCCTCGCCCGGCTCGAAGCCCAGCACCGAGGACTCCGGGCCCAGCTTGATCCCCTTCGGGACCGTCATCACCGAGCCGTGCTCGGTCACCGACTCGGCGATCACCCGCACCTCGTTGATCGGGTTGCCGTCGCGCCCTTCGACCTTCGGGTTGCGGATCGCGAACCAGCGGTCGAGCGCCGGCACCAGCTGGTTCCAGGCCGCCGACCCGGCGCCGACGCGGCGCAGCTCCTCGATCGCCGCGCCGACCGACTCGCGGCAGGCGGCGACGTAGTGACGGTCGAATCCGGTGCGCAGCAGCATGGCCGGGACGCTAGTCGAACTCGATCACGCTGCGGATCCCGTCCTGGGCCTCCATCAGCTCGAACCCGCGGTTGACCTCGTCGAGGGTGATTCTGTGGGAGATGAACGGCTCGACGTCGATCTCGCCCGCCAGCGCCCGGTCGACCAGCACCGGCACCTGGTCGCGCCCCTTGACCCCGCCGAAGGAGGACCCGGCGATCCGCCGCCCGGTGATCAGCAGGCGGGGCACCACGTCGAGCGTCTCGCCCTTGCCCGCCACCCCGGCCACCGTGCAGAGCCCCCAGGCCATCCGCGTCGCCTCCAGCGCCTGGCGCATCACCGCGACGTTGCCGGTCGCCTCGAAGGTGTAGTCGGCGCCGAACTCGCCGTCGGTCATCGCGAGGATCTCGGCGACCGCGTCGGGGCCGCCGATCAGCGTGTCGGTCGCTCCCTGGGCGCGGGCGAGCTCGAGGCGGTCCTCCGACATGTCGACGCAGACGATCCGCCCGGCGCCCTGCAGCCGGCAGCCGGCGACCGCGCCGAGGCCGACCATCCCGGCGCCGAAGACCGCGCAGGTCGTCCCCGCCTCGACCTTCGCCGTGTTGATCGCCGCGCCGAGGCCGGTGGAGAGCCCGCAGGCGAAGAGCGCGACGTGCTCGAAGGGCGCCTCGGGGTTGACCTTGGCGAGCGCGATCTCCGGCATCACCGTGTACTCGGCGAAGGTCGAGCAGCCCATGAAGTGGCGGATGTCCTCGCCGTCGCGGGAGAGCCGCACGGTGCCGTCGGGAAGGTGGCCGAGGTTCTGCTCGGCGCGGATCGCCATGCAGAGGTTGGTGCGCGGGTCGACGCAGTGGACGCACTCCCGGCACTGCGGCGAGAAGAGCGTGACGACGTGGTCGCCGGGCGCCAGCGAGGCGACACCGTCGCCGACCTTCTCGACCACCCCGGCGCCCTCGTGGCCGAGCACCGCCGGCGCGTACCCGGACGGGTCGGCGCCCGAGGCCGTGTACAGGTCGGTGTGGCAGACCCCGCAGGCCTCGAGCCGCACCAGCACCTCGCCCGCCTTCGGCTCGGCCAGGTCGACCTCCTGGACGGCGAGCGGCTGCCCGAACTCCTCCAGCACGGCGGCGCGGATCTTCACTTGCTCTCCTCCAAGGTCGAACTCGCTCTCTCCCCGCCGATCCTAGCCTCATGCCTGACCCGGACAAACGTCTAGTCGATACGTCTAGGCGAATCATCCGTTTTAAGTAGGGGGGCAATTCTGCCGACATGCAGTGAATGCCCCTGATCGACGCTCCCCGAGTCCCTGTCCGCACCGTCGCGCTGATCCTGGCGCCGCTCGCCGCGCTGGCGGCGCTCCTCGCCTTCGGCGCCCGCGAAGCCGGGGCGGGTGACCCGACCTGCCAGGGCAAGCCGGCGACGATCGTCTCCAACGCGGCGACGATCACCGGCACCAAGGCCCCCGACGTGATCGTCGCCGGCAACGGCGACAACACGATCCACGGCGAAGGCGGCAACGACCTGATCTGCGCCGGCGGCGGCAACGACACCGTCTACGGCGAACGCGGCGACGACAAGATCTACGGGGAAGAAGGCGACGACACGATCTACGGGGAACGCGGCTCCGACACGCTTGACGGGGGCGGCGGCAACGACCGGATCTTCGGCTCGCGCGGCTCCGACCACATCGAAGGCGGGCCCGGCTCGGACCTGGTCGAGGGCGAACAGGGCAACGACGAAGTGAACGGCGGCCCCGGTGACCACGACATCGTCCAGGGCAACCAGGGCGACGACACGCTGAACGGCGGCGCCGGCAACGAAGACGTGATCATTGGCGGCCCCGGCAACGACAAGATCGACGGCGGTCCCGGCGAACACGACATCGCCGACTACCAGGGGGTCGGCGGCGCGGTCACGATCAACCTTGCCGAAGGGACGGTGACCGGGGCCGAGGCTGAGCACCTGACCGGCATCGAGGACGCGATCGGCGGCTCCGGCAGCGACACGATCATCGGCTCCTCGGAAGCGAACCGGATGGACGGCGGTCCGGGCAACGACCACCTCGAGGCGGTCGGCCCCGGCGACACCGCCTTCGGCGGCCCCGGCAGCGACCAGTGCACCGGCGGGTTCGCCGAAGAAACCTCCTGCGGCGCGGCGGGCGGCGCCAACGGCCTAGCGGTCGAAATCTACGAATCGATCGACGGCCAGTCGACGCTGATCCTGACCGGCACCTCCGGCCCCGACCAGGGCACCGTCCAGCACGGGGGCGGCAGCTACACGATCAGCGGCTCCGACGTCACCAACGGCGACCCGACCAACCCCGACTGCACCGGCAGCGGGACCATCACCTGCACCGGTGCGGTCGACGCGATCGAAGCCAACCTGGGCGCGGGCAACGACGAACTGACGATCGGCCAGAGCGTGCCGAGCTCGATCTCCTCGATGCTCGAAGGCGGCCCGGGCTCCGACCGGCTGGTCGGCGGTCCCGGCAACGACGTCCTCTACGCGGGCGAAGACCACGACCCCGACACGCTCGAAGGGGGCGGCGGCAACGACGTCCTCTACGGGGTCAACATCTTCCACCCGCGCAAAGACTCGGGCCCGGCGACGATGAACGGCGGCCCCGGCTCGGACCTGATGATCGGCGGCCAGCCGTGCGACGGCGACACCTTCGACGGCGGCCCGGGCGCCAACGACAGCGCCTCCTTCGCCCGCGTCCACAACTCCCACATCGCGGTCGAGGCGACGATCGGCGGCGCGGTCACCGACCCCGACGTCGGCAACTGCGACGCCGGCCACATCGACCCCTCGACCGAGAAGATCGAGGGCTCGCCCGGCAACGACATCCTCACCGGCGACAACGGCCCGAACACCCTCCTCGGGCGCGGCGGCAACGACAAGCTGGACGGCAAGGGCGGCTTCGACGACTGCGTCGGCGGCGGCGGTCACGACACCGCGACGAACTGCGAGAAGACGGCCTCGATCCCGTAGCGTGGGGCGATGCCGCCCGACGCAGACCGCGAGGTCGAGGTCGTCCTCGCCGCCTACGAGGCCTTCGCCCGCGGCGATTTCGCCGCCGCGGTCGCCGCCATGGATCCCGAGGTCGAGTGGATCGAGCCGATCACGTTCCCGAACGGCGGCCGCCGCGTCGGTCCGGAGGCGGTCGCCGAGTACCTCGCTGCCTCCCGCTCGGGCTGGAAGCACCTGACCTCGGAGCCGACCGCCCACCGGGTCGGGCCCGAGATCGTCGTCGTCCACCGCCTCCACGGCATCCTCCTCGACGGCACCCCGCTCGAGGTCGAAGTCGCCGACGTCTTCCGCTTCCGCGAGGGGCGGATCGCCCGCATGCGCGCTTACGAGGCGCCCGAGGAGGCCTTCGCCGCGGCGCCGCTGCGGCGCTGGATCGACGCCTACGTCGACGCCTGGGATTCGAATGACCCGACCGCGATCGCGGCACTGTTCACCGCCGACGGCGTCTACCGGGTCGAGCCCTGGGAGACCTGGACCGGCCATGAGCAGATCGTCGCCGGGTGGCCGGCGCACGCCGACAAGCCCGGCGCCGCGACCTTCCATTGGTGGCACGTCGCCCGCGACGGGGACCTCTGGATCGTCGAGGCCCGCACCCGCTACAAGAAGCCGCGCCGGGACTACTCGAACCTCTGGCTGGTCGAGCTCGACGACGAAGGGCGGGCGCGCGGCTTCAGCGAGTGGTGGAAGCAGCTGCCCGACGACGCAGCCGGCTGAAGCGGCCGTCGCGGAGGATGCGCTTCGCCGCGTTGTGGCCGGCGGCGGCCATCACGCCGCCGCCCGGGTGGGTCCCGGCGCCGCAGAGGTAGAGGCCCGCGACCGGCGTCGCGTAGCCCGCGAGGTACGGGGAGGGGCGCATGAACGCCATCTGGTCCAGGCCCTGCTCGCCCTGGAAGATCGAGCCGCCGGTGAGGCCGAAGATCCGCTCGATGTCCGGCGGGGCGAGCACCTCGCGCTCGAGGATCGCGTCGGGGACGTTCGGGGCGTAGCGGGCCAGGTGCTCGATGCAGGCGTCCGCGTAGCGCTCGCGCGCGCCCTCCGGCCAGCCCGCCTCGTCGTGCGGCCCGTACTGGGTGAACATCGTCATCACCCAGGTGCCGTCGTCGGTGAGGCTCGAGTCGATCGCGGAGGGCAGCTCCGCCTCGACGTACGGTTCGGCCGCGGGGCGTCCGGCGAGCGCGTCCTGCCAGGCCCGCTCCAGGTATTCGATCGAGGGGCAGAGGTTGACCCCGGTGTGGCGGAGCGTCTCCTGCATCTCCTCGTCGACGCCCTCGTAGCGCGGCGGCTCCGAGAGCACCATGTTGATCTTCACCGAGCCGCCGCGGGTGCGGAATCGGCGCATGTCCTCGACCACCTCGGCGGGGAAGTGCTCCGCCCCGGCCATGTCCAGGACCGTGTTCTTCGGGTGGGCGCCGGAGGCGACGACCGGGGCGCGGAAGCTCTCCCCGGAGGCGAGCGTCACGCCGACCACCCGTTCCCCCTGGATGTCGATCGAGGCGACCTCGGCGTCGGTGCGGATCTCGGCGCCGGCGGCGCGCGCGGACGCGGCGATCGCCTCCGAGATCGCGCCCATGCCGCCGATCACGTGTCCCCAGGAGCCCTTGATCCCGTTCAGTTCGCCGAGCGCGTGGTGCAGCAGGTTGTACGCGGTGCCGGGCGTGTTCGGTCCGGCCCACACCCCGACCACGCCGGTCGAGGCGATCGAGCCCTTCAGCCCGTCGTGCTCGAAGTAATCGTCGAGCATGTCGGCAACCGACATCGTGAACATGCGGACCAGCTCGTGGACCTCGGAGCGGGAGAGGCCCGCGGCGCGCGCCCCCTCGCGGGCGAGCGCCAGGAGGTCGCCGGGCTTCTTCGAGCCGAGCGCCGGCGGTTCCCGCAGCAGCATCGGGTTGAGGAAGTCGGCGACCCGGAAGAGGCGGCTTTCGAAGGCCTCGAAGTTGTCGGCGTCGTGCGCGTTGATCGGGCGGATCGAGGCGGCGGTGGCGGCGGGGTCGTCGTAGAAGACCATCGCGCCGTCCTCGGTGAGCGCCGCGTAGGCCGGGTCGAGCGGCACCGCGCGGTAGCCGAAGTCTTCGAGCCGCAGGTCCCTGACGATCTTCGGCTGCAGCATCGAGACGACGTATGAGGCGCGGGAGACCCGCCTGCCGGGCCAGAGTTCCTCGGTCACGCAGGCGCCGCCGAGGATCGGCCGGCGCTCCAGCACGAGCACCCGCTGTCCCGCTTTCGCCAGGTAGGCGGCGGTGGTGAGGCCGTTGTGTCCCCCGCCGACCACGATCGCGTCGTAGGACGAGGAGCCTCCGGCAGGGCTGTTTGCGGCACCGCCGCGGCTCATGGGAGCGTTGCCCTGGGTGGTCGCCATGGGGCGGCACCGTACCACAACTTTGTGAATTTGACTACAAGGTAAACTGGAGGCCATGGACAACCGTCTGCAGTCGCTCGCCAGGCAGCACCTGATGCTCCATTTCACCGACATGGCCGCGCTGGTCGCGGAAGGGACGACGATCATCGACCGCGGGGAGGGGTGTCACGTCTTCGACACCGATGGCCGCCGCTACATCGACGGCCTCTCGGGCCTCTACTGCGTCAACCTTGGCCACTCGCACGGCGAGGAGATCGCGACCGCCGCCGCCGAGCAGTTGGCGCGCCTCCCGTTCACGACCAACTGGACCGTCGCCCACCCGCCCGCGATCGAGCTCGCCGCGAAGCTCGCCGAGCTGGCGCCCGCCGGCCTCGAGCGCGTCTTCTTCACCTCGGGCGGGGCGGAATCGGTCGAGTCGGCCTGGAAGCTGGCGGTGCAGTTCCATCAGGCCAACGGCGAACCGGCGCGACGCAAGGTGATCGCCCGCCGGGACGCCTACCACGGGGTGACGATGGGGGCGCTGGCGATGACCGGCCTGGAGGAATGCCGGACGCCGTTCGAGCCGTTCGGTGTGCCCGCGGTCCACGTGTCGAACACCAACGCCTACCGGCACCCGGAGGGCGCCGATGCGGCGCGGATGTGCGCGGCGCTCCTGGCCGAGGTCGAGGAGACGATCACCCGCGAGGGCGCCGAGACGATTGCGATGCTGATCGCCGAGCCGGTGCAGAACGCGGGCGGCTGCCTGGTGCCGCCGGACGGCTACTGGCAGGGGTTGCGCGAGATCTGCGACCGCCACGGGATCCTGCTCGTCTCCGACGAGGTGATCTGCGCCTTCGGCCGCATCGGCGCCTGGTTCGGCGCCCAGCGGCTGGGCTACGAGCCGGACATGATCACCTTCGCCAAGGGCCTGACCGGCGCGCACTTCCCGATGGGTGGCCTCCTGATCTCGGAGCGGGTCGCCGAGCCGTTCGTCGCAGGGAGGGAGATCTACCTCCACGGCGTCACCTTCGGGGGGCACCCGGTGGGGGCGGCGGTGGCGCTGGCCTCGATCGAGATCTTCGAGCGCGAGGAGGTGCTCGACAACGTGATGGCGAACGAGCCACTCCTCCGCGAGCGGCTGGACGGGCTGCGCGCCATCCCGATCGTCGGCGACGTGCGCGGCGTGGGGCACTTCTGGGCGATCGAGCTGGTCCGCGACCAGGAGACGCGCGAGACCTTCGAGGGGCCCGCCGCGGACTGGCTGCTGAAGGACGTGCTCTCGGCCGAGCTCTGGGGCCGCGGCCTGATCTGCCGGCTCGACGACCGCACCGAGCCGATCGTCCAGATCGCCCCACCCCTCGTCGCCGACACGGCCACGATCGAGGAGATCGCCCAGACCCTCTGCGCGGCCCTGACCGTCGCCGCCGACCGCATGAGCGAGCGCCCGGAGCTCAGCCCTACCGCCTGACGATGTTGATGGGCCGAAAACTACGCCTATAGGGGTAGTTTTCGGCCCATCAACATGGGGTGCGGCGGGCGAGGGCGTCGAGGGCGACGCAGCCGCGGGGGGAGGCGATGGCCGGGTTGACCTCGAGCAGGTCGAGGTCGTGTTCAAGCGCCAGCTCGCCGAGGCGCGAGCCGAAGCGCGCGGCGGCGGCGAGGTCCACCGCCGGGCCGCCGCGGGCCCCGGTCAGCAGCGGCGCGGCGCGCAGGCGGCGCAGCGCCCGCTCGACCCGGGCGGGCGAGGCCGGGAGGGGGACGATCGCGACATCGTCGAGGACCTCCGCCCAGATCCCGCCGATCCCGACCATGAGCGCGGCGACGACCGCATCCCGTCGCACGGCGAGGACGAGCTCGGTGCCCTCGCCCGCCATCCGCTCAACCAGCAACGTCGCCTCGGCCGCCTCCGGCAGCGACAGCAGGAGCGCCGCCGCCTCCCGCACCTCGTCCTCGTCGCGGAGGTCGAGCGCCAGGGCCCCCGCCTCCGTCTTGTGCAGCAGCGAGGGGGAGGAGAGCTTCAGCGCCACCGGCAGCCCGACCTCCCGCGCCGCGTCGACCGCCCCGGCGACATCCACGGCGACGCTCGCTGCGGGCACTTCGAGCCCTCCGGCAGCCAGCAGCCGCTTCGCCTCCACCTCCCCGACCCATCCGTCCACCGAAGGCGACCCTCTATCCCTTCCCCTTTCCGACGCCACGGCGATCTCGCGCAGCCGCCCCGGATCCGCGGGCGGCGTCCGCAGCGCCGCTGCGCAGGCGATCGCGGCACCGAGTCCCGCCGCCGTCGCGACTCCGGCAGCGGCCAGCGCCGCCGCGCCGCCGGGATCGAGCAGCTCGGGGAGGGTCGAAGCGAGCATCGTCGCTGCGTCGCCCCGCGCGGCGCCGGCCAGGAGCGCCCGCTTCACCGCCTCCCAGTCGGCCGCGATCGCGGCGTCGAGGCCGCGCGGTTGGTCGAAGAGCAGCAGCAGCTGGTCGATCGCGGGGTCCGAGGACACCGCCGCCGCGACCTCCTCCAGCGCCGCGCGGTCGTCCCAGAGCATCGAGGTGTAGTCGAGCGGGTTGGCCACCGTCGCGGCGCTCGGCAGCACCGCGGCGAGCCGCGCGCGGGTCGCCGGCGAGAGCTCCGGCAGCGCCGGCCCGCGCGCCTCCGCCAGGTCCGCGGCCATCCCCGAGTCGCCCCCGGAGCAGGTGAGGATCGCCAGGCCGCCGCGCCGCGAAGGCCGCGCCGCGGGGGTCGCCAGCGCTCGGGCGAGCTCCAGCAGCTCGCTCGGCTCGCTTGCGATCGCGGCGCCTGCTTCCTTCATCAGCGCGGCGAAGACGCGTTGGTCGCCGGCCAGCGCCCCCGTGTGGGCGCCCGCGGCGCGGGCGCCGCGCGCCGAGCTGCCGACCTTCAGCACCGCGACGCCGATGCCGCGCTCGGCGCAGTCGGCGAGGGCGCGGGCGAGGCGGGCGCCGTCGCCGTCGGACTCGAGCAGCAGGGCGATCGAGCCGACCCCCTCGGCCGCGGCCAGCGCCGCGAGCCAGTCGGTCGGCTCGAGCACCGCGCCGTTGCCGGCAGAGACGACGGTATGGAAGCCGATGCCGCGATCGGAACCGAGCGCGTTGACGCCGAAGTTGCCGCTCTGGGTGATGACGGCGACCGGGCCGAGGGTAAGGCGCTCGACCGAGTCGCCCCAGAGCGGCGCCCGCGCCGCCGTCGCGACGATCCCGTTGCCGTTCGGCCCGCAGACCGGCAGGCCGGTTCGCGCGGCGGCCTCGCGCAGCTCCGCTTCCAGCGGCCGGCCCGCGGCGGTCTCACCGAAGCCGGCGGCGAGGACGATCGCGCCGCCGCAGCCGCGCTCGCCCGCTTCGGCGATCACCGCCGGGCACGCCGCCGCCGGGACCGCGACGACGACCGCGTCGACCGGCTCCGGCAGGTCGGCCACGCGCGGCACGGAGGGCCGGCCGTGGACCTCGTCGCGCTTCGGGTTCACGCCCCAGACCGTGCCCTCGAACCCGGCCGCCGCGAGGTTGCGGAAGATCACGTCGCCGTAGGAGCCGGGCCGGTCGTTGGCGCCGACCACCGCGACCGAGCGGGGCCGCAGGAGCGGCGCCGGATCGAGTCGTCCCGCCACCTCAGTGGAGCATCGACTCGACGCCGCGCCGCTCCAGGCCGCGGGCGATGATCAGCCGCTGGATCTCGCTCGTCCCCTCCCAGATCCGGTCGACCCGCAGCTCGCGCAGGAAGCGCTCGGCGACGTTGGAGCGCAGGTAGCCGCGGCCGCCGAAGGCCTGCACGCAGCGGTCGGCGCAGCGCCACGCCGCCTCGGAGACGAAGAGCTTCGCCATCGAGGCCTTGGCGTGGACCACCTTCGGGTCGGCGCCTTCGTCGGCCAGCCGCGCGACCTCCAGCGTGAGGAGCCGCCCAGCCGCCGCGTCGACCGCCGAGTCGGCGAGCGGGAAGCTGACGCCCTGGTAGTCGAGGATCCGGCTGCCGCCCTGCTCGCGCCCGGCCGCCCAGGCGACGGTCTCGTCGAGCAGCCGCCACATCGCGCCGATCCCGTGGGCGGCGATGCCGAGGCGCTCCTCCGTGAACCATTCGCGCTGGAGGTCGTCCCCGCCGCCGACCTCGCCGACCACCGCGTCGGCGTTCAGCTCGACCCCGTCGAAGCGGAAGGTCGGGTGCCCGTCGGGGTAACTGTGGGTGAAGCGCGGGTCCTCGACCACGGAGACGCCGGGCGCGTCGACGTCGACCAGGAAGAGGGTGGGGAGGCGCGCGTCGCCGTCGACCACGTTCGCCATCACGATGATCACCGAGGCGACGTCGCCGGAGGTGACGAACCACTTCTCACCGCTGAGGCGGTAGCCGCCGTTGCCGTCGGGCTCGGCGACCGTCGCGATCCGCGAGGGGTCGGAGCCGGCGTCGGCCTCGGTCACCGCGTAGGCGTCGCGCATCTCACCGCGCAGGGCGGGGCGCAGGTAGGTGTCGATCTGCTCCGCCGAGCCGTGCGCCCAGACGTTGTAGGCGTTCGGCACGTGCCAGTGGATCGCGTTGGTGGAGCGGCCGAACTGCTCGGCGACCAGCGCCCACTGCAGCCGGGTCCAGCCCTGGCCGCCGTGCTCGCGCGCGTGGAGGCCGCCGGTCAACCCGGCCGCCAGCGCCTCGCGCTTGACCCGCTCGATCGCCTCGTCGGGCAGCTTCCCGTCGGCCATCTCGGCCTGCACCTCGAGCGGGATCAGCACCTCGTCGGTGAACCGCCGGGCGCGTTCCTGGAGGTCCAAGGTGGCGTCGTCGAGGCGCTCCGGCGTCATTGACCGCGAAGGTATCATGCGATTAACTACAAGGTCAATCGGCTCTACGAGAGGAGATCGCGCGTGGGCGTTGCGAACGGAGACGGGATGCACGGGGCCGATCGCGGCCTGCAGGGAGCGGTGAGCGGGGCCGGAGTGGAGGCGACGTTGCAGCCGCTGGAGCGCGCGACGATGCTGCCGAAGGCAGCCTTCCTGGA
>JBPYFM010000182.1:0-89142 GCA_051986435.1 Solirubrobacterales bacterium | reverse complement strand
CGGATCGGTGACGGATCCGTGGGACTCCCGTCGCTCTCCCGTGACGCCCCCGCGTCCCTTCCTCCACTCATCGAAGACCCGGCCCTCTCGGCCACGGCCACAGCCTGCCCGGGCCGTGGCCGAGAGGGCCGCGTCCCTTTCCCGGTCCCTGTCCTCGTCCCTTTCCGCGTCCCTCGGCCGCGTCCCTCGGCCGCGTCCCTTTCCGCGTCCCTCGGCCGCGTCCCTCGGCCCGGTCACAGGCCGCCCGCGCTCGACTCGCCGAGTTGGAACAACCTCGTGGTAACTACATGTAGTGCCCAAGATGAGGGGAGGAGGCGGCCTGGTCAAAGCACGTGCCGGAACGCGAAGCCACGTGCTTGCAGACCTTCCTCCTCGATGGAGCTTGCCCAAGAACTATCGAACCCTGAGTTAGGCCCGGCACTGGACCGGCTAGAGACGGCGTTGACCAAGGTGCGGCGTCGGGCTGCCAAGCACAAGGTCACCATCGCCTTGGGGTCACCGCGCCAAGGCGATGTCGTGGAAGCCACAAAAGTGCTTCTGGCCGAGCATCCGGCGAACGGCCTGCGTCAGAGTGAAGTCCGAAGACAGGTCGAGCGGCGGCTTGGTCGGAAGGTTTCCGCCTCCACGGTCAGGACGAACCTGGCCTACAACCCAGCCTTCGAGCGGATCGGCTACGGCTGGTATCGGCTCATGGACGGCGATGTCATGACGTGATACTCACGTCGATCGTTGCTGTGACGGCGCAGAAACGTCCGTCCGTCTGCACTTCCAGGGCGGGCCAGGCCCACACGAGCGGCCAGGCCGCAGAGGAAAGAATGGCCTCTGTGGCCCGGTCGCCGCTCTAGCTCCGAACGATCTGCGACACCCGCTGGTGGCTAATCCCCGAGACCTCGGCGATGGCTTTCATGGGCAGGTCCTCCTTGTAGGCAGCCCGGATCGCCGTGTCCCGCTCTTCCCGCAGTTCTTCCGCCCGCTCGTCTAGCTCCACCTGACGCCGGGGCAGGTCCTCGGCGAATGCTTCGAGACGAGCCTTAGCCTCGGGTGCTTGTCGCTCTGGGCGCACGATCCGAAGATCGTGCGGCGCTATTCCTGCTCGTCGGTCAGCATGAACCGGCTGTCAATAGGTACTGCCGAAGCCGAAGCGGAGGCGTCAGACGAAGGAGCGATCAGGCAGTGAGCGGAGGAACTCAAATGCCAAGGGCGAGGTCAACGTGCGGCGCAGACGATTTGGGCGCTGCTACCCAGGACTGTTCGTAAGCCCATCCCATTGTTTGGTACGTCCCTCTTTGTCCTCATAGCTCAATGCGGTTTGATTTAGGAACTCTGCTAGTCTGCCGCCGATTTGCATCGACTGGACCATCGACTAACGACTTGAAATCGACAGGGGAGGATCTCGTTGTGAGGAAGCTACGGACTACTTTTGCCTTGGGGACGGCGCTGTGTGTCGCCGTCGCCCTGGCCATACCGGCAGCTGCGGGAGCTGCCACGCCGGGGAGCATCGCGGGCAAGGTGACGAACGCCGCGACGGGAAGCCCGGTGGCCTCCGTATATGTATGCGCATATACGGCCACCACCGACATCTATAAGGGATGCGCCTACACTGGGCCGACCGGCGAATACAAAATCGAAAATCTGCCGGCCGAAGGCTACAAAGTCGAATTTGACGGCTCCAGTTCCTACGAAGGTGCGTACTTCACCCAGTGGTACAGCGGCAAGTCGGACTTTGCGGCGGCCGACCCCGTGCTTGTCACCGAAGGCAACACGGCCACCGGGATCAACGCGGCACTGGTCGAACGGGGCGGCAAGATCTCCGGAACCGTCACCGACGCCGGCAATGGTGCCCCGATCGGCAACATCGAGGTCTGTGCGGCCAACGCCGCATATTCGTCGATCTACTTCTACGAAAGCTGCCAGCGGACCAACAGCGGTGGTCAGTACACGCTGACGCATCTCGAAGCCGGGAGCTATCGGGTCGAGTTCACCTCGCCCTACAAATACAACGAATCGACCGGCGAATCGGAACTGGAAGGTCCAAACTACGTGACCCAGTTTTACCCCGGCAAGGCGCACGCCGAAGAAGGCGACCTCATTTCCGTCTCGGACGGCAGCACTACGTCCGGCATCGATGCTGCACTGCAGGCAGGCGCCACGATCTCCGGTACCGTCACGGACGCGATCACCGGAGCACCGCTCCGGGGGGTCGATGCATGTGCCTGGGGCGCGAGCAATTTCTACTGCGACTCCACCAACGCGAGCGGCCAGTACAGCATCACCACGGTGCCGACCGGCTCGTACAAGGTCGAATTCGACCCTGAACAGCTCTACATCGGGTACACGCCCGGCCAGCCTGAAAAGGAACACTGGCAGCGCAGCGAATACGCATTGGCCGAATACGCCACCCAGTACTGGAACGACAAGTTCACGTTCGCGGCCGCGGAATCGATCACGGCTACCGGCGGTGCGACGACCTCCGGTATCGACGCCAAGCTGACCAAGCAGACCGAACCGGCCCCGCCGCCCGGCACCGCACAGCTGAAGAGCAAGAAGGCCAAGCTCGCGGGTACCAGGACGCTGATCGAACTCAGCTGCGTCGGCGTCGGCCCATGCAAGGGCAATCTGACCCTGACGGCCAAGGCCAAAGGCATGAAGAAGGCCAAGGAATCAGTCATCGGAACGGGCTCCTTTGGATTCCTTCCGGGTACGACCGGCATCGTGGCAATCAAGCTCACCGGCACGGGCAAGTCGCTGATCGACAAGGCCGGAAAGAAGGGGCTGAAAGTCTCAGTTGGTGGCACGGGCCTGATGGCTGGGTCGGTGACGCTCGTCGGCACCGCAAAGCCCCACAAGAAGCACAAGCCCAAAACCAAACAGCACAAAGGTAAGGCGCAGAAACACAAGGCCGGCTCGAAGACGCCGGGCAAGCACTGACCAGCTACTTACCCAAGGCCAGTCGGGCGGGGGCCAAGTTCTTATGGCGGTCCCCGCCCTCGCATTTCGAGATACGCGACCCTTCCGCAACTTCAAGTTTTCAGTAGCCAGCCATTCGGTACGCACGGAAGGTTGCCCGCGTACCGACTGGACCTTCGTCACTAATCCGGACACCTCGCGGAGGCGCTAGAGGATGATCAGCAATCACAGGCGGGCCGTGACGGTTGCGGTGTGGACGGTAGTCACGGTGGCTGGGCTCATGCCCTTGGCCCCCAGCGCCAGCGCGGCCGATCAGCCGCACCACGGCTTCTCCAGCGAACTGACGACCGTCAAGGCTGGCTTCGTGGGAGGCGTTCATCCGCAGTCGCGGGCCATGACGCAACTGGCCTCGGCCCCGCCCACGGCACCCTTCACCGAGTGTCCGGCGGTTGGCAACGACACGAGCTGCGGCCTGCTGATAGACGTGACGAACGGCGGTGTCACCGTCTACGAAGACCCGTCGCAAGGCCCATATGACGGTGCCGACGACACCTTGGTCGGCGTCCTCAATCAGTCGAACGAAACCGTTGGGCACGTGTTTCTCGCCTCGGGTAGCGACATCTTCGGTTTCGACGCCGACGGAATCTGCGCCTACGGCTTTGATCCAGGTTGTCCGTTCGGAACTACCGGCTACGAGGGTCCCGGTACGAGCTTCATCGAAATCTCACCGGACTACACCAGCGGCGTCGTCAGCTTCAACCCGACGATCGCGCCCGGCGGCACCGCCTACTTCTCCCTAGAGGAACCGCTCGGCGCCAGCTCCGTGGTGAGCGGCGGTCCATCGCTCACTGAGCAAGGAGGCGCTCCTAACCGCAGCGAGAAGCACTCGACTTGCTCGACGGGCCACCCGGTCAATTGCGCCAGCGGCGACTTCTGGCACGAATTCACCGACGCCAAGATCCCGGGACGCGGCGTACCGCTTGAATTCACGCGGACCTACAGCTCGATGAACGCGGCGGAAGACGGGCCACTCGGCTATGGCTGGACTAACAGCTACGACATGTCGCTCTCCATCGACGGGGCAACCGGTGCCGCCACGGTACGGGAAGAGGGCGGTTCGTCGGTGACCTTCCCCTCCAATGGCGAAGGGGGCTTTGAAACGCCGGTCCGCGTATTGGCGACCCTCGAAGCCAACGAAGACGGCACCTATACCTTCAGCCGCTACGCCGATCACATCAAATACGTCTTCAGTGCCAGCGGTCAACTACTCCGTGAGGAAGATCGCAACGGCGACGTGACGAGCCTCGCATATTCCGGTGGCAGTCTCGCCAGCGTGACCGACCCGTCGGGCCTGGAACTGACCTTCACCTACAGCGGTAGCCATATCCACACCCTCACCGACCCGATGGGCCGCACGACGACCTTCCGCTACGACGCCAATGGCAACCTCACGGAAGCCGTCGACCCGATGGGTCGTGCCTGGAGCTTCACCTATGACGGTGCCCATCGCCTACTGACGATGACCGACCCGCGTGGCGGCTCCACGACGAATGTCTACGACGGGCTAGGCCGGGTTGTCTCCCAGGCCGATCCGATGGACCGCGAAAGCACCTGGGCATACGAAGGCGAAGCCGCCTCGCCTGAAGGTGGCACGACGATCTTTACGGATGCGCGGGGCGATCAGACCAAGTACCGGTTCAGGGCGCTCGAGCTTCTTTCCGTGACGCACGCCTTCGGCTCCCCCGCAGAAAACACGACCAGCTACACCTACGATCCAACCACGCTCGGCCTGGCGACGATCACCGACCCGAATGGCTATGTCACGCGCAACCACTTCGACTCCCACGGCAACCTGATCGAATCGACCGACCCGATGGGCCGGACCAGCTCCTACCACTACGGGGCGATGGACGAACTGTTGGAAGCGACCGACCCGCGCGGCACGACGACAACCTACGGCTACGACGCCAATGGCAACCTCCTGGCGAAGGAAACGCCGCTGACCGGAACCAGCGAAGTCGCCAAGACCACCTACGCCTACGAAGCAGCGCCAGGCGAGGTCACCGCGATTACCGACCCCGATGGCCACGTCGCCCACTTCGGCTACGACAGCGCCGGAGATCAAACCAGCGTCACCAACGCCGAAGGGGACAAGACGACCTATGGCTACAACGCTGACGGCGAACTCGTCAGCCGCGTGTCGCCGCGAGGCAACGAATTAGGGGGCAATCCTGCTGAACACCGGACCGAATTCAGCTACAACGCCGATGGCGAGCTGACCAAGGAAACGGACCCGCTCGGACACACCACCGAATACATCTACGACACTGAAGGCAACCGCACGTCTGTCACCAATGCCGATGGGCAGACGACGCATCAGGTCTATGACGCCGACAACGAGCTGACGGAAGTCATCCGGTCTGACGGATCGATTCTCAAGACCCGCTGGGACGCCTGCGGCAACATGGTCGCCCAGATCGATGCCGCCGGACACGCCACCGAATACAGCTACGACGCAGCCAACAGGCTGATCGCCACGACCGACCCGAATGGGCGGACGACGACCTATGGCTATGAACCGAACGGGAACAAATCCAGATCCACTAACCCGGAAGGCGAAACGACCTCCTTCTACTACGACGGCGACGGGGAGCTAAGCGACGTCTACTACAGCGACGGAACCGCACCGGTCTACGAGTACTACGACGAAGATGGCAATCGGACGTACATGAGCGACGGGAGCGGCACCAGCACCTACGCCTATGACTCGCTGAACCGTATGACCGAATCGACCGATGGCGCGGGCGCCACGACCCGGTATGGGTACGACCTCGCCGGACAATTGACCAGCCTGACTTATCCGAACGGTCAGACGGCCACCCGCCAATACGACGCCGCAGGCAACCTTGCGAGCGTCACCGACTGGCTCGGGCACACCGCGACCTTCACCTACAACGCCGATAGCGGGCTCGCTGGGGAGCAGTTCCCCGGCGGGGTCTCAACCACCCTGAGGTACGACAACGCCGACCGCGTCGGCGCGATCGAAGATGCCAACGGCGCGAGCACTCTCGGCAGCTTCAGCTATACCCGCGACCCGCTCGGCCAGGTAACGAAAGAAGTCGCCGAAAACGGCGAACCGATCGTCATGAATGTCGCGCACAACTCCCTCGACCAGATCACCGCCGCCGGTGAAATCCCCTACGGCTACGACGCGGCCGATAACCCGACGACCTTCGGCGCCGCGACGCAGCAGTTCGATGCCGCTGGCGAGCTGACCTCGGCCACCGGTCCCGGTGTCGTTCCAGAAGAACCGGGGCCTGAACCCCCGGTGGCGCCCCAACCGCCAGGAGGCGGCTCCATGGGCGGTGGTGGAACCGGCACGGCATCAAACTCGAGCGCGCCCTTGCCCGGCACCGGTTCTGCTGCCGCCCCGCACAGATCGACGGGCAGGAAGCACAAGCCTCTGCACTGCGGGAAGGGCTTCCGGAAGAAGAAGGACGGCAAGCCGCGCTGTGTGAAGCGCAAGCGGCATCATCACAGGCGCCACCAGAGGTCGAAGCGTCACGCACGCGCCAGGGCATCTGTGGCGAGGGCGTCAGCGTCTAAGGGCCCATCGAGCAACGGCCACACGGCCGCAGTCGCGCAAGTCGCGCCTGGGAGCAACCAGCCGTCTACCAAGACGCCAGCCGTCACGACGCCGGCGGTCAGCAGCGCAACCGTTGAAGTCGCGCGGCGCTTCACCTACAACGCACGGGGCGACCGAACGAGCGAAGAACTCACCAACGGCGAAACTCGGCTCATGCAGTACAACCTGGCGGATGAGCTGACCCAAGTCGGGGCATCGACCTTCTACAGCTACAACGGTGACGGACTCCGGGTGTCGAAGTCGGTCAACGGATTCTCCACCTCGTTCGTCTGGGATGAAGGTGAAACGCCGCCCGAACTGCTGGAGGCAGGGGAAGCGTCGTATCTCTACGGTCCGGAAGGTCAGCCGATCGAGGAGATCACCGGGTCAACCGCCACCTTCCTGCATCAGGACCAGCATGGCAGCGTCCGGCTATTGACGAACGCCAACGGGAGTGTCGTGGGGCGGTACGACTACACCGCTTGGGGAGCAGTCACCGAGCACTCCGGGACCGCGGTGAGCAGCCTTCAATATGACGGCCAGTACAGCGATGAAGAGACTGGGTTCCAATACCTGCGGGCTCGTTACTATGATCCGGCGACCGGACAGTTTGTGATGCCTGATCCGTTGGCCCCAATTACGCGCAGCCGCTTCGGTTATGCGATCAACAAACCTCTCGACTTAAGCGATCCGCTCGGCCTCTTTCCCTGGAGAAAGACGTTCAAGATTGCTGGACTTGTCGTCGGCACCGCAGGATTGGCTATCGCGGGCTGCCTAGCAACCGCATGCACTGCGGATGCCGCAGTCGCTGGCGTTAGCCTGGCTTCGATTGGCACGGCTACGGTCGTGGTCGGGGGCGGAATAGATACCGGCTTTACGGTTTACGACTGCTACGGCGGTGGTGACAGAGGTGACTGCACCGGTGATGCGGTTGGAACCGGACTTGATGTCGTCACGGCTGGCGCTGCCCATTTTGGCGGCCCTCTTGTTGACGCCTATGGTCACGCGGTTACCACGGGATATGGCTATGGCAGCTACCTCGTACCCGGCGGTGGCGATAGCGGCGGACGAACCTCTTATGGATTGGCTTGCGGAAGCACGAACGGTAGTAGTTACGGTGCAACCGGCACGTTGCAGCCGGCAGTCGGAGCCAACTGGTTACAGTAGAATGACAAGCTTGTTGGCAAGCCACGCATAGTGTTATTCTAGAACCAATATGGCTTTGCAAGGGAGCAGCGGTCCGGTCAGAGTATTTAGTAAGAAGGCGCATTTGCCGAGGCTCTTAGTGTTTCTACCGCTTGCTGTTGTCCCGTGGTGCCTAGCCCCGACCACAAGCGCCGGAGCCTCTGCTGCCGTCCTCGTCTTAGTAATGGGGGCGACGCTGGCGTTTGTTTACGTCGCGACGACTGTGTCGTTTCTTGACGATGGAAGACTTAAGTGCTGGGGACATCCCGCGATAGACCCATCAACGGTTACAAGGTGCATGTACGGACACGTTGTGCCTCTCGGTCTAGGGTTTGGCCTAGAAGCGTTTGCGCTCTACGCCCGACCCTTGCCTGCCAACAGGAGGCATGTGTGGAGCCTTGGAAAGCCCGACGGTCTCGTAACATCGTTGGGCTGGAGCAGAGCTGAGAGAGTAGCCCTCTTTTCGGAACTGGAGAGCTGGCTTGCGACGACTAATGCGGCCATTGACTCACGGGCACAGGCGCGGTTGGATCAACTTGTTCGTAATTAGGCCGCAAGTGCGTTGTTCCGGCTTTGAGACAGCCGGTCAGTTGAAGAACCGTAGATGCTCAACGAACAAGCGTCGATCCAACTCTCCGCTCTGCGCCAGCGCAAATCTCAACTCCCGCGCTTCCTCGGCCGAAACCCCCGACCCCGACCCTGCAGGGTCGGGGGCTGTCGTGTTTTTTTGAAGAGCTATTGATCTCCCGGAAAGTGTCGGGAGAACCTGGAGTCAGTGCACGCTAGTGCCCACAAACGGGGGGATCGGAGGGCGAGGTGCAAAGGAGTGACCGAAACGCAAATGTCGCCACTGCAGACCTTCCTCCTCGATGGAGCCAGGCGGATTCGAACCGCCGACCTCCTGGGTGCGATGCAACGAGCGGATCGCTCGGTGAAGTCGGATTCACCCGCGGACATGCGGCGATATGCACCGACTCGGGCGCTCAGGACCTTGAGTGCCCGATAATCCGAGACCGGTTCAAAACAGCAGGTTTGCCCTCGGCCATCCCGTACGGAGTCGAGTCGCGGTTGATGGTTGGGGCGATTCGATTGGCAGCGATACACGGTATTCCAGGCTAGTGCCCGGCCGGTCGACTGCAGGTTCAGAGATCGTGACGACCATCCTCGGTGGAGCCCGTGGGCGTCCCTCCATCTATCGAGCGGACGTAGCCCACCCACGAAGCCCGGGATCATGCAGCTGATTCCTCGTCGTGCACTTGGGGAGGAGAGTCTCGGCGCTCTTATACAACGGGCGTGATATAACGATCCGGGCAAGAAGCGTTTTGACGGAACGAACGAGGACGAGATGATGTCGCCGGAGGGACCGGACGTAGTCGTGGTAGGCGCCGGGTCGGCAGGCTTGGTCGTCGGGGCCGATCTTCGGGAGGCAGGCTTCGAGGTGAAGGTGCTCGAGGCGCGTGAGCGGGTCGGTGGCAGGACCTGGTCCCGTGAGTTCCCCCCGGATCTCGACGGTCGTCGACCTGGGTGCGGAGTGGATCTCCGATCGGCACAGCGCACTGCTCGAGGAGCACGAGCGCTGTGGGGTCGAACTGGAGGACCTGGTCGGGGCGCCGGTCCTCTGGCGGCCCGCGGGTGAGATCCGGAGCGGGAGCATGACGCTCGATGGCGAAGGAACGGCCGCGGTGGGCAAGGCTTTCGGTCGGCTCGCCGAGGAGGCCGGTCGGCTGAGCGCAGGCGGCCTCGACGCCTGCGAGCCGAACGCGGCGATCGACGGTCCATTCGCCGATTTGCTCGACCGGTCCGAGCTCTCAGGACGGGAGGCCGCGCGCCGAGGATCGGGGCTCCTCTGATGGTTCGAGTGGTTTCCTTCGAGGAGATCCCGGATCTGGTGGGGAAAAGGTTCACGGGCGCCTCGATCACGGTCACTCCCGAGCGGCGCGACGAGTTTGAGGTGCTGACGCACGTACGTGAGGCATACCCTGAGCCGGACGCACCCGAGTTCCCCGCCGGCATCGTCGAGGGCTTCCACACGCTCTCGCTGCTCGACGCGATGGCTACTTTGGAGCGGCCCTTCGACCCGGCGACCACCTACGGCTTCAACTATGGACTGGACCGCGTCAGGTTCATCTCGCCGGTCATGGTCGGCGACCGCATCGAATCCGAGTTCGAGGTGATCGCGGTCGAGCCGAAGGGGGACGGATGGCTGATCGCCCGGCGCGCCACCCTCACCGTCCAAGGGGCGCCGAGGCCCGCGCTGGTCGCCGACTGGTGGCTCTACATCCTGCCCCGCGCCGACCTCGACTCCGCTCAGCTGTCGAAGCCGAGCCCCGAGGTGATCGAGTAAGCCGAGCCAGAGCCCGCGCTTACCCTCGCGGCGGGCTGCCGCCGCGAGTCGGGGGTCGCCCGGGTCGCGCTCGACCTCGTCGATGACGCGCGGTCCCGAAGACGGCGGCGAAGCGGCTGCAGAACCCACCTTGCGGCCGCCGGCGGAGAAAGGATCGTCTCGGCCTCGACCAGGACGACCTCGCGGTCGGGGCTGTCGGCCTTTGCCTGGAGGGCCGCCCGCAGCCCGGTGACGCCGCCGCCGACCATGCGGCCAGCGTCGGCGAAGGTCGCCGTCTGGTCAGGGGTGGGGCTGCTCGCAGGCCACGGTGACGCCATCGCGCGAAGGTTCTACAACGATCGTTGTGCCTTGCTCGGGAGCCTGTAGCGCTGTCCAACACGCGTTGTACAACTGCCGTTTGACATGGAATAGGCGGCTGTCTAGAGTGGCGGGATGGGAGATGAGAGGCCCCACGAGGCCACACCAGAAAGAGTGAGGATATGAACTCTGCCTTTATCCGCATCAGGCGAGCATCGGCCCTCGGGGCGGTCGCCTGCGTGGTCATGCTGGGGCTTGCCGTCGCCGGTTGCGGCTCTTCGGGTTCGAGCGCGGCCGACGGCGGATCAAGTGGACCGACGCTGACGACCACCCTCCCGCCTGCCAAGGGTGAAGTCGACAAGCTCACCTGGGGGCTTCCATATGGAGAACCGACGAGCCTCGACCTGACCGTCGGCTACAACTACAGCGAAGACTTCGTCGCCGCCCAGATGTGCGAACCCCTGCTGCGGCAGCTGCCCAACTTCGAAGTCGCCCCGGGCCTTGCTTCCTGGAAGCAGCCCGAACCGAAGAAGATCGTCTACCAGATCAAGAAGGGCATCACCTTCTGGGACGGCAGCGAACTGACCGCCGAAGACGTTGTGTACAGCCTCAAGCGCAACAGCAATCCGAACGCCTCGTTCGGCGTCTTCTACGCCAACGTGGCCTCCATCGAAGCCACCGGTCCGCTGCAGGTCACGGTCAGGTTCAGCAAGCCCGACGAGCTCTTCAACAAAGAGCTGGCCGGGCCGGCCGGGACCATCGTCCAAAAGGCGTTCACCGAAAAAGCGGGCCCGGACTTCGGCACCGCCGCCGGTGGCCTGATGTGCACCGGCCCGTTCGAACTCGAATCCTGGAAGCCCGGCAGCTCGATCGTCCTCAAACGCAACGACAGTTACTGGGACAAGGCCGCGAGCGCCCACGCGAAGACGGTCGAATTCAAGTTCCTATCCGACGCCACCGCGCTCGCCCAGGCGCTGAAAGCAGAAGAAGTCGATGGCGCCTACGAGATTCCGCCGACCGTGATCCCGGCTCTGCAAAAGAGCGACTCGGGCAAGGTGTACTTCGGACCCTCGACCCAGATGCTGCTCTTCTCGCCGATGCACGGAGGCCCGGACCTGCCGGCGAAGCTGCGCCGGGCGCTTTTCGGCGTCGTCGACCGAGAAGGGCTGGCACGGGTGATCTTCGCCGGGGCCGCCCAACCGAACTACACCTTGGTGCCGGCCAACATGTGGCCACCCGAATCGAGAGGGATCTGGGCGAAGGCCTACAAGCCCTTCGAAGAGCACGGCCAACTCTCTGAAGAGGAAGCGAAGAAACTAGTAGAAGAAAGCGGCTACGACGGCAAGCAACTCAGCCTCGCCGTTCTCTCCGGTAACTCGACCCAGTCGCAGGTGGCGCAGCTGATCCAACAGGAGGCCTCGAAGATCGGGGTGAAGATCGAAATCGTGTCGTTGCAGGACACTCAGTACAGCGAACTGGTCTCCTCGCGCCAGGAAAAGTACGACTTCACGGTCACCACCGGCTTCAACTACACCGCCGATCCGATCGAACCCCTCGAGTACTGGCTCGAACCGGAATCGATCTATGACTACACGGGTTACAGCAATCCGACGGTGAGCAGGTTGATGCAGGAAGCGCGGGAATCGATCGATCCGAGGAAAGCCGCCGAATTGCTGGTCAAGGGCCAGAAGATCTGGGAGGCGGCGTCGACCCAGACCTCGTTGCTCGGGCAGGACGAGATCCTCTATCTCTCCGACAAGCTCACCGGTGCGACCGTCTCCGTCGCCTACATCACGAACCCCTCGCTCGCCTCGATCGGGCCCGCGGAATAGATGAACAGCGCGGCGGTCCCCGCGGTCTCCTCGTCCGGCAGCGCCACTCGTCTCGGCCGTCAGGCGCTCGCCTGGGGACGGCTCCTGCTCGGCCCGATCGTGGTCGTGGTGGTCGCTTCGTTCGTGATCTCGGCGGCGCTCTCCCTGGCACCCGGAAATCCGGCCGCGGAGCTTGCCGGCGCGCACGCCACGCCGCACCGCATCGCGGTCATCACGAATGAACTCGGGCTCGACGACTCCCTCTTCGCCCGCTACGGCTCCTGGGTCTCCGGCGTCTTCCACGGCGACCTTGGCCGCTCGATTTCCCACCATGCCTCCGTCGTCTCACTGGTCGGCCCGCGCCTGCTCGACACCCTCTACCTGATCGTCTACGCCTCGATCCTGGTCCTCGTGTTCGGGATCGGGATCGGGATCCTGGGCGGCGCCTTTCGCTGGGCCGGCCCGCTCGTCGCCGGGGTCTCCTCGCTCGGGGTGGCGATCCCGGCCTTCGTCTCGGCCCAGCTCCTGACCACCGTCTTCGCACTCGACCTCGGCTGGTTTCCGGCGACCGGCAACGGCACCGGCTTCGGCAATCGGATCTGGCACCTGACCCTGCCGGCGATCGCCCTCTCGATCGGCTGGGGCGCCTACGTCGCCCAGATCACGCGGACGGCGATCACCGAGGAGTACGACTCCGAGCACGTCGAAACCGCGATCGGCCGCGGCCTCCTGCGCCGCACGGTGTTCCGCCGCCACGTTCTGCGGAACGCGGCCGGCCCGATCGTCACGATCACCGGCCTCTCGATGGCCGGGCTGATCGCGGGCACGGTCGTCGTCGAGTCGGCATTCGGCCTGAACGGGATCGGCTCGCTGCTGGTCGACAGCGTCTCCTCGAAGGACTACAACGTGGTCGAGGCGATCACGATCCTCTTCGTCGTCGTCTTCGTGGTCGTCACCACGGGCATCGACGCGATCGGCGTCCGGCTCGATCCGCGCCTCTGGCGCCGGAGCGCGCGCCGATGAGCGCCCTCGATTCGCAGGCCGTCGGCGTCGGCCCGAGCCGTTTTGCCGCCCTTCGCGGCCGGGCGCGGAAGGCGGACCCGCTGTTGATCATCTGCGCGACGATCTGCGTCCTCTTGGTGCTGATGGCGATCTTCGGGCCGCTGATCGCGCCTTACCCGCCCGACGAACCGAACATCCTGGCGGCCAACCAAAGCGCCGGTGGCGCCCACCTGCTCGGCACCGATGCGCTCGGTCGTGACATCTTCAGCCGCTTGCTCTATGGCGCCCGGCTGAGCCTCTTCGGTCCGGCGATGGTGATCGCGCTGGCGACCACGTTCGGGACCGCGATCGCGATCGGCGCGGTCTGGTTCGGCGGCCGGGTCGAGCGATTCACCGCCCGTGCCCTCGACATGGTCTTCGCCTTCCCCTCGCTGATCTTCGCGATCCTCGCGGCGGCGATCTTCGGCGCCGGACTGTGGACGGCGGTGATCTCGCTCTCGATCGCCTACACCCCGTACATCGCCCGGGTCGTCCAATCGGTCGCCCGGCGCGAGCGCAACCTCCCGTACGTCGACGCCTGCCAGCTGGCCGGACTCTCCGGCCGGCGGATCTGTGGCCGCCACATCCTTCCCAACGTCCGCGGCGTGGTCGCCGCCCAGGCGACGATCGGCTTCGGCTCTGCCTTGGTCGACCTCTCGGCGCTCTCCTTTCTCGGGCTCGGGGTCAAGCCACCCAGCTCGGAGTGGGGCCTGATGGTGTCCGAAGGCAGCACCCCCCTCCTCAACGGCTATCCACAGGAGGCCTTCGCCGCCGGCGCCGCGATCGTCATCGCCGTGGTTGCCTTCAACGTCCTCGGCGAGCGGGTGGCGGCCCGCGGAGCGACGGCGCGATGAGCGCGAGGGGAACTAACTTGGTCGAGCTGCGGGCCTTCGGCCTCGACGTCCCGGTCGGCGGCGAGTTCCGGCCGCTGATCCGCGACCTCTCGGTGGAGATCGCCGCGGGAGAGGCCGTCGGGCTGGTCGGCGAGTCGGGCGCGGGCAAGTCGATGACCGCCCGGTCGATCATGCGACTGTTGCCGAGGAACGCGCGGACGCACGGTGAGCTCCTCTTTCGCGGCAAGTCGGTCGGGGACTTCGGGACGGCGGCCCTGCGGGAATTTCGAGCGACCGAGGTAGCGATGATCTACCAGGACCCGCGCGCGCACATCAATCCGGTCCGCACGATCGGCGACTTCCTGCTCGAGGGACCGGTCCGGGTGCAGGGAAGGTCGCGCGGTGAGGCGACCGAGGCGGCGGTCGGACTGATGAGATCGGTCGGGATCGCCGACGCACCGCGGCGCCTGCGCCAGTACCCGCACCAGCTCTCGGGCGGCCTCCTGCAGCGGATCATGATCGCCTCGGCGTTGCTCGCCGAACCGCAGCTGATCCTCGCCGACGAGCCGACCACGGCGCTCGACGTGACCACCCAGGAGGAGGTCATGGCGATTCTCGACGAACAACGCCGCGACCGCGATCTGGCGATGCTGTTCATCACCCACGACCTCGACCTGGCAGCTGCCGTCACTGACCGGATCTCGGTGCTCTACGCCGGCTCGCTGATGGAGAGCGGTCCGGCCGAGGAGCTCCACTCCGTCTGCCTGCACCCCTACACCGCGGGCCTCGTCGCGGCTCGCCCGAGCACCTCCAAGGTGGAACGGCTGGAGGCCGTGCCCGGCAGGCCGATCGCGGCCTTCGAGACGGGCACGGGCTGCCCCTTTGCCACCCGCTGCCCCCACGCCGAGAGCCGCTGCCGGGTCGAGCAGCCACGGCCGCGAGAGCTGGGCGGCCATCTCGTCGCCTGCCTGCGGGCGGAGGAACTGATGGCCGCCGCTTCCGAGACAGAGGTCGCGCCGCGATGAACATCCTCGAGGTCGAGCAGCTGAGCAAATGCTTCGCGGTCCAGGACGAGGACGGCAAGCCGGCCGAGCTGCTCGCCGTCGACCAGGTCAGCTTCAAGTTGGCGGAGGGCGGGTCGCTGGCGATCGTCGGCGAGTCCGGCTCCGGCAAGACGACCCTCGCGCGAATCGTCGCCGGGATCGAGCGCCAGACCTCGGGGACGCTCATCGTCGAAGGAGAACTGCGCGAGCCGACCGACGTCAGTCGCTCCGTGCGCAAGCGCCGCGCCCGCCAGGCCCAGATGGTCTTCCAGGATCCCTACGCCTCGCTCGACCCACGGCAGAGCATCCGCGCCTGCCTCGAAGAGATCCTGCGGGAGCACTTCACGCTCAGTCGGGCGCGCCGCCGTGAGCGGGCCGACGAGCTGCTCGAGCAGGTGGGCCTCGATCCGGGCCGCGGCGACGACCACCCCCGGCGGCTCTCCGGCGGCCAGCGTCAACGGGTGGCGATCGCCCGCGCCCTCGCCGCCGAGCCGAAGCTCTTGATCCTCGACGAGGCCGTCTCGGCCCTCGACGTCAGCGTCCAAGCCCAGGTGCTGAATCTGCTCGCCGACCTGCGCAAGGAACTCGGACTCGCCTTCCTCTTCGTTTCGCACGACCTCGGCGTCGTCCGTCAGATCACCGAGGACTGCCTGGTGATGCTGCAGGGACGGGTGGTCGAGTCAGGCTCGACCGCCTCGATCCTCGACCACCCAAAGGATCCATACACCCAGCGCCTCCTCGCCGCGATCCCACGGCCGGGCTGGCGCCCGAGGCGGCACCTGACGACTGTGCCGGCGAGCTCACCAGACAAGGAGAACCCGTGAACGAGACCGAACTCTGTTATCTCCCGGCGACCGAGCTCCTTCGCCACCTGCGGGCGCGGGAGGTCTCGCCCACCGAGGTGGTCGACGCCGTGATCGCCCGGATCGAACGGGTCGAGCCGAAGGTCAACGCCTTCGTCACCCTGCTCCCTGAGGAGGCGCGGGCGCAGGCGGCGCGGGCGACCGAGGAGCTCGCCAAGGGCGACCCCGACGAGCTGCCGCCGCTCCACGGCATCCCGCTCGTGGTCAAGGATCTGACCAACACGGCCGGCATCCGTACCACCTACGGCTCGGTCAACTACGCCGACCACGTGCCCACCGAGGACTCCGTCGCCTGGGAACGGATGAAGGCTTCGGGGGCGATCCTGCTCGGCAAGTCGACCACGCCGGACTTCGGCATGCTCGGGGTCACCGACAGCACCCTCACCGGAACCACCAACAACCCCTGGAACCTCGACCGCACCGCGGGCGGCTCGAGCGGTGGCTCGGCGGCGGCGATGGCCGCGGGGATGGGCCACCTCTCCTGGGGCAGTGACGGTGGTGGTTCGATCCGCATCCCCTCGGCCTGCTGCGGCACGGTCGGTCTCAAGGGATCGATCGGCCGCATCCCGGGGTATGGCGACCACGACGTCTTCCAGACCGTGACCGTGGGGGGGCCGATCACCCGTACGGTCGCCGACTCTGCACTTCTCCTCTCGGTGACCGCGGGTCCCGACCGGCGTGATCCGGTCGCACTGCCGGCGCCGGCGGTCGACTACAACGAGGTGATTCAGAACGCCTCGGTGGCGGGTCTGAAGATCGCCTACACCCCCGACCTCGGTCAGGTTCACGTGGCCAAGACGGTGACTGCGGCGCTCGAGGGTGCGGTCGATGTCTGGCGTGAGCTCGGTGCCCAGGTCGACCAGGTCGATGTGAACCTTCCCGACGCGCTCGAGTACTTTCTCGCCTGGTGGGGACCCGAGTACTACGAGTTCGTGGATCAAGAGTTGCTGAGAGGAGTGGCGCCCGACTCGATCCCCACCGCGGTCTACCGGATGGCGACGCTCGCGCGTCAGGGTGGGCTCGACCGTCACCGGCGGGCCGAGCGCGACACTCGTCCCCTGATCGCCGCCGAGTTCGCTCGGCTGTTCGCCTCTTACGACCTGCTCATCTGCCCGACGATGCCGCTGACCGCGTTTCCGCACAACGTCGAGGCCGGTGGTGCGACCGAGATCGAAGGCCGACCGATCGAGGAGCCGAGCCTCTACTTTCATCGGATGACGGAGCCGTTCAGCCACCCTGGCCTGCCGACCGCCTCCATCCCCTGCGGATTCGACCCGGAGGGCCTCCCGGTCGGCATGCAGATCGCCGCCAGTCACCACGAAGACGACCTGGTCCTGCGCGCGGCGGCCGCCTTCGAGGCGGCCACCGATTGGCATCGGCGCCACCCGGAAGGCCTCTGAGCGTGTCCGTCAGCCGCCATAGCCTTCGCCGCCATGCCTAAGCACGTCGACCACGACCTCCGTCGCAGGGAAATCCTCGACGCGACCTGCCGGGTCCTCGGCGAAGGCGGGCTGAAAGCCCTCTCCTTCCGCAACGTCGCACAGTCGCTGGGGGGATCGACCACCCTGGTGACCCATTACTTCGCTTCGCAGGACGCGCTCCTCGATGGTCTCGCGGGCTGGTTGGTCGACGACTGGGAAAAGGAAATCGGCGGTTTCGAGTCGACGGTGGAGGACCCCCACGAGCGGCTCGTCCTGTTGCTTGAATGGTTGGTCCCGTTCGACGAGAACAGCCTTACCAGTGAGCGGGCGCGTATCGCCTTGCTGGCCGAGCGCCTCGGTGGTCAGGAGACCCGCGACATCTTCGACAGCTGGGAGCGGCGGATGCGCAAGCTGATCCGCGATCACCTCACCGGGCTGGTCCCGGCTGGTGAACTCGAAATGCGGGTGGACATGGTTCGCGTACTGACCAACGGGCTGACGCTCTCAACGATCGAGCATCCGGAGATCTGGACCAAGGAGCGGCTGCGGTCCGTGCTGCTCCAGGGCATCGCCGACATGGGTATCGACGCACGTAAGAAACGCCGCCAAGCATCGAAGGGCGCCTAGTTCGCCTCGGCCCAAACTGCAACGCTCGTTGTAAGACGAGCGTTGCATTTTCTGATATCCTCGCGATGTGTTCGTCGCGGACGTTGAGCAGGAGCAGGGTTGAGCCCCGCGGCGAAGATCGCCTGGCCCGAGTCGGTGGGGCCACAGTGGAGCGGGATCGGCAAGGATTCGCTGCAGTCCTTCTTTGCCACCGCGCTGGAGGATCGAGGTGACGGTGATGTGGTCGTGTTCGACGATGGAGCCGCCTTCGACGCACGCACGCTTCTCGACTACTCGGAGCGCCTGGCCGCGGCGCTGAGCGAGGAGATCGGGGTCGGAGACCGGGTCGCTTTGTGTATCGGGAATCGGCTGGAGTTCCTGATCGCCTGGCTGGCGATTCTTGCCAACCGCGGCGTGGTGGTGTCGCTCGACCCGACGATCAAGAGCGAGGACGCCTCGCATGTGTTGGCCGATTCGGGTGCGGTCCTCGCGATCGCCGAGGCCGAAGCCGCCGAGTCCCTGGCAAAGGCATGGCGCTCCCAGGACGTGTCCCTGAGGGCGATCTGGCGCGTCGAGGGCGAAGAGCCGGACGGCCTTGTCGCCTTCCATCGTGATGGAAGGCGGATGCGCCTCGCGGATACCGCCGCGGATACCGATGACCTGACCGGAATCCATTACACCTCGGGCACGACCGGATTGCCGAAGGCGCTGCCGGAGAAGCATTCAGAGCTGCTGCGCTTCGCCGACGTCTGCCTGCGCACGTTCCCGATCGGTCCGGGGGATCGCTTCCTCTGTCCGCTTCGCTTCCATTACGGCGACTCGCTCTGGCTGCTCGCGGTCTCCTTGACCATCGCCCAACCGTTGATTCAGATGCGCCGCTTCAGCGTTTCGCGCTTCTGGTCGGTGGCCCGAGACTTCGGCGCGACCCGGATCATGACCGTCGGCTCGATCCCCAACTTGCTCTTGACGTCGCCTCCTTCGGCGGCCGATCGGGACCACCCGGTCGGACTGGCGATGGCCTGGGCGATCCCGAAAGAGCAACACGCGGAGCTCGAGCGGCGGTTCGGCTTTCCCTGGCTCGAGCACTACGGCTCCTCCGAGGCCGGGCCGGCGATCTCGATGCCCTTCGACCTGCGGGAGAAGTACGTCGGCAGCGGCGCGTTGGGCATCCCGGTTCCGGAGGTCGAGGCGCGGCTCGTGGACGAGGATGGCCGCGTCCTGGTCGGCGCCGCCGAAGGTGAGCTGGAGCTCGCCGGGGCGATCGACTTCTTCGGCTACCTCGACGTCCGGGCGACGGCGGAGGTAGTGCATGACGGCTGGTTCCGGACCGGTGATCTGATGAGCCGCGACGCCGACGGGGTCTACTACTTCCAGGGGCGTCGCAAGGAGATGATCCGCCGCGGCGGCGAAAACCTCTCGCCCGCGGAGGTCGAGGGTGTGCTCAAACTCCACCCGGAGGTGATCGACGCCGCGGTGGTGCCGGTCGCCGACCCGATCCGCGGCGAGGAGGTGAAGGCTTACGTCCAGGTCGCGCGCGAAGCCGAGCCCGAGGCCGCCGATCTCGCCGATTTTTGCGCCGCCCGACTCTCTGCCTTCAAAGTGCCTCGCTACATCGAGTTCCGCCACGAGCCATTTCCCCGGACTCCCAGCCAGCGGATCCCGAAGCGCTCGCTGATGGTCGATGGGGCCCACCGGACCGAGACCGCCTGGGACCGTGAAGGCGCCGTCACGCGGTCGCCAAGCCCGCTTCCTCATACGGAAACAGCTGATGATGGATAAGCAAAGATCGATCTGTGCTGATCTGCCGTCCGCGCTTCGATAGCTTCGCCTGGCGCTGAAGGAGAATCGTTGGCTTCAACCGGTCCCCGCGTTCGACCCGATGCCGCGTTCGAGCTCCGTATACGCGATACCCGACCGTCAACGAAGTCCCGCGAAGGGTCGCGCTCGCAACGCCAGATGGAAGGAGAGCAAGACATACCCATCCGAGAGGTCGCAGGCGGTGATCGACTCGATCCGGCGGAGACGGTGATAAAGCGTCTGCCGTTTGACTCCTAGCTGCTCCGCGGTCTCGAGCTTCCGCCCGGCGTTGTCGCAGAGCGCACGCAGGGTTTTGACCAGGTCCCCGCGCCCGCGCCGATCCACCTCGATCAGCGGCCGCAGTCGTTGATCGATGAACTGGCGCAGCTCCTCGGAGTTCCGCAAGGCGAACAGGAGGCGGTCGAGGGAGGGGATGCTGAGGTCGTGCCAGGGGGCGAAGGCCCCATGGGCCGCCGCCTCGAGCGATGCGGTCGCCTCCGCCAGGCGGGCGCCGACCTCGACCCAGCGGGTCGTCGCCGCGGCCACGCAGAGAGTCGGCTTGGGATCGTCGCCCAGTCGCCTCGCGGCGGTGGCGCTCAGCATCTCTCCGACCAGTTGGGCGATTCGCGGTCGGTCGCCGGCGCGGCGCAGGCCGACGACGATCAGAAGCTCTCGTACATCGCCGTCACCGATGATCGCGGGCAATCCTTCCCGCCTGAGCCCTTGTTGGAGGTCTCGTTTCACCGTCACCCAGGCGGCGTCGCCGCGGGCGCGGGGGGCCAGGTCGGGGACCGTGGCCGCAAGAGGAAGGAGCGCCTCCCAGTCGCCGGTGAATCCGAGCTCGCCCGCACGCACGGTGATCTCCGGTTCCGCGGCCCGCGAGCTGGTCAGGCCGGCGAGGAAGTTCCCCCGCTCGCGCGTGCCGAGCTGCTCCTCCTCCTCTCGCCGCATCAGCGCGAGGGCGATCAGTCCGACGGCCCGCTCGACCGCCACCCGATCCTCGGCCCTGAGGGGACCGTCGAGGGCAAGGGTGATCAGACGACCCCAGCTCTCGTCGCCTCCCAACGGAACACGCTCCTCGAGTCCTTGCGGTGCCGTGGCGAGGCCGCGGGTAAACGCGCTCCAGGCGCCGAGGGCGGTCTCGTCGTCGCTCTCGTAAGGAACGTGGAAGGCGAGGCCGTGCCCGGATCGCTCCAGGAAGACCGGGTTGTGGACGAACCGGGCCAGCTCGGCGAGGATCTCCGGGACACCGGCGCCACCCAGCATCAGTGCGGTGAAGCGACGGTGGAGCAGGTCGGCCTCGCGGAGCATCTCGCCGCCTTGGTCGATCAGCAGCCGGTGGATCGTCTCCGTCACCTCGACGAATCGGACCTCCCGGTGCAACGCCACCAGACAGAGGTCCCCGGCGGAGGCGGCGCGGACGATGTCGTCAGGCACCGCACGCAAGGTCGAGCCGAGCTCGATCACCAAGGCTGCGATCCCGCGATCGGCGAGCTCGGTGACGAGGCGCCGCCGGGCGGCTGGGCCGTCCCCGATCCCCATCCCGGTCGTCAGCAGAAGCTCGCCGCCCTGCAGAAGCGAGGCGATGTTCGGAACCTCGCTGGCGTGGACCCAGCGGATCTGATGGTCGAGGCCGGCCTCGTGGGCGAGGATCTCGGGGACGCCTCGCCGCAGCACCGGCTGAGACAGGGCGTCGCGAACCGTCAGGGACGTCGAATGTGACGGCGAGTCGATCTCACAATTGAACCACCACTGGGCATCAAGGCTCTTTTTGACGTAGCGTCAAATTGCGACCGGCGAAACTGCCCACGTAGTCCCTGGAAAGCCGGCAGGCGTTGCCGAAACATGGCGGTATGACGACTACGAGCTCAACGGACCGTTCCGAACTGGAAGCCGGGATGACGACCACCGGCCCTCATCGCCTTCGCAACTACGTCGGCGGCACTTGGGTCGAGCCGACCGCGCGCGAGACGCTGGAGACGCGGTCCCCGGCCGGCGGCGAGGTGCTTGCCGAGGTCCCGCTGTCGAATTCAGCCGACGTCGACGCCGCGACCGCGGCCGCCGTCGAGGCCTTCCCGGAGTGGCGGGCGACGCCGCCGCAGCGGCGCGCTCGCGCGCTCTTCGCGATGCGCGACCTGGTCGCCGGCCACCAGGAGGAGCTGGCAAAGCTCGTCACCACGGACATGGGTAAGACCTTCGACGACGCCTTCGCCGAGGTCGGGCGCGGGATCGAGTCGATCGAGGCCGCGACCGCCGTACCGCACCTGTTGAAGGGCGAGAACCTGGAGGGCGTCGCCCGCGGGGTCGACGTCGAGATGGTCCGCCAGCCGGTCGGCGTGATCGGCGCGATCACCCCATTCAACTTTCCGGTGATGATCCCCCTCTGGTTCGTCCCCTATGCGCTTGGCTGCGGCAACACCGTGGTGCTGAAGCCGTCGGAGCAGGATCCGCTCCCGTCGGTGCGGCTCTTCGAGCTGATCGACGGCGCCGGCATCCTTCCCGACGGCGTCCTCAACCTCGTGCTCGGCGCCCACGACGCGGTCAACGGGCTGCTCCACAGCCCGGAGATCGACGGCATCAGCTTCGTCGGCTCGGCCAAGACGGCCCGCTACGTGGCGAGCACCGCGACCGCCGCGGGCAAGCGCGTGCAGGCGCTCGGCGGGGCGAAGAACGCGATGGTCGCGATGCCCGACGCGGACCCGAAGCTGCTGGCGACCGGCGTCACCAGCTCCGCCTTCGGCGCCGCGGGCCAGCGCTGCCTCGCCGGCTCGCTGCTGGTGCTGGTGGGGAGCAAGGACGAGCAGGACGCGACGCTCCAGACCGTGGTCGACGCGGCCCGCGACCTCACCGTCGGGGACGGTGCCGACCCGGCCACCGACGTCTGCCCGCTGGTCTCGGTCGCCTCGCGCGAGCGGGTCGAGGCGGAGATCGAGACGGCGCTCGGCGACGGCGCCGAGCTCGTCCTCGACGGCCGCCGCGACGGCGGCGAGGGCGGCGCCCAGCTCGGCCCGACGATCATCGACGGCGCCCCACTCGACTCGCGGGCGGTGAAGGAGGAGCTCTTCGGCCCGGTGCTGACGGTTCTCCGTGTCGACGATCTCGACGGCGCCGTGGACCTCGTCAACTCCTCCCGCTACGGCAACTCCTCGATCCTCTTCACGAGCTCCGGCGGCACCGCCCGGGAGTTCCGCTACGGCGTCGAGGCGGGGATGATCGGCGTGAACATCGGCGTCGCTGCACCGGTTGCGTGGTTCCCGTTCGCGGGCTGGAAGGACTCGATCGACGGTGACCTGCACGCCAACGGCAACGATGCGTTCGAGTTCTACACGCGCAAGAAGGTGGTGACCTCGCGATGGGCGTAGATCCCGGTTCCCTGCTCCTCCACTTCGCCCGCAACGGCGCCTTCGCGCCGGGCGGCACCGACCTCCTCGTGCTCGAGCGCGGCGAAGGGCCCTACGTCTTCGACACCGAGGGCCGCCGCTACATCGACGGGCTCTCGAGCCTCTTCTGCTGCCAGCTCGGCTACTCGCACGGCGCCGAGTTCGCCCGCGTCGCCGGCGAGCAGCTGGAACGCCTGCCGTTCAACACCAACTGGGCGACGGCGACCCCGGTCGCGATCGAGCTGGCGGCGAAGCTCTCGGCCCTGGCGCCCATGGAGGACGCCCGCGTCTTCTTCACCAGCGGCGGCTCGGAGTCGGTCGAGGCCGCCTGGAAGATCATCCGCCAGCACTTCGTCACCCGCGGTGAACCGCAGCGGACCAAGGCGATCGCCCGTGACATCGCCTACCACGGGGTGACGCTGGGGGCGCTCTCGCTGACCGGCGTCGCCCGCTTCAAGGATCCCTTCGGACCGCCCGCGATCCCGACCCGCCACGTCGCCAACACCAACCGCTTCCGCGACGAGCGCGACGAGGCGACCTTGTGCGCCGACCTGCTCGCCGAGATCGAGCGGACGGTCGAGGAAGAGGGCCCCGACACCGTCGCCGCCATCTTCGCCGAGCCGATGCAGAACGCGGGCGGCTGCCTGGTGCCGCCGGAGGGCTACTGGGCCGGCCTGCGGGAGATCTGCGATCGCCACGGGATCCTGCTGGTCGCCGACGAGGTGATCAGCGGCATGGGCCGGCTCGGCGAGTGGTTCGGCGTCAGCCGCTACGGCGGCATGCCCGACGTGGTCACGATCGCCAAGGGCCTGACCTCCGCGCACGCGGCGATGGGGGCGGCGATCGCCTCCGGCCGGGTCGCGGCACCGCTCCACGAGGACGGGGTGACCCTGCTTCACGGGATCACCTTCGGCGGCCACCCGGTGTCCGCGGCGATCGCGCTGCGCAACCTGGAGCTCTTCGAAGAGGAGCGAGTACTGGAGAACGTGCGCGAGCTGGAGCCCCACCTACGGGCGCGGATGGAGGAGCTGCTGGAGCTGCCGATCGTCGGCGACGTTCGCGGCGGCGGTTTCTTCTGGGCGGTCGAGCTGGTCCGCGACGAGGCGAACGGTCGGTTCGACGCGGAGGAGCGCGAGCGGCTGCTGCGCGGGTTCCTGCCCGGCCGCCTGCTGGAGGCCGGGCTGATCGCCCGCGCCGACGACCGCGGCGACTCCGTCGTCCAGATCGCCCCGCCGCTGAACTGCACCGCGGCGCAGCTCCACCAGATCGTCGACGCCCTGCGCGAGACCCTGGTCGACGCCGGTGCCCAGATGGGCCTGGTGGGGACCGGCGCCGCGGCGGCTTGATGGCGATCCGGGTCAGGAACTGGATCGGCGGCGAGGCGGTCGACCCGGTCGAGGGTCTCTACGAGGACGTCCTCGACCCCGCCACCGGTGAGGTGATGGGGGAGGCCCCGGTCTCGACCGCCGCCGACGTCGACCGCGCCGTCGCCGCGGCGAAGCGCGCGTTCGACGCGGGCAGCTGGTCGCGGGCCGTCCCGGCGGAGCGGGCGGCCGCGCTCCTGCGGCTCGCCGACCTGGTCGAGGAGAAGGCGGAGGAGATCGCCGACCTCGAATCCGCCGACGCGGGCAAGCCGCGGGCCGCCGTCCTCGCCGACGAAGTGCCGGTGATGGCGGACGAGCTGCGCTTCTTCGCCGGTGCCGGGCGCTGCCTCGAGGGCCGCTCGGGCGGCGAGTACATGGCCGGCCGCACCTCCTTTGTGCGGCGCGAGCCGGTCGGCGTCGTCGCGCAGATAACGCCGTGGAACTATCCCCTGATGATGGCGATCTGGAAGATCGCCCCGGCGCTCGTCGCCGGCAACACGATCGTCTTGAAGCCCGCCGAGTCGACCCCGGTCACCACGCTCGCCTTCGCCGAGTGGACCGCCGACATCCTGCCGCCCGGCGTCCTCAACGTGATCGGCGGCCACGGTGACCCCGCCGGGGCGGCGCTGGTCACCCACCCGACGGTGGAGATGGTCGCCCTTACCGGCTCTCCCGCCACCGGGCGGTGGATCGCCAAGGCCGCCTCCGAGAGCCTGAAGCGCGTCCACCTGGAGCTCGGCGGCAAGGCCCCGGTCGTCGTCTTCGACGACGTCGACATGGAGACGGCGCCGGCCGCGATCGCGGGCGCCGGTTATTACAACGCGGGGCAGGACTGCACCGCGGCCACCCGCGTGCTCGCCTCCAAGCGGGTCTACGACGACATCGTCAGCGGCCTCTCCGGCGAGGCGGCGAAGCTCGTCCTCGGCGACACCAAGGCCGCCGAGACGACCCTCGGCCCGGTCGTCTCGGCCCGCCAGCGCGACCGCGTCGAGGGCTTCCTCGAGCGCCGCGGCGAGCACGCCGAGGTCGTCGCCGGCGGGCGCCGTCCCGACCTGCCCGGTTATTTCGTCGAGCCGACGGTGGTCGCCGGGGTGCGCCAGGACGACGAGGTGGTCCAGGACGAGATCTTCGGCCCGGTGATCACCGTTCAACCGTTCGACGACGAGGAGCAGGCGATCGCCTGGGCGAACGGCACGCGCTACGGCCTCGCCGCCTCGGTCTGGACGCGGGATGTAGGCCGGGCCATGCGGTTCACCGGCGCGCTCGACTTCGGCTGCGTCTGGGTCAACGACCACCTGCCGTTCGTCTCCGAGATGCCGCACGGCGGCTTCAAGGAATCCGGCTACGGCAAGGACCTCTCGATGTACGGCCTCGAGGACTGGACCCGTCTGAAGCACGTGATGATCAGCCTGGACTGACCCGGCGGGCTCGACGAGAAGACGGACGAGATGCCGCGCCCCTGGATGGATTCGACCCCCACGGCGGCCGACCGTGCCCGCTACGCGGAGGCGACGCCGCGCCCGTTCTGGACCGACGTCCTGCCCGCGCGCGATCCGCGACCGGCGGTCGAAGGGGACCTGGAGTGCGACCTCTGCATCGTCGGCGGCGGCTACACCGGCCTCTGGGCGGCGATCCAGGCGAAGGAGGAGGACCCTGGCCGCGAGGTCGTCGTGCTGGAGGCGGCGACGGTCGGTTTCGGCGCCAGTGGCCGCAACGGCGGCTTCCTCTCCCATTCGCTGACCCACGGCCTGGCCAACGGGCTGTCGCGGTTCGCCGAGGAGATGCAGGCCCTGGAGGCGCTGGCGATGAAGAACTACGACGGCCTGCGGGCCGACCTCGAGCGGTTGGGGATCGACTGCGACTACGAGGAGCCCGGCCACATGGCGCTTGCCCTGGAGCGCTTCGAGCTCGACGGCCTCGAGGAGGAGGCGGAGCTCATGCGTACCTTCGGCCACCAGGTTGAAGTTTTCGACCAGGCGGCGGTCCGCGCCGAGGTCGACTCGCCGACCTACGTCGGCGGGCTCTGGGTCCGCAGTGGCGCGGCGATGGTCGATCCCGGTCGGCTCACGGTCGGTCTCGCCGACGCCGCCGTGGCGGCCGGAGTGCGGCTGCACGAGCGCACCCGGGCGACCTCGCTGCGCGCCCGCGGCACCGCTGGGGTCGAGGTCATCACCGCCGCCGGCAAGGTCGGCGCCCGCCGGGTGCTGCTGGCGACCAGCGCCTTCCCGCCGCTCCTGCGCCGGCTGCGTCGCTACATCGCGCCGGTGTACGACTACGTCCTGGTCAGTGAGCCGCTCAGCGGATCCCAGCGGGAGGCGATCGGCTGGCGGAACCGCCAGGGCCTCGACGACGGCTTCAACCAGTTTCACTACTACCGCCTTACGCCCGACGACCGGATCCTCTTCGGCGGGTACGACGCCGTCTACCGGTTCGGCGGCCCGGTCGACGTCCGCTTTGACGACCACGACGAGACCTTCGCGCGGCTCTCCCAGCACTTCGGATTCACGTTCCCGCAGCTCGACGGCCTGCGCTTTTCCCATCGCTGGGGCGGCGCGATCGACACCTGCAGTCGCTTCTCGGTCTTCTTCGGCACCGCCCTCGACGGGCGCGTGTCCTACGCGGTCGGCTACACCGGCCTCGGGGTGGGAGCGACCCGCTTCGGCGCCCGCGTGGCGCTGGATCTACTCGACGGGCGCGACACCGAGGCGACCCGCCTCCGCTTCGTCGGTCGCCGCCCGGTCCCCTTCCCGCCCGAGCCCCTGCGCAGCGCCGTCATCCAGCTGACCCGCAATCGGCTGGCCGCCGCCGACCGCGCCGCCGGCCGCCGCGGCATCTGGCTACGAACCCTCGATCGCCTTGGTCTGGGCTTCGACAGCTGACCGTAGGCGCGTGCCGTGACGCCTCGCAGTCGCCGCCGCGCTTGCGATGCACCTGACGGTCTTCGCCGACCTCGCAGCTCTGCGAGCATGGGCGACGGCCGGATCGAGGGCGAGAGCACGAGTGGCGGGCGTCTGGGTCGACACCCTGCTCGGGCCGCCGAGCCGTTCCTTCGTCCAGTTCGCCGCCGGTAGGCGTCAGTCACTCCGGTCCAGCGCGCCCGACCAGCGCTCCTCGAAGTGTCCGAGGCGCCAGATCGCGAGGGCGGCGGCCCAGGTCGCGACGAAGAGCCCGGCGATCACGAAGCCGATCGTGTTGAGGTCGATCGCTCCGAGCCAGTCCCAGAAGCCGCCGTCGAGGCCGAGCCTTTCGGAGAGCAGTGAGAAGAGCTCGATCGACCCGATCGCCAGCGCGACGAAGACCGAGAGCGCGGTGATCGTGATGTTGTAGAAGACCTTGCGGACCGGCTTGGAGAAGGCCCAGCCGTAGGCGAGGTTCATGAAGGAGCCGTCGAGGGTGTCGAGCAGCGACATCCCCGCGGCGAAGAGGATCGGCAGGCAGAGGATCGCGTAGAAGGGCAGCCCGGCGCCGGCGGCGCCGGCGGCGAGGAAGAGCAGCGCGACCTCGGTCGCGGTATCGAAGCCGAGGCCGAAGAGAACCCCGATCGGGTACATCTGCCAGGGCTTGGTGATCGTCTTCGTGAAGGGCCGGCAGAGGCGGTTCATCGGGCCGCGGCTGTCGAGTTGGCGTTCGAGCTCGGCTTCGTCGAACTCGCCCCTTTTCATCTCGCCCAGAGCTCGCAGGATGCCGACCAAGATCACGATGTTCAGCGCGGCGATGACATAGAGGAAGGTGCCCGAGACACCGGTGCCGATCCAGCCGGTGACGTCGTGGAGGGTGGAGGCTTCGTTCGAGACCTGGCCGCTCAACGCCCTGATCCCGATCGCGAAGAGGAAGGCGAGCACGAAGACGATCGTCGAGTGACCGAGCGAGAAGAAGAAGCCGACGCTCATCGGCCGCTTGCCTTCGTTCATCAGCTTACGGGTGGTGTTGTCGATCGCCGCTATGTGGTCGGCGTCGAAGGCGTGCCGCATGCCGAGGGTGTAGGCGGTGAAGCCGACGCCGACGGTGGATGCCCCGGCGGCGCCGAGGCTGTAGTCATGCGGGGCGACGACGAGGAAGAGCAGCGCGAAGCCGACGAGGTGGAGGCCGACGACCAACGCCGCCATCGCCCCGAGGGTGCGCCACTGACCCGGATCCAACCCGGAGGCGATCCGGCGCAGGCGACCGCCAGACGGCCACATCCTCACCGTGCTCGCCTCCATCCTCGGACCTCCCGGTCGATGCGTGCGGTCGGCGAACCCTTGGCGCGACCGTAGACACGTTGCCGATCGCTGTCAAACACCGACGGTGGAAAAATGATCCCGATGGGCGACGAGGGGGATCCGCTGCGCCGCCGGGTGTACCTCGGCGATTCCTACCGTGAGTTCGGCGGGGTGACCGCCGTCGACGCGCGCGCCCAGGCGGCCGAGCTGGCCGCCGCGGGGACCTGGGGCCCGCTCGCCAAGGTCGCCGGGGTCGCACAGGCCTGGCGTGAGTTGGCGGTCGAGCTGGAGCGGGCAGGGGAGGGGTCAACGGTGGCCTCGCTCGATCCCGCCTCCCGCGAGCGCTACGCCCGGCGCCTCTGGGTCGAGCCGCCCGGCGGGTCACTGCTCTAGGCGGCCCCGCCGGGACAAAGGAGGCAATCCGATTCGCGCGAAGCCTTGACAGATGGGTACCGCCTGGTGCTATACCAGTGCGGGGCCGAGGGAACGGCCCGGCGATGAAGGTGGGTGTTGTGCGAGATGTGCCTGGCGATTCCAGGACTGGTGCTCGAAGTCGTGGACGAGGACAACCGCCTCGCCAGGGTCGACGTGGCCGGCGTGCGGCGCCAGGTCAACGTCGGGTTGCTCGACGAGGGCGGTGAACCGGTCCGTCCCGGCGATTGGGTGCTGATCCACGTCGGCTTTGCGATCTCCAAGGTGGACGAGGAGGAGGCGACCGCCACCCGCAGGTTGCTCGAGGGGATGGGCGCCGACTACGAGCGGGAGCTCGAGGAGCTGAAGGCGAGCGCGATCGAATGAGGGCGAGGGACTGACATGGACGGCCATGTCCCGCACTGCGACCACACCACCGGTTGCATCACCTGCGGAGACGAGGCCATCCCGATGGAGGTGCTGGAGGTGGACGCCGGGCGCGGCTTGGCCCTCTGCGCCGACGCAGACCGGCGGCACAGCAGCGTCGAGACCGCGCTCGTCGATCCGGTCGCCCCCGGCGACCGCCTGCTCGTCCACGCCGGTACCGCGATCGCCCGGGCGGAGGTGGCTGCATGAAGTTCGTCGACGAGTTCCGCGATGCGAAGCTCGGCAAGGTGGTCGGGGGGGAGATCCTCGCCGCGGTCGATCCCGACCGCCACTACAAGCTGATGGAGGTCTGCGGCGGCCACACGCACTCGATCTACCGCTACGGGATCGACGATCTCCTGCCCGAGAACGTCGAGCTGGTCCACGGCCCCGGGTGTCCGGTGTGCGTGATCCCGATGGGACGGGTCGACGACGGGATCGCGATCGCCCGCCACGAGGAGGTGATCTTCACCTGCTTCGGCGACATGATGCGGGTGCCGGGCTCGGAGCGGTCGCTGCTCGAGGCGAAGGCCGAAGGCGCCGACGTGCGGATGGTCTACTCGCCGCTGGACGCGCTGCGCTTGGCCAAGGCGAACCCCGACCGCCAGGTCGTCTTCTTCGCGATCGGCTTCGAGACGACCGCGCCCTCGACCGCCCTGACGATGATGCGCGCGAAGGCGGAGAAGCTGACCAACTTCTCCTGCATGTGCAACCACGTGACGATCGTTCCGCCGCTGCGGGCACTGCTCGACTCGCCGGACCTGCGGCTCGACGGCTTCATCGGGCCGGGGCATGTCTCCACCGTGGTCGGCGCCCGCCCGTTCGAGTTCATCCCCGCCGACTACGGCAAGCCGGTGGTGATCTCCGGCTTCGAGCCGCTCGACATCCTGCAGACCGTCCTGATGATCATCCGCCAGCTCGGCGAGGGTCGCTGCGAGGTGGAGAACCAGTACACGCGGGTCGTGCCCTACGAGGGCAACCTGCGGGCGCTCGAGGTGATGTCGCAGGTGTTCGAGCTGCGCCCACATTTCGAGTGGCGCGGGCTCGGCTTCATCTCGCAGAGCGCGCTGCGCCTCGCCGACGCCTACGCGGACTTCGACGCCGAGCGGCGCTACGACGTCCCGGGGGTGAGGGTCGCCGACCCCAAGGCGTGTCAGTGCGGTGAGGTGTTGAAGGGAGTGATCAAGCCCTGGGAGTGCAAGGTGTTCGGCACCGCCTGCACGCCCGAGCACGCGATCGGAACCTGCATGGTCTCGCCGGAGGGCGCCTGCGCCGCCTACTACAACTACGGCCGCTTCGCGAGCGAGAAGGCGGTTGCCTGATGTCCGAGGCGGGCGCGGTCGGCGAGCGCGAGGGCCGGATCCTCGAGATCATCGAGACGACCCGTGCCAAGCGGCCGAGGTTCAAGGACGCGCAGGTGACGATGTCGCACGGGGCGGGCGGCAAGGCGACCCAGACGCTGATCGAGGGGCTCCTCGCCCCGGCCTTCGGCTCGGCGGCGCTCGCCGAGCTGGGCGACGCCGGCGCGGTCGAGGCAGAGGGGACGAAGCTGGCGATGACCACCGACAGCTTCGTCGTCAAGCCGATCCGCTTCCCTGGTGGCTCGATCGGCGAGCTGGCGGTGAACGGGACGGTCAACGACCTCGCCGTATCCGGTGCGCTGCCCCTGGCGCTGAGCCTCTCGCTCATCCTCGAGGAGGGCCTCGACGCCGATGTGCTGCGGGCCGAGGTCGACGCGATCGCGGGCGCGGCGGGCGCGGCCGGGGTCGAGATCGTCGCCGGCGACACCAAGGTGGTCGAACGGGGTCATGCCGACTCGATGTACGTCTGCACCAGCGGCGTCGGCGCGATCGACGCCCGCGCGAAGCTCTCGCCCGCGGCGGTGCGGCCGGGCGACCGGATCCTCGTCTCCGGCCCGGTCGGCGCCCACGGCACGGCGATCATGCTGGCCCGCGGCGAGTTCGAGCTCGATGCCGACATCGAGTCCGACACCCGCTCGCTGTGGCCGGTCGCCGACGCCCTGCTGGACTCCGCAGGCCCGGAGCTGCACTGCATGCGCGACGCGACCCGTGGCGGCGCCGCCACGGTGCTGAACGAGATCGCCCGCGCCTCGGGGGTGGCGATGGTCGTCGACGAGGCCGCGATCCCGGTTGCCCCGGCGGTCGCGGGCGCGGCCGAGATGCTGGGGATAGACCCGATGTACGTCGCCAACGAGGGCCAGTTGGTGGCCTTCGTCGCGCCCGACCGGGCGGCGGCGGCGTTGGCGTCGATGCAGGTGCTGCCGGGCTGCGAGGCGGCGGCGGAGATCGGCGAGGTGAAGACGGAACCGCCGGGGATGGTCCTGGTGGAGACGGCGTTCGGTGGACGGAGGGTGATGGACCTGCTGGCCGGGGATCCGTTGCCGCGGATCTGTTGAGAAAGCGAGGAGTGAGATGGCGACGACCGAGTTCGTGCCAGACCAGGCGAAAACGGAGGGGATCACCGCCCACGTGATCTGGATGACGACCGGCCTGAGCTGCGACGGCGACTCCGTCGCGATGACCTCGGCGACCAATCCGAGCCTCGAGGACATAGTCACCCAGGCGATTCCGGGGATGCCGAAAGTGGTGGTGCACAACCCGGTGCTCGCCTACGAGGTGGGGGCCGAGTTCATGCAGGCCTGGTACGACGCCGAGGCCGGCAAGCTCGACCCGTTCGTGCTCGTGGTCGAGGGGTCGATCCCGAACGAGCAGATCAACGGCGATGGCTACTGGGCGGCGATGGGGGACGACCCCGACACCGGCCAACCGATCACCACCAACGAGTGGGTCGACCGCCTCGCGCCGAAGGCGGCGGCGGTGGTGGCGCTCGGGACCTGCGCCACCTACGGCGGCATCCCGGCGATGAAGAACAACCCCACCGGCGCGATGGGCCTACCGGACTACCTCGGCTGGAGCTGGAAGTCCACCGCGGGGCTGCCGGTCGTCTGCGTCCCCGGCTGTCCGGCCCAGCCCGACAACACCACCGAGACGCTGCTCTACCTGGCCCTTCACCTCGCCGGCCGGGCGCCGGCGCCGGAGCTCGACGAGGCCTTACGTCCGAAGTGGCTGTTCGGCCGCACGGTGCGCGAGGGCTGCAACCGGGCGGGCTTCACCGAACAGGGCCAGTACGCGACCGAATATGGGTCCGACCACCGCTGTCTGGTGAAACTCGGCTGCAAGGGCCCGGTGGTCAAGTGCAACGTCCCGGTGCGGGGCTGGCAGAGCGGGGTCGGCGGCTGCCCCAACGTCGGCGGCATCTGCATGGCGTGCACGATGCCCGGCTTCCCCGACAAATACATGCCCTTCATGGACGAGGACCGGTGGGGCGCCGCGGCGGCGACGATCACCAAGTTCAGCTACGGGCCGATCGTCCGCTACTTCCGCCATCGCCACATCAAGAACGAGTACGACAAGGAGCCGGAGTGGCGCCGAAAAGGTGCGGCCCTGACCACCGGCTACCAGAAGAGGTGGTGAGGAGATGTCAACGGTTGAGACTCCGCGAGGGATAAAAGTCGGCGTCAAGGACATGTCGTGGGATCCGATCACCCGGATCGTCGGCAGCCTGGGCATCCATACCGAGATCGACTTCGACGCCCGCAGGGTGAACAAGTGCTACTCGACGTCGATGGTGTTCCGCGGCTTCGACATCTTCATGAAGGGGATCGATCCGCGCGACACCCATTTCATCACCAGCCGTATATGCGGGATCTGCGGTGACAACCACTGCACCTGCTCGGTGTTGAACCAGAACATGGCCTATGGGGTGAAGCCGCCGCCGCTCGGCGACTTCGCCTACAACCTCGCCGAGTCCGCCGACTACATGTTCGACCACGCGATCTTCAACGACTGCATGGCGAACGTCGACTTCTGCGAGCAGATGGTGCGGGAAACGAACCCGGCGCTGCTGCGGACGGCCGAGGAGACGACCGCCCCGCACGCCGATATCCACGGCTACCGGACGATCGCCGACATCATGCGCTCGCTCAACCCGTTCACCGGCGAGTTCTACCTCGAGACCTTGCAGGTGGCGCGGTACACCCGCGAGATGTACTGCCTGTTCGGCGGCCGTCACACCCACCCTTCGACGATCATGCCGGGCGGGGTCAGCGCCGACATCACCCACCAGACCTGCACCGACTACTACGTGCGACTGATGCGCTACATCGACTACGTGAAGCGGTCGGTGCCGATGCACGACGACCTCTACGACTTCTTCCTCGAGCAGCTGCCGGGGTACGACGATGTCGGCTATCGCCGCACCGACCTGGTCTGCTGGGGCGCCTTCGACGACCCGGACTACGTCGACTACAGCTACAGGAACATGGGCACCTGGGGTGAGAAACGCTACGTCACCCCCGGGGTGGTGATCGATGGCGAGCTGCGCTCCACCAACCTCGTCGACATCAACCTGATGATCCGGATCCTCCTCGGCTCGTCGTATTTCGACGACTGGACCGACGAGGAGACCTACGTCACCAAAGACCCGCTCGGCAATCCCGTCGACAAGCGTCACCCCTGGAACAAGACGACGCTGCCGAAACCGCAGAAGCGCGACTGGGGCGACAAATACAGCTGGGTCGCCTCGCCGCGGATCTTCGACGACCGCACCGACACCTACATCGCCTCCGACACCGGCGGCGGCCCGTTCGCCCGCCAGTGGGTGACGGCGAAAGCGGGGCTGGTCGACTTCGGCTACGCGAAGGCGACGGGGGAGAGCATCAAGATGGCGCTGCCGCGGACCGCGTCCAAACCGGAGATGGAGCTGGAGTGGAAGATCCCGGCGAAGTCGAACGCGATCGAGCGCGACCGGGCGCGCGCCTACCACGAGGCCTACTCGGCGCTGATCGGCCTCCACAACCTGGAGCGGGCCCTCGGTGAGGTGAGGGCGGGCCGGACCAAATCGTGGTCGGACTTCAAGGTTCCAGACGAAGCGGTCTCCTGTGGCTTCCACGAGGCGGCCAGGGGGGTGCTGTCGCATCACATGGTGATCCGTGGCGGAAAGGTGGCGAACTACCAGCCATACCCGCCCACGCCGTGGAACGGCAGTCCACGTGACAGCTACGGCACCCCCGGCCCCTACGAGGACGCGGTGGAAAACAGCCCGATCTTCGAGGAAAACGGGCCGGAGGACTTCAAGGGGGTGGACATCATGCGGGCGGTGCGGAGCTTCGACCCCTGCCTCCCGTGCGGCGTGCACATGTACACCGGCAAGGGGGTCCGCAAGGTCGTCCACCAGCCGACCGGGATGGCGTAGGCCTTGGCCACCGCCGCCCCTCCTGCCGAAGAGTTGCAGCAGCGGCTGCGCGAGTTGACCGAGCGAGTCGAGGCGATCGAGGACCCGGTGGCCCGCGAGGCCGCTCTGGATCTGGTCGCCGCGGTGCTGGAGATGCACGGCGCAGGGCTGGCGAAGATCGGCGAGGTGCTCGACGCCGCCGGTGCGGCGGGCGAGGAGGCGAAGCGCGAGCTGACCCGGGACCCCGTCGTCGCCAGCCTGCTGCTGATCCACGACCTCTACCCAGTGTCGCTGGAGGAGCGGGTGCGGGAGGCGCTGGCCGAGGTGCGTCCGTACCTGGACTCGCATGGCGGCGACGTCGAGCTGCTGGGCGTGGAGGATGGCGTCGTGAGGCTGCGATTGGGCGGCAGCTGCGATGGCTGTCCGGCCTCGGCCTCGACGCTCGAGCTGGCGATCAAGGAGGCGCTCGAGAAGACGGCCCCCGACATGGTCGGCCTCGAGGTCGACGGCCTGGTCGAGGAGGCGCCGCGGCCGACCGGGTCGGAGCTGCCCGTGGTGCAGGGAGGCGCGGGCGCCTCGAATGGCACTGCTCCGAACGGCGACGGCGTCTCGCGCTGGGTTCCCCTCGGTGTCGCGCCGCCATCCGAAGGCACGGTGATCTGGGCGCAGGTCGGCGGAGTCGAGATCGCCCTCGCCAACGTCGGCGGCTCGCTGCTCGCCTTCCATGATCGCTGCGCCGGCTGCGGCGCCGCGGTGTCGACCGGCGCGCTGAAGGGCGGCGTCCTCGCCTGCCCGTCCTGCGACCGACGCTTCTACCTGCCCCGTGCCGGGCGCTCGATGGACGCCGAACGGCTGCTGCTCGAACCGGTGCCGCTGCTCGAGGCCGGCGGCGGCGTCACGGTGGCGGTCGGCCGATGAGCGCGGCCGGGGCCCCGGGTCCGGGGGTGGACGCGGAGCTCGTCGCCCGGTTGCGGCGGCTGGTCGCGAGCGGCGGCCGGAGTGCCGAGGAGATCGAGCGCTGCGATCTCTGCGGCGCCGAGCTCGCCGCCGACCACCGTCACCTCCTGCACCTCGAGGAGCGACGCATCCTCTGCGCCTGTGAGCCCTGCGTCGCCATCCGGGCCGGCGAGGGCCCCTACCGCCCGACCGGGTCGCGCCTCCTCTGGCTCGAGGGCTTCGACCTGCCCGAGGACCTCTGGGCGCGGCTGCGGATCCCCATCGGCCTGGTCTTCTTCATGCGCGCCGGCTCCACCGGCGGCATCGTCGGCCTCTACCCGAGCCCGGCCGGGGCGACGGAATGCGAGCTCGACCTCCCCGCCTGGGACGAGCTGGCCGCCGCCAACCCGGTGCTGGCCGGTCTCGACGAGGACGTCGAGGGCCTGATCGTCAATCGTCTCGACGATCCGCACCAGCACCTGATCGCGCCGATCGACGAGTGCTACCGGCTGGTCGGCGCGGTGAAGGCGAGCTGGGAGGGGATCTCCGGTGGCGCCGCGGTCGAACGGGTCGTCCCGGAGCTGCTCGAGGAGCTGCGCGGCCGGGCGGTGGTCGCGTGAGCACCACCGCCGACGGGAACAGCGCCCGCTGGGCGCCCGTCCGCGACGCGCCCGCGCCGCGCGACCCGCGGCCCCGCTTCGCCGTGCGCGAGGCCCGCGTCCCACCCCTCGCCGCGGCGCCGGCCCTGGTCTTCGACCTCGACGTCACCGATCCCTCCGAGCGCCAGATCTTCACCATCGCGCTCGCCGTCCAGATCGCGATCGAGCCCGCCCAGCGCGCCTACGACGACGAGACCCGCGAGCGCCTCACCGAGCTGCTCGGCGAGGCGGGACGGGTGGGGGCGCCGACCCGGACGATGCCGTGGGCGCAGGTCGACGTCCTCGTCCAGCCGTTCCGCGGCGGCGGCACCGTCGCAGTCCCGGTCCCCTGCGGCTATGACCTCGAGATCGCCGCGACCAATTACTTCCGCTCCGTGTCGGACGGCGAGGTGCCGCTCGTCTTCCACTTCAACGGCAGCGTCTACTACGCCGGCGACGACGGGCGCATGCAGATCGTCCAGATCTCCTGGCAGGAGTCGGCCGACTTCCGGCTGCCGATCGCCGCCTGGCAGCGGATGATCGACGCCTACTACCCGAACCGTGGCTGGGTCCCCGCCGGGACGGAGACGATCGAGCGGCTGCGCCGCTTCAAGCTCGAGCGGGGGCTGCCTTCGTATGAGGCGGCGCTGGAGCGTCTACTCGACGGGGGCGGTGCGCGATGAGCGTCGAGCTGCTGGTCGACTCGCTCCTCTACGAGGGCTACGCGCTCTATCCCTACACGCCGGCGGCGACCAAGAACGCGACCCCGACCCCGCACGGGATCGTCTACCCGCCCGCCTATGCCAAGGCAAACCCGGCGGCGCGGGCGACCCTGCGGGTCGAGGTGGTGCTCGAGCACGGCGGCGGCGCCACGGTCGCCGGCTCGGTGCGCTTCCTCCAGGCGAGCGGTGGCGGTCACGAGGGCGTCGAGCGCGCGCTGGAGTTGCCCGCGGGTGCGCTCGATCGACTCTGCGAGGAGCCCGAGCGGCTCGAGTTCGCCTTCACCTCCGAACGCGAGGTGCGCGGCCGCGCCGCCTTGCGGGCCGAGCAGCTCGGGCCCGGACTGGCGCGGGTGAAGCTCTGCGTCCACAACGACACCGACCTGGCCGGCGAGGACCCGGGCCGCGGCGAGGCTCTGCGCTCGAGCCTGATCTCCACCCACGTGATCCTGCGCGCCACCGACGGTCGCTTCGTCTCGCCGCTCGATGCCGACGGGCCGCACGGTGCGGCGGTCGCCGGCTGCGAGAACGTCAACACGTGGCCGGTCCTCGCCTCACCCGGGGACGACGTCGTGCTTGGCGCGGCGATGTTCCTGCCCGACCACCCGCGGATCGCCCCCGAGAGCCTCGGCGGCCTCTTCGACAACACCGAGATCGAGGAGGCGCTGCTGCTGCACGTGCAGACGCTGAGCGAGGAGGAGCGGGCCGAGGTGGAGGCAGCCGAGCCGAAGGTGCGAAAGATGTTCGAACGCGCCGAGGGTGCGAGCGCCGAGGAGCTGATGAACCTGCATGGCCGGCTCGAGACCGGCCACCCGCAGGCGGGTGAGCCGGAGGCGGTCGTGGGCGGCCGCAGGATCAGGCGCGGCGCACGGGTGATCCTGCGGCCGCGCAAGCACGCCGGCGACACCTATGACGTGATCCTGGCGGGCCGCGCGGCCACGATCGAGCGGATCTACGTCGACTACGAGGACGGCGTCCACCTCGGTGTCACGGTCGACGACGACCCGGGCCAGGAGCTGATGCGCGATTCCGGCCGCTACCTGTTCTTCCGGCCGGAGGAGGTCGAGCTGAGGTGAGCGGGAAGGAGCACGCGATCGGCATCGGCGAGGGGGAGGTGCAGCAGGCGGTCGACCGGATGGAGGCCCGGATGATGAGCCCCGGGCGCGAGAAGCAGATCCTGGTCGCCGGGGTCGGCAACGCCTTCCTCGCCGACGATGGCTTCGGCGGCGCGGTGGCCGCCGCGGTCGAGCGTCGCGGCGCCCCTTCCGGGGTGACCGTGATGGACTTCGGCACCGGCGGCCTGGACCTCGCCTACGAGGTGATGCGCGGCTACGACGCGCTGGTGATCGTCGACGTCAGCCACCAGGGTGGCGAGCCCGGCACCCTCTACGTGATCGAGCCCGACGAGGACGAGGTCGAGGGTGGCATCGAGGACGGCGAGGCGATCGACCCGCACGGGATGGACCCGAAGACCGTGCTGCGCTTCGTCAAGTCGGTCGGCGGCTGGCCCGGCAAGGTCGTGATCGTGGCCTGTGAGCCGACCTCGGTCGCGACGATGGGGATGGATCTGAGCGCCGGCGTCGCCGCGGCGGTCGAGCGCGCCGTCGACGCCGTCTTCGCCCAGATCGCCGAGCTGCAGACCGATCGCGCCTACGAGGAGGGCTGAGGTGCACGAGCTCTCGCTCTCGAGCGCCGTCCTGGCGACGACCCTGCGCCACGCCGAAGGGCGGCCGGTGCTGGCCGTGCAGATGCGGATCGGGGCGCTGCGCCAGGTCGTCCCCGCGTCGCTCGACTTCTACTTCGGCATCGTCACCCGGGGCACGCTCGCCGAGGGGGCGGCGCTCGAGGTCGACTACCTGCCTTGCCTGCTGCGCTGCGAGGACTGCGGCCGCGATTGGGAGCCGGAGCTGCCGATGTTTCGCTGCCCGGGATGCGGCGCCGCCGCGGTGGAGACGCTGAGCGGCGACGAGTTCGAAATCGATTCGATCACCGTCGAGGAGAGAGAGGAGGCGGAGACGCCATGCATCGCACCAAGGTGAAGATCGCCGAGGACGCGCTCGACGCGAACACGACGATCGCCAACGCCAACCGGGCGGACTTCGACCGCAACGAGGTCGGTGTCGTCAACTTCATGAGCGCCCCGGGAGCGGGCAAGACGACCCTGCTCGAACGCGCCCTCGACGGGCTCGAGGCACGGGTCGGGGTCCTGGAGGGCGACGTCCAGGGCTCCGCCGACGCCGACCGCCTGGCGGCGCTTCACATCCCGGTGGTCCAGATCGACACCGACTCCGGCTTCGGCGGCGAGTGCCACCTCGACGCCAACATGGTGCGCTCGACGCTCGCCGACCTGCCGCTCGCCGACCTCGACCTGCTGGTGATCGAGAACGTCGGCAACCTCGTCTGCCCGGCCGAGTTCAAGGTCGGCGAAGACGCCCGGGTGATGGTCTCCTCGGTGACCGAGGGCGAGGACAAGCCGCTCAAGTACCCCTTGATGTTCCGCACCTGCGAGCTGGTGCTGATCAACAAGATCGACCTGCTCGAGCACCTCGACTTCGACCTCGATCGCTTCCTCTACCACCTCGACGCGGTCCACCCGGGGGTCGAGCACATGCTGGTCAGCGCCAAGACCGGTGAGGGAGTCGACGGCTTCCGCGACTGGCTCGGGCGCGTCGCGCGGCGGGCGCCGGCCGCCGCCTGAGCGATGGAGGCGGGCGCCCACCTCGATCGGATCGGCGAGCTCCTCGTCCGCCGCGACGAGGCGAACCGCGCCTACTTCGAGCGCCACGCCGACGAACTGGCGCGGCTCTGTCACCGGATGGCGGAGCGCTTCGCCCGCGGCGGGCGCCTGGTCGCGGTCGGGCTCTCGCCGGGCGCCCGCTCCGACGTCCGCCATGTGACGGTCGAGTTCGTCCACCCGGTGATCGTCGGCAAGCGGGCGCTGCCGGCGATCGGGTTGACCCGCGACGGCGGCCCGCTGCGCCGCCAGGCCGAGCTGCTGATCGGCGCCGACGACATTGTGATCGCCTTCGACCCGGGCGGCGAGAGCGGCGAGGAGGTGCGAGCGGCGCTGGCGCTCGGCCGCGCGCGGGGCGCGCTGACCGTCGCCTTCGAGGCCGGGGCCGGGGCGGAGTGGGAGCTCGCGGCGGCGACCCGGGATCCGAGCGTCCGGCAGGAGGTGATCGAGACCGCCTACCACGTGCTCTGGGAGTCCGTCCACGTCTTCTTCGAGCACCGTGGCCTGCTCGCCGGGCGGGTTGCCGGGCCCGTCCACGACAGCGGTGCCTCGAGCTTCCTCTACCCGTTCCTGGCGGAGGGGGAGGTTGACCTCGATCGGGTCATCGCCGATGTCGCCGCCTCGATCCTGGCGAAGTCCGACCAGGTCGGGGCGCTGCGGCGGCGGACGCTCGAGGAAGGCGCCGCCGAGCTGCGCGCGGCCGCCGTGGCGCTGCGCGCATCGCTCGACGCGGGGGGCAAGGTGCTGGCGATGGGCAACGGCGGCTCTGCCACCGACGCCGCCGACCTGGTCGCCGACCTGCGCTTCCCGCCCGACGCGGGATGGCCGCCGCGCGCCGCGATCGACCTCACCGAGGACAGCGCGATCATCACCGCGGTCGGCAACGACGTCGGCACCGAGGTCATCTTTCAGCGTCAGGTGATCGCCTACGGCGTGGCCGGCGACGTCCTCGTCGCGCTTTCCACCAGCGGCAACTCGACCAATCTGATCGCGGCGCTCGTCGAGGCGCGCCGGCGGGGCATGGGGAGTTTGGCCCTGGTCGGCTACGACGGGGGACGGATCGCCGCCGAGCAGCTCGCCGACCACGTCGTCGTCACCCCGTCCCAGCACATCCCGCGGATCCAGGAGGCGCAGGCGAGCGCGTACCACGTGCTCCGCGCCTTGGTCGAGAGCGCGCCGGGTGGCTCCGAGCTCCGCTCGCGGCCGCGGGATTGACGTGGCGGGGGCCGGGAGCATGACCAGGCGCCGGGTGCGGGCGCGGGTCACCGGCACCGTCCAGGGGGTCGGCTTCCGCCCCTTCGTCTTCCGGCTCGCGACCGACCTCGGGCTCGAAGGCTGGGTCCTGAACGACACCCGCGGCGTCATCATCGAGGCGGAGGGGGAGCCCGCCGCGGTCGGCCGGCTCCTCGCCCGGGTCGAAGCGGAGGCCCCGCCGCTGGCCGCGGTCGACTCGGTCGAGCCGACCGATCTCGAGCCGCGACGGGAGGGCGGCGACTTCAGGATCCTCGCCAGCGACGCGGGCGGCGAGGCGGCGGCGTCGGTCTCCCCCGACACCGCGACCTGTGGCGACTGCCTCGCCGAGCTCCTCGATCCCACGGACCGTCGTCACCGCTACCCCTTCATCAACTGCACCAACTGTGGACCGCGCTTCACGATCGTCGCAGGGGTCCCCTACGACCGGCCGCTGACCACGATGTCGGGGTTCGCGATGTGTGGGCGCTGCCTGACCGAGTACGAGGACCCACTCGACCGGCGCTTTCACGCCCAGCCGAACGCCTGCCCGGAGTGCGGTCCGCAGGCGCGGTTCCTCGGCGCCGGAGGAGAGGACCTCGGCGCCGGTGAGCTTGACGCGGTGGCAGCGGCCGCCGCCGCGCTGCGCGCGGGGGCGGTCCTCGCGGTGAAGGGGATCGGCGGCTATCACCTCGCCTGCCGGGCCGATGACGAGCGGGCGGTGGCGGCGCTGCGCTCGCGCAAGCATCGCGAGGAGAAGCCGTTCGCCCTCTTGGTCGCCGATCTGGCGATGGCGGCGGAATTGGTCGAGCTGGGGGCGGAGGAGGCGGCCCTGCTCTCCTCGCGCGCCCGGCCGATCGTGCTCGCCCGGCGCCTTGCCGACGCGCCGGTCGCGACGGCGGTCGCGCCGCGGGCCGGTGAGCTCGGCCTGATGCTGCCCTACTCGCCGCTCCACCATCTCCTCGCCCGCGACGTCGGGGGACCTCTGGTGTTGACCAGCGGCAACGTCTCCGACGAGCCGATCGCCTATCGCGACGCCGACGCCCAGGAGCGGTTGGCGTCGATCGCCGACGCCTTCCTGGTCCACGATCGCCCGATCCACACCCGCACCGACGACTCGGTCGCGCGCGTGGTCGAGCTGCCGGCGGGGCGCCGGCCGCTGATGCTTCGTCGCTCGCGCGGCCACGTCCCCGACAGCCTGGCGCTGTCGACCGGCGACGCGCCCCCGATCCTCGCCTGCGGCGCCGAGCTGAAGAACACGTTCTGCCTGGTCAAGGACGGAAGGGCCTGGGTCGGCCACCACGTCGGCGACCTCGAGAACTACGAGACGCTGCGGTCGTTCACGGAGGGGATCGCCCACTTCGAAGCACTGTTCGCGGTCACCCCCCGGGTCGTCGCCCACGATCTCCACCCTGACTATCTGTCGACCAGGTACGCGCTCGAGCGCGAGGGCGTGGGTCACATCGGCGTGCAGCACCACCACGCCCATCTGGCCGCGTGCCTTGCCGAGCATGGCGAGTCGGGCCCGGCCCTGGGGGCGATCTTCGACGGCACCGGGCTGGGCGAGGACGGCGCCATCTGGGGCGGCGAGCTCCTGCTCGGCGACCTGGTCGACTGCAGGCGCGTCGCCCATCTGCGCACGGTGCCCTTGCCCGCCGGTGCGGCGGCGATCAGGGAACCGTGGCGGATGACCTGTGCCTGGCTGCGCGAGGCGCTCGGCCCCGAACCGCAGCTGCCCGCCTCCCTCGCGCGCTCGGTCGACCAGCGCGCCTGGCGCAATTGCCTGCGTCTCTGCGATGACGACGCCGTCATCCGGACCAGCAGCATGGGCCGGCTCTTCGACGCGGTCGGAGCCCTCTGCGGCGCTCCCGCGCGGGTCAGCTACGAGGGGCAGGCGGCGATCGAGCTGGAGGCGATGGCCGCGGCAGGGGAGAGGGGCCGCTACGAGATGCCGCTCGCCGGCGATGTGCTGGATCCCCTGCCGCTGCTTCGTGCTCTCCTCGCCGACCTCGGCACGGGGCTCGATCCGGCCCGCGCCGCGGCGCGCTTCCACGAGTCCGTCGCGGCCGCCACCGCCACCGCCTGCGTCGCGCTCTGCGCTCGTGCCGGGACCGGAACCGTCGCCCTCTCCGGCGGCGTCTTCCAGAACCGCCTGCTGCTCGAGCGCTCCGCCGCCCTCCTGGCCCGAGCGGGCCTGCGGGTCCTGGTGCCCGCGGCGCTGCCGCCCAACGACGGCGGCATCTCCTTCGGCCAGGCCGCGGTCGCCGCCGCGCGACTCGGCGCGCGGGGGGAGGCGGAGTAGCCTCGGGACCATGCCCGTACGGCTGATCTTCCGCTGCGAGACCTGCGGACGCACGCCCGACGAGGAGACCCGACCCGCGCTCGAATACGAGCTGCTGGACCCCCGCTTCGGCGAGTACGTCGATGCCGAGCCGGGCCACTGGTTGATCTGGCACGGCCGCGGCCTCTACGGCATCACCCGCTTCGCCTGTCCCGAGCACCGGGGCGAGTTGAAGGCCTACCTGCGCGAGCACTACGGCACGATCGGCCGCCACCCCTGGGCGATGCAGTCCCAACCGGGCCGCCGCGAGATCGACTTCGCCCGCGCCCGCCGAGTGGCCCGCGCGTCGGGTCCGAAATGGTGAGCGACCAGCTGGCCGGATACTTCGAACCGCCGACGTCCTGGCGCCTGGATATGCGCCGATCTGCGGGGACTCGGGAACTCAAACGCGCTAGTGCCCAATTTGGCGAGGGACGTTGAAACCATAAACTTGCAATGACATACAACGTGTGTACATTGATTCTATGGCTCGCACCACCGAAGAAACCCCGAGAGTCAAAGGCCAACGTCTCAGCCTTCGCGTCGAGGACAGGGACCGGGAGCTCTTCGATCGCGCCGCCGACGCCAACCGCGAGACGCTGACGCAGTTCCTGGTCGCCGGCGGCCGCGAGCGCGCCGAGCGCCTGCTCGCCGATCGCACCCGCTTCCGGCTTTCTCCGGATGCCTGGGACGAGCTGGTCGCGATCATGGATCGCGAGGCGAAGCCGAACCCGAAGCTCGCGAAGCTCTTCTCGCGCCCCTCCGCCGAGTAGTCCTTCGTGGTGCGGCCGCAGGGTCCGAGGCCGCTCGAGCGTAAGGACGCGCGCGAGGTCTTCCGTTGCGGCGTCGCCTCATTGGACATCTGGCTGGTCGAGCACGCACCTGGCGCCGACGCCGTCGGCTCAGCCCGGAGCTATGTCGTCGTCGACGAGGAGCAGGACCGTGTAGTCGGCTACTACGCGCTGACGGTCGCGTCGCTCGAACGCGAGGAAGCGACCGGACGGGCATAGCGTGGCATGCCCCGCCAGCCGATCCCGGCGATGCTCTTGGCTCGCCTGGCCCTCGACGAGTCGGCCCAGGGGGAGGGCGTCGGGGCGATGCTCCTCGCCGACGCGATGCAACGAACGCTGCTGGTCGCCGAGGAGACCGGGATCCGCCTCCTCCTCGTCCACGCCGTCAACGACGACGCGAGGAGCTTCTATCTGCACTACGGCTTCGAAGCGTCCCCGTCGGATCCGATGAATCTGCAGCTCCTGATCAAGGACATCCGGGCGACGATTGAGGGCGGATGACCTACCTACGGCCGGTGGGTAGCACCCGATGCCCTCGAGCGCGTGTCGACGGCGCTTGCGGTGGGGGCGGCGACCCCAGCTGAGCGTCGAGGTCGGCGGCCACGGTCGGAGCCGTCAGCATGAGGACATCGGCTTCCGCCCACGACGAACCGCCCCTCCAGTACAGCGTGGGATAGCCATCTTCTTCGGGCTTCAGTGGCGGGATGTAGTGAACGAATTCTTCGATTTCGAGCGAAAAGATGACTTTGTAGGACCGGCCTGCGGTCTCCCGACCGAGTAGGCGCCCTCCCCATTCGTCCGACGCAGTCCCTGCGGCGTCGGTTACCGCACAGGACGGTCCCGTGATGAGGCCAGAACGAGGCATCCACGCTTCACCTTCCATTTCACGCCCACATAAAGCTCCTGGCTCAACCTGGTCGAGCACTGGTTCGCCGAGCTCACCACGAAGTGGATCAGCGAGCGTGGCATCGCTCCGTGCGCGACCCGGTCGCCTCGATCCGCACCTGGATCGAGAACTGGAACGACGAACCGAGGCCCTACGTCTGGCACAAGGACGCGGACGAGATCCTCGACGGGCTCGCCGCCTACTGCCAAACGATTGACGACTCAGGTCACCAGCCGCCTGCTTCTGCCGTGACCGGGGAGGTGCAGGTGGCGAACGCGGAGGGGGTCAGGGCGACGTTGCCGCAGAGGAAGGCGCGGTAGTTCGATTCGTCGATGCCGCCTCGGCCGCTGCCGGAGGTGTAGTACCGCTCCCATTTCGCCCTCATCGCCGGGTCGTCGCCCAGCTTCCCCTGGATCTGGGCGAGGGCGGCGGGGTTGAAGGCTTCGACGTCGTAGGTGTCGTCGAAGGAGTACTCGGGAGCCCATTTGCCTTCTCCGGCGGAGAGGTCGAGGGCGAAGGCGGTGTAGTCGAGGATGCCGGCGGTCTTCGGGCTGACCTGTAGCACCAGGTAGGCCGGATTGTTGGCGAAGACCGGGCTGATCGAGGGCACACCGAGGACCGGCGTCCCCTTGGTCGAAGGGCCGGGCGGGACCAGTCGCCAGGTGCTCATGTGGAGATGGCCGGCCACCGCGGCGGCGAAGGGACGCGAGCCGAGCACGCCGGTCAGCCCGGCCTCGAAGCCGGGCGCGAACAGCGTCACCGGTTCCGACGAATGGAGGCCGGCGTAGACATCGATCCCGGGCGGTATGTGCATCAACAGCCACAGCGGCCGCTTGGCCGGTGCGCTTTCCACCGCGCTTTCGAGCCAGCTCATCTCTTCGGCGCCTGGTTCGGCCGCCCCCGAGCCGCAGGCGTTCTCGTAGCGGCGCGACCAGTAGACGTCGTTCGCGGCGATGAACCGGCCGCCGGCGATCGGCATCCGCGCCACGTAGGAGCCGAGTTCGGCGAATTCGGCGGCGAAGCCGGGCGCCCCCGCGCCGCGCGCGACCAGCGGCTTCAGCGCGCGCTCGGTGTGGGCGAGGAAGGCGCTGTGCGGTTCCATCTCGTAGTCGCCGCAGTAGGAGTCGTTGTTGCCGAGGGTGAAGACGAACTGCGTCCGCGGCAGGGCGGCGCCAAGTTGCGCGGCGAGGAAGGCGATGGTCTTGTCGACGAAGGCGTCGTAGGCCGGCTTCGAGGTGTCCTTCGCGTAGCGGTCGTATTCGGCTTCGAATTCGTGGGCGAGCAGATCGCCGGCGACGAGCGCCACCTGCGGATCTTCCACTTCGCCGAGCGATTTCAGGGTCGAGGCGAGCAGCGGGTAGTCGGTGTCCTCGCCGTAGCTGCCGAGGCCGCCGCCCGCCGCACCGAGGATCGCCGCCCAGTGGGCGGGCTGCGCGGCGGCGAGCTTCCGCACCACCGGCGCGCTCCCACTCGCGAAGGGGTCGAAGTGGATGTCGCCGAGGGCGACCCAGGTGACCGGGGCGGCCGTCCGCGCCGGGACGGTCTTCGGCGCTGCGCGGCCCGACGCGGTGGTCGGGCCCGAACCGCCCCCGCCCCCGCATCCCGCGAGGACAAGGACGAGCGCGACCAGCGCCGCGCCGGCCCGCCCGGAGCGCATCCGCCTAGACCTCATCCGCCGCGGCCAGCTCCTCGAGCCGGTCGACGATCGCCCCGAGCACCCCTTCCTCCTGCATCCGGTCGAGGTGCCCGCCGACGAAGCGCTCGGTGCGCACGTGCGCGGTCATCAGCCGCTTCAGCGTCTCCACGTCGGCCCCGGCGGCGAACTCGGGCCGTTCGTATTCCCGCGTCTGCACCGGCTCCCATTCGTTCCACGCGAAGCCCGGCTCTTCCAGCCCCAGCTGGACCGCCCGGAAGGCGAACTGCTCCGGCGCGCTGAGCCCAGGAGAGACCTCGAGTGCCCCGGTCTGCAGGGCCCGGTAGGAGGCGACGATCGCGTTGGCGGAGTCCTGCGTCAGGTCGGGCATCGATCAACCTCCACACCAGTTGGGGACGTTCTCGGTCACCCCGAAGGTGCACCCTCCGGAGCTGCAGTTGCGGGTGTTCACGGTAAAGACGAAGTTGCGATCGAAGAGGACCTCCTGCTCGCTCGGGAAGGCCGAGTAGGACCAGATCTCGCCGCCGGTGCGGCCGGCGATCTGCAACAAGTCGCGACCGGACCAGACGTCGACCAGCGAGGTGCTGGTGTAGGCGACGTTGGTGATCACCTTCCCCGGCTGGTATTCCCCCTCGCGGCTGCCCATGTTTTCCCGCCGGTAGGTGGTCCCGTTGTGTGCGGTGACGTTGGCGAGGCCGGAGTCGATCGCCTCGAACAGCGGGAACATCGCCTGGTACTGCGGCGCCGTCGGTTGGTAGCCGCGCAGGGTGCCGTTGATTTCGCCGTAGTAGTTGGTCGTGTAGATGCAGATCGCGGTCGCTTGGCGCCGGGTCAGGTTGGCGGGCAGCGTGATGTGGCCGATCTGGCCCTGCGCCCAACTCACCGAGGATGCGTAGCCCCCCGGCAGCGAGAGGCCGAAGACGCCCCCGTAGCCCGATTTGACCCCGCTGAAGGTCGGCTGCAGCTGCTGGGCGGTCGACTGCTGGAAGGCGGCGATGGTGATCTTCGGCATCGAGGCCTGGCTCGAGGAGGCGTAGTGGACCGCCGCCCAGGAGAGGGCCTTGAGGACCGCCGCCTGTTCGGCGCCGCCGGAGCCGGTCGAGACCAGCGGCATCGCCACCCGCACCGACCCGGTCCCGTAGAAGCAGCGCAGCGCCTGGAAGATCGCCCACGCCCCGCTCGCCGCAGTCTGGCTCGGGTTGTCCGGTTCGTAGACGAGCACACGGTTGAACTGGATCCCCGGCGAGGTCGGCTCGAACTGCTTCGAGATCCAGCAGGGCATCTGCGGCCGGTAGTCCTCTTCCTTGTTCTGCGCCAACTCTTCGACCGAGATCCCGCTCGCGGCGAGCGCACCGATCAGGCTCCCCGGCGTCGGCGCGTAGTCGCCCGGCAGCGCCGAGACGACCAGCACGTCGACCGTGTCGGCGGGCCCCATCTGGGTGAGGTCGCCCCACTGGAACTGGAGCTGCGGGACTTCCGGGGCGGGATGGTCGATCGGGAACGATTCGACCGGGTTCAGCGCCATCAGATCTAACTCCCTTTCAGTTGGTCGAACTTGGTCACCAGCTCGCTCACCCAGGCCTGCTCGAAGACGACGACCTTCAGCCCGGTGAGCTTGTAGCCGCCTTCCATCGAGGCCTTGGCGGCGTTGAAGAGCGCGGTCAGGATTGCCGTCGGCTGCGCCCCCGCGGAGCCGGTCGAGAGCATCGAGGTTGCAACGGTGAGGTTGTCCGGCGGGCTCGGCAGCGCCGCCGCGATCGCGCTGAAGACGTCGGGGATGTTGGCGGTCGCTTCCATCCCGGTCGTTTCCAGGACCAGGATCTGGCCGAAGCTCTGCGCCGGGATCGGCTGCGAGAGCCAGCACTTGTACTGGCTGCGGAGGTCGTGCGCGGGGTTCTTCGAGAGCGCTTCGACCGAGACGCCTTTGGCGGCGAGCGCGCCGATCATCGAGCCGGGCGTCGGCGAGAGGTCCCCGGGCAGCGCCGAGATGACCAGGATCGAGACCGTCTCGGCGCTCGCCATCGCGGTCAGGTCGCCCTGGAAGAGGCCGACCTCGCGCAGGGTGGTCGGATTGCCGCCTTCGTCGAAGCGGGCGAGGTCCTGCCAGACGAGGTGCAGGTTGGCGGCGGTGGCGGCCGCGACTTCGGTGCTCGACCAGACCCCGCAGGCGGTGAGCGCCGCTTCCACCGACGCTTTCGAGGCTTCGCAGGCCCAGGCCGAGACCGCCACCGAGGCGAAGGCGCCGATCGCTTCGGTGGGGAACCGTTTCTGCAGCTCGGGCAGGCATTCGAGCGCGGTGAAGCCGCCGTTCTTGCAGCCCCAGGCCGCCGTCGGCAGGTCCGGCGCGGCGGCTGCCAACGCCTGGATCTGGGCCTCCTGCTCACTCGACACCATGGGCACTCCCTCCTCGTGGATCGACGGGTTGTAGACGGCGTGCACGGCGGCGGCGGCAGCGGCCGTCCAGCCGCTGCCGAAGAAGGCCTGGAAGGCGGCGAGCGCCGCCGCTTCGGTGACCCCGATCTGCTTCAGCCCGGTGGCGATCGGGGTCGCCGCGGCGAGCGGCGCGGTGAGGTCGTAGCCGGCCACCAGCCAGGCGAGCAGCGCCCCGGTTTCCGCCGCCGGGTACTGCTGGTGGAGCGATTCGGTCGCTTGCGGCACCGCCTCGCCGCCGCTCGCCGCCAGCCAGGCGTCGGTCCAGCTCTCTTCCTGGTAGATCTGGACCAGCAGGCCGTACTGCTGCACGGTCCAGTTGCGGAGGATCTGGCGGAAAGCACCGGAGACGTCCTCGACGTCCATCCCCGCGACCTTCATCGCCAACGAGATCGCGCCGGTGTCGACCGGGCATTCTTCGAGCCCGTAGGCGCCGGCGATCGCGGCGACGAGTTCGAGCGGTTCGTCCTTCGAGATCGCGAACGCGGCCGCGGTGGCGGAGGCGGCGGCCGGGGGCAGGATGAAGGGGTCCTGGTAGGCGCCTTTCAGCGCCGCGACGACCTTGGCCACCGTGGTCGCCGGGAAGGTCCCGCGCAGGGCGCTCGCCAGTTCGCCCGGTTTCAGCGGCGTGCCCGCCTGGGCGTAGCCGTCGACCAGGGCGGCGGCGAGCGGACCCTCCGTGGTCGGCGCGCCGAAGGTGGTGAGGGCCGCGGCGAGCGCTTTCGCGGCGGCGCCGGGGGCGGGGAGCGCGGGGGTCGCGGCGAAGCCGCCGAGGAGCGCCGCGGCGAGCGCGGCGGGGCCGCTGGTCGGCGCCGCGGTCAGCAGGGTGAGCGCTAGCGGGGCCGGTTCGGCTGGCTGGGTGAAGGCGGGGACGATCGCCTTCGCCAGCCCCTCGAGCGCCGGCGCGCCAAACGGATAGACCGACTGGATCGCGGCGGCGAGCCCGTCGCTCGACAGCGTCGGCTGGGCGACGACCCGTTCGCGGGCCGCTTCGGCGGCGGTTTTGCCGGCCGCCTGCGCGGTCGCCACGGCGGCGAGCGCGGGAGCGAATTCGGCGCTCGTCACGGCGGCCGCCGCGCGCTGCTTGGCGACCGTGGGGAGCGTCGCCCACTTCGCCGCCAGGCCGGTTTCGACTTCGGCGACGACGTAGTGCGCCGCGGCCAGCGCCGCGGCCAACATCAGCGGTTCGAGGTTCGGGTAGGCGGAGGCCGCGCTGAGCGTCGCCACCGCCGTCGTCACCGGGGTGCCCGCCGGAATCGCCGCGCCCGCCGCGGCGAAGGCCGGGAAGGGCACTCCGGCGAGGGCGGCCAGCAGTTCGTTCAGGGCGATCGCCGGATAGGCGCCTTTCAGCACCGCCGTCATCGTCGCCGCGGTGGTCACCGACGAGCCCAAGGTGGGCGAGGCGTGGAGCGCCTTGGCGGTCGGCGCCGGTTCGTAGCCGGCGCTCGCCGAGGCCGCCGCCGCATCCGCCGCGCTCAGCCCGGTCCACGCCCCGGCCAGCACCGTGAACAGCGCGTCGGGGCCGGTGATTTCGGTCGGGTAGCCGGCCTTCAGGGCGGGCGCGCCCTGCGGCGCAGTGTACCCCGCGGCGGCCAGCGCTTTCGCCATTTCGGCCGCGGTTTTCAGTTCCGAGAGGATTACCGGCGCCACTTCCGCCGCCGTGTAGCCGGCCTCGCGCAGGAAGGGCACGGTGTCCAGGGGTCTGGTCAGCGCCGGGTAGGCGGCGAGCAGGCCGGTCGCCGCTTCCAGGGCGCTGAACGAGGCCGCCCGCAGCGCCGCCGCCATCCCTCCCGCTTCCAGTGCCGGGGTGAACCCGGCGGCGAGGAAGAGGCGGGCGAAGGCGGCCCCGGTCGCGGTGTCGGTCGGGTAGGACGTCTTGATCAGCGGCGCCGCTTCGACCGGCGTGTAGGAGGCGGTGGCGAGCGCCGCGACCATCTCCGCCGCGGTGATCGCAACCGGCGCCCAGCCGCCCTGCAGTTCGGCGACCATCGTCGCCGCCGTCGCCGTGTAGCGAGTGCGCAGCGCGGTCGTGATCTGGTGCGGCTGGAAGCCGCCGCCCTTCAGCCCTTCGACCATCTGGCGGAAGGCGATCGCGGGGAGCCCCGCCGCCAGCGCGGCGACCAGTTCGGCCACGTCGAGGCCCGGGAAGGCGACGGCGACGGCATGGCCCAGTTCCGCCGCGGTGATCGTCCTGCCCGCCAGTCTCGCCCCCGCCACCAGCGCTTCGGCCAGCTTGACCGGGGTGCTGACGTCGGGCCGGCTTTCCTTCATCGCGGCCGCCGCGGCGGCGAGGCCGATCCCGGCCGCGAGCAACGCCCCGACCGTCGCCGCGGCGGCCGCGCCGTAGCTCCAGTAGGCGATCGAGGCAGCCTCGCCGGCGCTCGCGCCCCCCTCGCCGGTCAGCCGCTCGATCAGGTCGACGGTTTCGTCGTAGGTCGGCGGGTCGGAGGGCGGCTCCTCCGGCGGGAAGTCCTCGATCGGCTCCTCCGGATCGGCCTCGGGGAAGAAGTCCTCGAACGGGTAACAGATCCGCCCCGGCACCTTCGCTCCGGTCGGCGTCACCCAGGTAGCTTCGAAGCAGACCCGCGGATCGCCCGGCCCGCCGATCTCCCCCGACAGCGCCGCCTTTTCGAGCTTGCCGACCGGCATCGGGATTTCGATCGCCAGCACCGCCCGCAGGAGGTAGATCTTGGTCTCGAAGTTCGCTTCCAGCTCGATCTCCGGCAGCCCCAGGCCTTTCAGCCACGAGGGCAGGACGATCGACGAGCCGATCACGTATTCGGCCAGCGCATAGAGCGTCAGGCCGGTGTCCAGCGTCGCCTCGAAGACGAGCTGCGGCACCTGCAGTTCGAACGTGACCGGCCTCCCCATCACCTGCACGGTCGACTTCAGCACCCCGGTCGCCGACTCGGTCGAGGACACCTCGAAGCCGATCGAGATGCTGGTGAATTTCAGCGAGGGGAACGCCGGGATCGGCTCGTAGACCCAGGCCGGCGCCGTGCCGATCGCGATCTCGACCGCCCAGACCGCCGGCGTCGCGCTGCCGTCGTATTCGAGGTCGAGTTTCTGGAAGGAGAAGGACTCGCCGAGGTCGGCGATCGCCGAGGGGAGTTTGCCGGCCCAGCCGCCGACGAAGAGTTCGGCGACGTCGCCGACCGTCGGCAGCGTCGCCCCGCCGCCGGCCGGGTTGAGTTCGACCGCGACTTTTTTCATCTGCGAGGTGAAGCCGGCCTTCAGCGGGATCCGCCCGTGGGCGCCGATCACGATCGTGCCGAGCACCCCCACTTCCGGTAGCGCGCCGACCGTGCCGCTGACCTGGACCGCGAGCGCCTGCAGCTTGAAGGCCGCGAGCGGCGGAATCGGCGCCCAGGCCGGCGAGTTCGCCGGTTCGCCGGCGGCCGCTTCGATCGTCGCCGTCGTCGTCGGGGTGGTCGAGATCGCGACCTGGAATCTGGTCACCTGGATGCCGCTGCCCCAGGAGCGCATCGGTTCCGGCAGCGCGTCGGCGAAGGTGGTGCTGAGCAGGCTGACCAGGTCGTGCAGGGTCGGCAGCGTCACCGGCTTGGTCGTCGTGTCGAGGCCGATCGTGTAGCTGGTCCAGCTGTCCTGCATCGCCACCCGCAGGGGCAGGGCGCCGGAGCCGATCACGACGGTGCCGGCGATCGCCCCGGAGCTGGTCTTCGCGTCGTGGAACTCGACCGTGACTTTTTCCAGCGCCAACAGGGGCTGCGGCGAGCCGCCGACCAGTACCCATCGATGGCTCTGGTCGAGGGCCGCGGCGAAGACGTCGATCGTCCCTTCGTCGTTCTCGACCGTGAGCGTGAAGGTGAAGCGGTCGAGGCTGAGGCCCGAGCCGATCGAGCCGACTTCCGCGGGCAGGGTCCAGGCGGGTTCGATCCAGTTGGCGATCTCCCCGATCGAGGGCAGGGTCAGCCCTTCGTTGCCGGAATCGTAGGCGAGGGTGAATTTGCCGCTCGAGAACGGCAGTGGCACGGCCACCGCGATCGTCCCGGCGCCGAGCGCGAAGCCGCCCCGGATCCGCCCGTCGAAACCGGTGTCGGAGGCGGCGGTCATGTCGACGTCGACCGCGGTCAGCGCCAGTTTGGGCGAGCCGATCACGGTCCAGCCGGCCCAGTCGGCGGCGGTCCCGATCGTCGCCTGCAGGGACCGTTTGGTCGCGGGCGCCGGTTCGATCTCGAACTGCAGCACCTTCAGCACGATGTCCTGGCCGGCGTTTGCCACCGCGGTCGGCAGGGCGGTCGCCCAGGCCGGGTTGAAGCCTTCCACCAGATCGCCGATCGTCGGCAGCGCCACCGGCGCCCCGAGGTTGCCTTCCAGCTGCCAGCCTTCGCTGCCCGCGGGGCTGTAGCCGCCGACTTCAAATTCGAAGTCGCCGAGTTCGAGCGTCCCCTGCAGGCTCGCCGAGATCGCCGGTTTGGAGAGGTCGGGAAGGGCCTGTACCCGCTCCAGCCCGACGGCGAAGCGCCCGAGCCCGAATTTGACCGAGCCGATTTCGAACAGCGTCCAGCCGAGGTCGCCGCCGGCTTCAAAGTCGAAGGTGCCGTACTGGGGCTGCGAGTAGAGGGCCAGTTCTTCGAGGACCAGTTTCGGCACCCCGCTCGGCAGCGTCACCGACGTCCCCGCGATCCCCGAGACGACGTCTTCGAGCCGCACTTCGGTGCCTTCCACCAGCTTTCCGTAGAGCTGGAAGTCGGGGGCGACGGCGCCGATTTCAAAGGCCGCGGTGCTGCCCCCGGTGGCGGTGTGGATCGTCGTCGTGATCGTCCCGCCGAGCGCCGCGTAGACCGCCGGTTCGCCGAACGGGTCGCTGCAGGTGACCTCGATCCCGACTTCTTCGACCTTCAGGTCGATGCCCACCCCTTCGGCGCTCAGCACCTGCCAGTCGGGGGCGCCGAGGCGGAAGGAGACCGCGGCCACGGTCAGGTCGGTGAGGAAGCCGATCGCGATCCACTCGAGGCCGAAGGTCTGCGTCGGTTCCTGCATCTTGCCTTCTGGGACCGCCGCGGTCAGGTCGGTCTGCGGTCCGTGCCAGAGGTTGAGGTCGGTCAGCTTCACCTGCGGCTGCTCGGCCGGTGCCGGTTCCGCCTGCAGGACCACCATCGCGCCGGGCGTCGTCGGCATTTCGGCGCTCACCGCGAGCGGCTGCCCGGCGACGGTCAGCTTCGAGGTGATCAGGATCGCGGCGAGGAGCGACCCGGTCCTGGTGTCGACGATCGAGGTCTCGAGGCGCAGGCCGCACTGGAACGGCATCCCGCCGACCAGGTTCACCGGCCAGGTGCCCGCGAAGGGGAGGGCGAGGACCGGCACGGCGCCGGCGAGGGTGATCGTCGCCCCCGCGGCGAGCGCCACCTTGCCGGTGATGCCGAGGATCGACGCCGTCTGCGCCAGGGGGCTGCCGGCGGCGCCCGGTTCGACGCTGCCGGCGAGGGCCCAGCCGGTCGCGGCGAGCTGCCCGGTGGTCCCGACCTGGCCCAGGGTCGCGCCTTCGAAGGCGATGCCTTCGAACACCGTCTTCGCCAGCGCCGGGAACGGCTGCGAGAGCTTCAACGCCGACCCGACCGTCGCCGTCGCCGCCAGCGTCACCTCGGTCTCCCCCGCCATCGCGAAGACGAACTCGGCGCTCGTCGGGACGCCGAGGAAGGAGGCGCTGCCGCTCAGGGTCAGAGCCCCGTCGGTGACCTCGAGGTCGGGGCCGACGACGGTGACCGTCCCGGTCGCCCCGGTGGCGGTGGTGACCAGCGCGAGCAGGGGCGCGTCGGTGATCGTCTGGGCCGACAGGGTGTAGCTCCAGCGGCCTTGGCCGGCCGACTGGCGGGCGGCGAGGAGCTCCTGATAAAAGGCCGTCAGCCGCGGCGAGAGCGGCGCGGCGACGGTGCTCGCGGTCAGCTTTTCGACCCCGTCGCCGAAGTACACAGCGCCCGCCAGCGCGGGCGGGGCCGCGGGGGCTGCGGTGCCGGCCGCGGTCTGCCAGCGCACCGTGCCGTCCGGGCCGAGGGCCCAGAGCGTCCCCGCCGCGGTGACGAAGTGGACCGTCCCGTCGACCGCGACCGCGGGCGGGCCGGGTGAGGTCTCGGTCGGGGTGGCCGACGAGGCCCAGAGCTTGGTCCCGGCGGCGGGGTCGATCGCGTGCAGCGCCTCGAAGCCGACGTAGACGGTCCCGTCCGGGGCGAGCGCCGGGGCGCCGCGGCCGCTCAGGTACTCGCCCGGCGACGGGCTGTAGCGCCAGCGCACGGTCGGCGTCGTCCCGCCAGCCGTCGGCGGCGTCAACGCGACCAGGGCGTTGTTCGCCTGCGGGTAGCCCTGGACGCCGACGTAAACGGTGCCGTCGGGGCCGACCGCGGGCGCCATCGGCAGCGACGCCCCCGCTTCGCTCCAGCTCCACTTCAGTTTGCCGCTGCCCGGTTCGAGCGCCCGGAACACCCCGTCGGCACAGCCGAGGTAGACGGTGCCGTCGACCGCGATCGCCGGGGTCGAGGTGCTCGGGCGCGGCAGCGGCACGCTCCAGAGGAGGGTGCCGTCCTTGATCGCCAGCAGCTCGTTCGGCTGGCCCGAGGCGGTGGTGGTCGAGACGTAGACATGGCCTTCGTCGTCGACCGTGAGCGGCGCCGCGATCAGCGTCGTCGGGCTCGGCCGCACGTAGGTCCAGGCGGGCGCCCCGGTGGTCGGGTCGAGCGCGACGACATCCCCGTCGGCGAAGTAGACGAGGCCGCCGTCGGCGGCGAGCGCCGGCGGGTTGACCAGGAACGGATTTTTCCCGGCGTAGGCCCAGACCCGGTTACCCTCGCCGTCGTAGCAGTAGGCGCTCCCGTTCGCCGAACCGAAGAAGAGCTTGCCGTCGCCGCCGACCGCGACTCCGCCGAACGCCCCCAGTCCCGCCGCCGACCAGGCGCTCTCGAAGGCCGCCGGCCCGAAGCCCGCCGCCTGCCCGCTGTGGAGCGGGTCGTGGAGGAGCATCGGCCAGCCGGCGGTCGGCATCTCAGGGCCTCGCCGGGACCGTCAGTTCGCAGAGCACCGGCAGGTGGTCGCTGACGTTGTTGCGGACGAATTCGAACGCGTTGTACCAGCTCGGCGAGGTCGGAACACAATTGGTCAGGTAGTTGCCCTGCCCCTTGGTGGCACCGTAGACATCGCTGATCAGGTCGATGACGCGAGCGTTGGCATGGGTGATCGGCGGACCGGCGGTCCTGACCATCACATTGTCGTAGGCGCTCGACCGAAATTCGATCGGATTGGTGACGTTCCAGAGGTCCTGGTTGAGAGCCTTCAGCGAGGTCAGTTCCTGGATCGTCATCTGGAAGCCGGCGGCGTAGAAGGAGCCGTAGGTCTGCTTGTTCGAGTCCAGCGAGGCATCGACCGGCAGCGTCAGGCCGCTGAAGTCCGCGGTCCAGTCGTACCTGATGTTGAAGTCACCGCAGACCACCGCGGCAGGCTGTTCGCAGAGGCGGATCGGGGTGCCGTTCGGGGTGAAGGTCGCCAGGTTCAGCAGCCCCACGTTGGCCTTGATCCGCGGCTTCTCGCTGGTGCCGAAGGGTGCGTGAAAGGCGACGACAGGGAACGACTTTTCGATCGTGGCCGGATTCCACGGTGCGGCGAAGTAGACGTTTGCTCGGTAGGGCCGGCGGCCGTTGAACTCCGATTGCGGATCGCCATAGCCGATGTCGAGCCCTTGCGGGTTGACGCTGATCAGTTCGCCCGTACCCTGGGAGAGGGCGACCCAACTGCCCAGCGCGACCGAGGCGTGATTCGACAGCCAGAGCGCCGGGTCGCGGCGGAAGAGGCCGATGTAGGTCTCCAGGTCCCGTCGCCGTACCCCGGCGAGCTCCAGCTTCTCGATCGCCTCGGCGCGGTCCTTCGAGGTGATCTGATTCGGGGGCTTGAGGGTGAAGGAACCCGGTGTCGGTTCCGTGTAGCACGGGAGCAGGAATCGGCGGTACGCGTCCAGCTCGCAGACGCGGGGAAAGTTGGCGGCCTCGAGCAGCGGCGGCAGGTCGAATGACTTCCCGGTCGGGTCACTTCCGAAGGGCACCCATTCCTGCCCCTGGCCCTTCGTCATCGCCTTCAATTGGCGCGCGATCCCGGAGGCCACGTCGCCCTGCGCATACACGGTTCCCTCGAGGATGAAGACGAGGTCCGCGTTGTACTGCTGGATCACCCGGGCGACGAAGTTTTCGATCGCCCCGCGCTTCGTATCCCCAAAGGTCTCGATGTTCCAGGAGAGGATCCGGAAGGCCACGCTGGTACCTACTCGTGCCTACCGCCGCCGACTCTCTCCCACATGGTCAGCGACCCTATATCACGCAGAATTTTTCTTCTAAATACTCCAAAATTTCTAAACCCGGAGCGTCGCACACAGGCCCGCTCCGCCTTCAGCCTCACCGGTCAGCGCTGCAACGCCTCCCGGCGCGCGGTGGTCACTGCCGAGGTCCACGACGAGCTGGTCGGGCGCATCGCCCGCCACGCCGCCGAGATGGTGGTCGGGGACCCGCTGGAGAAGGACTCGTTCATCGGCCCGCTGATCGACCCCGGCGTGGTCGAGCGCTACGCCGAGGGCACCGTCGCCTTCGGCGGCGAGCGGCTCGAGCGCGACGGCTACTTCGTCGAACCGGCGCTCATGGCGACCTCCCCGTCGGCCATGAGATCACCAGGACCGAGCACTTCATGCCGCTCCTCACGGTCACCAAGGTGAGCGACTTCGACGAGGCGGTCGAGGTCGCAACGCGACCGAGCCCGGTCTCGCCGCCGGCATCCACACCGGCGACGCCGCGGAGGCGAAGGAGCTCCTGCGCCGCGCCGAGGCGGGCTGCGTGAACGTCAACGTCCCCGGCAACGGGACCCCCCACTTCTGGCCCGGCAAGCAGGTCTTCGGGCGCTGGTAGGTCCAGCAGTTGCCGCGAGCGCTGCCGGTCCGTCGGCGCGGGCTCCGAGCTCTACTGGGCGGCCGGCGAAGCCGCTCGCCTTGAATCAGGCGCATCAATCGCCTAATATTTCGCCAGTCCGAACGGTAGCTCAAGGAGGAGCCGATGGAGGCAGTTGCCGCAGTGCAGGAGATCCTCGACCCGCGGGGACGCAACAGCGTCGTCGATCGCGATGCGGGGCCGCCCGCCGGGACGCTGCGGGGCAAGACCGTCGGCCTCCGGCGCGACGAGTTCTGGGACAGCTGGGACGTCGTCACCGACACCTGGGCGAAGGCCCTGGAAGCCGACGGCGCCGAGGTCGTGATCTGGCGCGCCCCGGTCGTCAAGGGCGGCGAGGCCTCGGCCGAGGCGAGCGAGAGCTTCGAGGACTTCCTCGGCAAGATCGACGTCGCGATCTCCGGCCTCTCCAACTGCGGCTCGTGCACCCTCTGGGCCGTCCACGACGGGCTCGCCGCGCTCGACGCGGGGCTGCCCACCGCCTTCGTCGCGACCGAGCACTTCGCCGGCCTGACCAAGGTCCTCACCGAAGAGGGCGGACGCAGTGAGATCCGCCTGAAGACGCTTCCCTACCCGCTCGAGGGCAAATCGGAGGAGGAGGTTCGCGAGGTCGCTCGCGAGGCCTACGACTCGATGCTCGAGGTCATCGGGGCGACCCGATGACGGACGCCGCGGCCGCGACGCTCGAGGTCAGCCTCGACGTCGCCGAGATGAGTGCTGCGGCGATCGGCGAAGGCTGGGGCGACGGCCTGCCGCTGATCGCCCCGACCGCCGACCGGGTCGCCGAGTTCATCGCCGCGAGCGGCCGCGGCGGGGACGCGACGCTCGGGAACTTCAAGCCGCTGGACATTCCGTGCACGGTCGAAAAGGTCGCCGTCAACGCGGTGATGGCCGGCGCGCCGGCGGCGGCGATGCCGCTGATCCTGGCGATGGTCGAGGCGACGATGGCGCCGGAGTTCGACCTGGCCGGCGCCAACGCGACCACCGCCTCGGTGGTTCCCGCCTTCGTCGTCAACGGCGAGATCCGGCACCGGCTCGGTATCCCCTTCGCCGAGTCCGCCCTCGGCGGCGTCGCCTCCCCGGCGCCGGCGATCGGGCGGGCGGTGCGGCTGATCATGCGCAACGTCGCCGGCCAGCAGCCGGGCAAGACGACCGAATCGGTCTACGGCCAGCCTGGCAGGGTCGCCGGCATCGTCGTCGGCGAGTGGGAGGAGCGCTCTCCCTGGGGATCCCTTGCCGCCCGCCGCGGCGTCAACGGCGACGCGGTCACCGCCTTCGGCGTGCTCGGCACCACCAACGTGATCGACACGGTCGCCAAGGGCGGTCGCGAGATCCTCGAAGTGCTCGGCAAATCACTCGCGTACATGGGGAACAACAACTTCTCCCACGGCTCCACCTTCGCCGAGCAGCTGATCGCCGTGAACCCACTGTGGGCGGAGAACGTGATCGCCCGTGACATCCCCACCTACGATGACGCCCGCCAGGTCGTCTTCGAGGCGGCGCGGATGCCGCTCGACTGGTTCCCCGCGGCGCTCCGCCCCGGGATCGAAGAGCGGGGGCGGGTCGACAAGGACGGCAACGCCTACCTGATGGAGTCTCCGGAGGAGGTTCACATCATCGTCTGTGGCGGGGTCGGCAACCTGCACGGCGCAATGCTCCCAGGGTTCTCGCACTGCGAGCCCGTTACCAAGGCGGTGAACTGAGATGGCGGAGATGACGATCGAGAAGATCAACGAGGCGCTGGCGCCGCTGGGCCAGATGCTGGCCGCGGACGGATACGAGCTGCGCGTGTCGGACGGCGAGCTGCCGGCGACGGTGGTGATGGACATCGAGCCGACCTCGGCCGCCTGCGCCGACTGCCTCGCGTCGACCGAGGTGATCGAGCTGATGGCGCGCAAATACCTCTCCGACCAGGGGGCCGACGCGCTCAGCTTCGACATCCACCACCCGAAGGACAGCTAGTCCGTCCGTCGATGGTGAGTGGGTACGTGGGGAAGTTACGGTCGGACCAGCCGGTAGGATCGATTCATTAGTCCCAAAGGTAAAGAGACCGATGTGGCGTCGATCGGCACCTCGCTCGGCGAGCGCGGCGGGGCCGTGGTCGCCGCGCGCCCGCAGCTGGCGCGGGGGGTGAAGCTGCCCGAACGGATCGCCGCCGCGATCGTCGACGACATCGTCACCCAGGGCCTCCAGGCCGGAGACCGCCTGCCGATCGAAGAAACGCTGCGCGAGCGCCTCCAGGTCGGCCGCGCGTCGCTGCGCGAGGCGCTTCGCATCCTCGAGGTGCACGGCGTGATCAGCCTGCGCTCCGGTCCCGGCGGTGGGCCGGTCGTCACCGATGTCGAAGCCCACGACGTCGCCCGCACCTTCTCGCTCTACCTCAACATCTCGCGGGCGAAGATGGAAGAGCTGGTCGAGGCGCGGTTGGCGATCGAGCCGATCGTCGCCAGGATGGCCGCCGAAAACCGCGATCCGGCGGCGCTCGATCGTCTGCGCGCCGCGATGGCCGCCGAGGACGCGCTGCCGCCGAGCGACGGGCGCTACATCAAAGCGGCGAATGACTTCCACTACGCGATCACCTCGATGACCGGCAACAAAGTGATCGACCTCCTCGCGACCTCGCTGAAGGAGCTCTACACCACCCGGGTGGTGTCCTCCGGGGTGGCCTCGCGGACGACCGAGCCGTCGATCCGCAACGAGCACCGGGAGATCGGCACCGCGATCCTCGAGGGTGACGCCGACCTGGCCGAGTCGCTGATGCGCAGCCACATGGAACTTTATCTGGAGCGGATGCGCTCGGACCCGCAGTCGATCGCCGACCAGCTCGTCACCTGGGACTGAGCTCCGCCGCCTCCAGGCCCCGCCGAAGCTGACCGCGGTCGTCCGGATGGGCGACGTCGATCAGGGCCGCGGCGCGCTCGTCCGCGGAGGCCCCGCGCAGGTCGGCCACGCCGTGCTCGGTGACCACGTAGTCGAGGTCGGCCGCGGTCGCGGTCACGTGGGGAACGGCGAGCCGGGCGACGATTCGTGGGGTGCCGTCGCGCGCCCGCGAAGGCAGCGCGAGGACGGCGCCGCCGCCGGCGCTGAGGTGGGCGGCGCGCATGAAGTCGCTCTGGCCGCCCCCCGAGGCGACCCGCGCCCCGGCGGCGAATTCGGCGTTGACCTGCCCCGCCAGGTCGATCTCGAAGGCCGAGTTGATTGACCACAGTCGGTCCAGGCCGGCAAGCGTCCGCGGCGAGTGGGTGACCGAGATCGGCGCGAGGCGGACGTTGGGGCCCCAGGCGGAGGCGGGCTCGGGACCGGGATCGAGGATCCCGGTCGCCACGTGGAGGCCGGGCTCGACGGTCTTGCTGGTGCCGTTGAAGGTCGGGCCGTCCAGCTCCTCCCGGATCGTCGCCGGGAGCATCCCGGAGTGGAGGCCGAGGTCGGGCTTGCCCCGCAGCGCGGCGACGACCGCCCGCGGGATCGCCCCGAGCCCGAGCTGGACCGTGGCGCCGTCGACCACCAGGGCGGCGACCCGGCGACCGATCGCCGCCTGCTCGGCGCCGAGCGGCCGCGCGGCGGGCGCCGCGTCCGCGGGGGAGGCCGGGGCGGCACCGACGACCACCGCGGCGCGGGCGCGCGGGGCCAGGCAGCCCTCGCCGGGGAAGGCGCGCCCGGGGCCGACTTCGAACCCCACCGTGAGATCGCGGGCGAGCAACGAGGGGGTCCAGCCGACCATGTCGCCCAGGGCGACGACGTCCGGATCGCCGGTGGCGACCACCCGCGCCACCAGGACGTCCGCCGCGAGCTCGCCCGTGGCCAGCATCCGATCGGTGTCCCAGAGCGAGCTGGTGACGTAGTCGAGCCGTCCGGCGAGGCGCCGCGGGGTCGCGCCCGCGAGCGAGACGATCCGCAGCCGGCCGGAATCGAGCTCCGCCTCGGCGGACGCGTCGAGGAAGGCGAAGCCGCCGGGAACGTCACCGATGAGAAGGGTGAGGGCGAGGTCGCGGCGGCGGGCGGCCGCGAGCACCGCCGCCAGCAGTGGGTCCGGCTGGCCGGGCCCGAGTGCCGCCGCCACGGAGACGTGCCCCGAGCGGCCCTCGAGGAGCGCCTCGGCGGCCCGCTCGCGCGCCTCGGCGCCGTCGGGCACCCGCACCATGCTTGCATCCTTTTCGCCCACTGGTTACAATCATACGCATGGATCGACTCGACTATGGGGAGCGTTCGACGAGTGGCCCGCGCGCGCTCTTCGACAGCGACGTGCATCCAATGGCCCGCGACGGCGGCGACTTCCTCGCTCACATGGACGCCAGATGGCGGCGCGAGTTCGAGGACCGGGGCATCCGGTTCCACGCTCGGGCCCGGGATCGCTACAACCACCCGGAGAAGACCTACCGCGCCGATTCGGCGCTGGAGAGCGGCGACCCGGCCGGCTCCGACCCCCAGGTGACGATCGCCCAGATGATCGACCCGCACGGGATCACCTGCGCGCTGCTCCTGCCGCAGCAGGTATATGGAGTCACCGCCTGGGGCGACGCCGAGGCGGCCTACGCATTCGAGGCGGCCAACAACGACTATTTCCGCCAGGAGTGGCTCGACGTCGACCGGCGTTTCAAGCTCGCGCTCACCGTGTCTCCGCACGACCCGGCCGCGGCGGCCGCCGAGATCCGCCGCTGCGGCGGCGATCCCGGCATCATCGGCGTCCAGTTGCTGCTGATGGACCGGATGATGGGTGACCGCAGCTTCGACCCGATCTACGAGGCCGCCGCCGAGGAGGGCCTCGCGATCGTCGTCCACCAGAGTGGCTCCGAGGGTTGCTACGCCGGCTCGCAGACGGTCGCCGGCGGCGGCCCGCGATCCTACGGCGAGCGCCACGTGATCCTCACCCAGGTCGGACTCGCCAACGTCGTCGACCTGATCGTCGGCGGCACCTTCGAGCGCTTCCCCGACCTTCAGGTGGTGATGGTCGAGTGGGGCTTCAGCTGGCTCCACGGCCTGATGGAGAGGATGGACCACGCCTGGCAGCGCGACCCCGGCCAGGCGCCGGCGATCAAGAAGCTGCCGAGCGATTACGTCCGCGGCCACATCACCTTCTCGACCCAGCCGCTCGACGAGCCGGACTCCGCCCAGGGTGCCGAGGCGCTCTTCTCCGACCCCCGCCTCGACGACCTGATCCTGTTCAGCTCGGACTACCCGCACTACGACGCCGACGACCCGACCTTCGTCCTCCGCTCGAAGATCCCGGCCCGGCTGCGGGACGCGATCTGCTTCGAGAACGCCCGCCGGGTGTTCGGCGACGTCGCCCTCGGTCCCCTCCCAGTCGCCGCATGAGCAACGGCTTCGACTGCGACCGCCACGTCGGCATCGGCGACTACCACGACCTGTTCCCCTACATGTCGCTGTCGTGGCGGAAGCACTTCGAGCGCGACGAGTTCCTCTGGGGGATCCGCGACGCCTCCAACCACACCTGGGTCGACGAGCGCTTCAACCACGAACCGAGCGCCTTCGCCGCCGACCTCGACGACGACCTCTGGCTGGCGATCCCCCACCAGGGGCTGACCATCAACGGCTGGGCGGACCAGGTAGCGGCGAAGACCTTCGTCACCGCGCTCAACGCCTTCGGCGAGGATCACTGGCAGGAAGCGCGCAGCCGGCGGGTCCACCTCGTCAGCCCGATCGATCCCGCCTGGTCGGCGATCGAGATCCGCGCCGCCGCGGAGCGGGGCGCGGCGGCGGTGGCGATGCCGCTGATCCCGACCCTGCTCGGCGCCGACCACTTCGACCCGATCTACGACGCCTGCGCGGAGACCGGGCTGCCGATGGTGATCACCTTCTCCGGCGTCGAGGGGAAATACCTCGGCGCCGCGCCGCTCCCGGGCGGCGTTCACTACAGCAACTTCTCGCGGGCGCTGCTGATGCCCCAGCTCGCCGAATCGAGCCTCACCAGCCTCGCCTTCGAGGGGACCTTCGAGAAGTTCCCCGCCCTGCGCATGCTGTTCGCGGGTTTCGGCTTCAAGTGGCTCTCGTCGCTGCTCTGGCGGATGGACCGCGAGTGGCGGACCTTCCGCCACGACGTTCCCTGGGTCCGCGAGAAGCCCAGCACCTACATCCTTGGGCACGTCTGGCTCACCACCTGGCCGCTCGGCGAAGTCTCCGGCCCCGAGGTCTGGGAGAAGTTCGGCTTCGGCGACGCGCTGGTCGAGCGGATCGTCTTCGGCTCGCACCAGCCGTTCGACGGCGATGCCGCCGCCGACGTCGCGAGGACCCTCGGCGAGGAGCACGGTCAGGCGATCCTCTCCCGCGGCCGGACGCTCCTCGCCGCGGACCTCGAGGTGATCGATTGATGGCGGTCGCGACCAAGGAGCACCGGATCGGCCTGGTCGAGGACTTCCCGCTCGGCGAGATCACCCTGGTCGAGGTCGGCGGGCGGGAGGTCGGCATCCTGCGGACCGCCGGCGACGTCTTCGCGATCGGCAACCGGTGTCCGCACCAGGGGGCGCCGCTGTGCGCGGGGCGGGTCACCGGCACGATGCTCGCCTCCGACCCCAACGAGTACGTCTACGGCGAGGACGGCCTGGTCATCCGCTGCCCGTGGCACGGCTTCGAGTTCTACGTCCCCACCGGCGAGAGCGTCGGCGGGGCGGTGAGGGGTCGCGTGCCCACCTACCACGTCGAGGTTCGCGACGGCGTCGTCTACTGCGAGCTACGCCGGCCCGCGCGGCGGTCGTCGTGAAGGTCCACGTCGACCAGTCGGCCTGCACCGCCGGCGGGCTCTGCGAGGAGGCGGTGCCGGAGGTCTTCGTGCTCGAGGATTCCGGGCTGGCGACCGTGATCGAGGGCGGCTCGGCGCTGCCCGAGGGCGGCGTGGAGGCCGGTGGGGCGGAGGTTCCGGCGGAGTTGGAGGGGCGTGTCCGCGACGCCGCCGCCGCCTGCCCGGGCGCCTGCATCTTCTGCACGGAGCTCTAGCGGCGGATGAATCGCGAATCCTCCCTCGGTTGGTTGCGCTCGCTGCTGTTCGTCCCGGGCAGTGAGGAGCGCCGCTTCCCGCGCGCGGTCGAGTCCGAGGCGGACGCGCTGATCTTCGACCTCGAGGACGCGGTCCCCCCGGACCGCAAGGAGGAGGCGCGGAGAACCGTCGCCCGCGAGCTCGGCGTCCCCTCGCCGAAGACGGCGCTGGTCCGGGTGAACGCGCCGAGCTCCGAGTGGGGTCGGGCCGACCTGGCGATGGTCGCCGAGGCCGAGGTCGCCGGCATCGTCGTCCCCAAGGCCGAGGCGGCGGAGCTGGCCCGGCTCGAGGTCGAGGGCCCGCCGGTGATCGCCCTGATCGAGACCGCGGTGGGACTGCGCGACGCCTTCGAGGTGGCGGCCCACTCGCGCGTCGTGGCCCTGATGCTGGGGGCGGCCGACCTCGGCGCCGAACTCGGGCTGACGCCTCGCGCGGACGGGCTCGAGATCGTCCACGCGCGCTCGACCCTGGTGGTCGCGTCGGCCGCGGCCGGAATCCACCCGCCGCTCGACGTCGTCCATCTCGACACCAAGAACCCCGAGAGCCTGCGCGCCGAGGCCGAGCTGGCGAGGTCGCTCGGCTTCGCCGGCAAGCCCTGCATCCACCCGGCGCAGTTGGCGGTCGTCAACGAGGTCTTCGGGGTGTCCCCGGAGGAGGTCGCGGCCGCCCAGGAGGTCGTCGCCGCCTACGAGGAGGCACGCGGCCGCGACGGCGCCGTCACCACCGTCCGCGGCCGCATGGTCGACCTCCCGGTGGTCGCCCGCGCCCAGCGGGTGATCGCCCGCGCCGGACATCAATGAACGAAGGAGGAGGAGCGATGTCGCAAGCAGTCGAGTCCGCGCCGAAGGAGTGGCGGGGACGGTACTTCGAGGACATGGAGGTCGGCGACGTCTACCGCAGCCGGCTCGGACGGACGATCGAGGCGACCGACAACACCTGGTTCACCCTGCTCACCTGCAACACCAACCAGGTCCACTTCAACGCCGAGCTCGCCGGGCGTACGCAGTTCGGGAAGCCGCTCGTCAACTCGTGCCTGACCCTCTCGATCGTGGTCGGGCTGACCGTCGCCGACACCAGTGAGAACGCGATGGCGAACCTGGCCTGGGACTCGATCAAGCTGCCGAACCCGGTCTTCGCCGGTGACACCCTCTACGCCGAAAGCGAGGTGACCGACCTGCGCGAGTCGAGCTCTCGACCGAGCGTCGGCATCGTCGGCGTGCGCTCGCGCGGGGTGAATCAGCGGGGCGAGGTCGTCTGCGAGTTCCAGCGCAAGTTCATGATCTTCCGCCGTCAGGCGGAGGAGGCGCGGAGCCAGTTCCCGACCGTCGAGGCCGAGTGGACGGTCTGAGATGACGACCGCAACCGCCACCGATCTGACCCCGGAGCAGGAGGAGATCGTCCGCCTGATCCGCGACTTCGTCGACCGCGACGTCCTCCCGGTCGCCTCGGACTTCGACCACCGCGACGAATATCCGGCGGAGCTGGTCGCGACGATGAAGGAGCTCGGCCTCTTCGGCATCACCATCCCGGAGGAGTACGGCGGGCTCGGCCTCGACCTGCTCACCTACGTGCTGGTGGTGAAGGAGCTCTCGCGCGGTTGGATCTCGCTCTCGGGAGTGCTCAACACGCACTTCATGGCGGCCTGGATGATCCGCAACTTCGGCACCGAGGAGCAGAAGCGCAAGTTTCTGCCCCGGATGGCGACCGGGGAGCTGCGGGCCGCCTACTCGATGACCGAGGCCCACGCCGGCTCCGACGTGCAGGCGATCCGGACCCAGGCGAAGCGCGACGGTGACGACTTCGTCGTCAACGGCCAGAAGATGTGGGCCACCAACGGCCTGCGGGCGGGGATGATCCTGCTCCTGGCGGTGACCGATCCGAGCGCCGAGCCGCGCCATCGCGGGATGACCGCCTTCATCATCGAGAAGGAGCCCGACGTCGCCGAGCAGCCGGGCCTGACGGTGCCGCCGAAGCTGAAGAAGCTGGGCTACAAAGGCGTCGAGTCGACCGAGCTGGTCTTCGACGGCTTCCGTACCCCGGCCGACTCGATTCTCGGCGGGGAGGCGCAGCTGAACCGCGGCTTCAAGGCGTTCATGGCGGCGGTCGAGCTCGGCCGGGTCAACGTCGCCGCGCGCGGCGTCGGCGTCGCCACCGCGGCCCTGGAGGCGGCGATCTCCTACGCCCGCGAGCGCGAGGCCTTCGGGGCCCCGATCGCCGAGCACCAGCTTATCCAGCAGAAGATCGCCCAGATGGGGACGAAATTGCGAGCGGCCGAACTGCTGACCCTCGATGCCGCGAGGTTGAAGGCGACCGGCGCCCGGGCCGACCTCGAGGCGGGGATGGCGAAGCTGTTCGCCACCGAGGTCGCTCACGAGAACGCGACCGAGGCGATGCGGATCCACGGCGGCTACGGCTACTCGGAGGAGTACGTGGTCGAGCGGCTCTTCCGCGACGCGCCGCTGCTGATCCTGGGCGAGGGCACCAACGAGATCCAGCAGCTGGTGATCGCCCGACGGCTGATCGAGCGGCAGGCCTGAGGCGACGATGGACCGGGTGGTCATCGCCGGCGGCTCGATCGCGGGCGGCAGCGCGGCCCGCGAGCTGCGGCGCGGTGGCTACACGGGCAGCCTGACCTTGGTCGACGCCGAGCCGGGGGCGGGCTACCGTCGCCCGTCGGTGTCGAAGGGGATCCTTACCGGCGAGGAGACCGCGGCCAAGGTCCGGATGCCGTTGCCGACCGACCTCGACCTCGAGCTCGAGGCGGGGGCCCGGCTCCACGACCTCGACCTCGGCGCCCGCGTCCTGGTCGGGGAAGACAGCCTCGGCGAGCCGCTCGTGCTCGCGTTCGACGGAGTCGTGCTGGCGACCGGCAGCGTCGCCAGGCGGACGCCGCTCGGAGCGGGACTGGAAGGCGTCTTCAGCCTGCGTGGGATGGAGGACGCCCTGCGCCTGCGCGCGGCCCTGCTCGCGAGCCGCCGGCTGGTGGTCGTCGGCGCGGGCTTCATCGGACTCGAGGTCGCCGCGTCGGCACGCAAGCTCGGACTCGAGGTGACGGTGGTCGAGGCGGCGCCGAAGCCCCTCAGCCACGTTCTCGGGCCGGAGCTGGCCGACCGGATGGCGTCCCTGCACGCCGCGCGGGGCGTCGAGATCGTCTGCGGGGTGACCGTCGCCGAGGTCGAGGGCCGGCTCAGCGTCGACGCGGTCCGGCTCAGCGACGGCCGCCGGATCGAGACCGACGTGCTCCTGGTCGCCGTCGGATCGACCCCGGCGGTCTCCTGGCTCCAGCGCTCCGGGCTCGACGTCGGCGCGCACGGGGTCTCCTGCGACGCGACCTGCGCCGCCCTGGGCGCCGAGGGCGTGGTCGCGGCGGGCGACATCGCCGCCTGGGAGAACCCGTTGTACGGGCGGCGGATGCGGATCGAGCACTGGACCAACGCCCAGGAACAGGGTGCCTACGCGGCGCGTCGCCTGCTCGGGACCCACGATCCCGTCGGCTTCTCCAGCGCCCCCTACTTCTGGTCCGATCAGCACGGCTCGAAAGTCCAGAGCATCGGCACGACCGTGGGTCACGACGAGACCCGGGTCTTGGTCGACGACGAGGATCGGCTCGGCATCGCGTACGGTCGCGAGGGCATCCTGATCGCGGTGGCCGGGATCGACGTCGGCCCGCTGGTGCCACGAGCCCGTCGTTTGATCGAGGCCCGTGAGCCGCTGGAGTCGCTCGATGCCTTGCTCGCCCGGAGCTGAAGCCCGCACGGGCTTCGGGCCGGGAAGCTGGCGCCCTTGACCCGGGACGCAAGGGTTTGCGGCGAGCGCGGCCATCTCGTCCACGACCCTGGCAGGCTGTGGCCGTGCCCGAGACGGCCGGGTTTTGTGGCGGAGTGGCGCGATCGCCCGGGCGGAGCGCCGAGGGCTCGTCACGTGGGGGTCACGGATGCGTCACCGAAGGCGCAAGTCCTGGGAGGGATGCCGGGAACGTCACGCTTCCGTGCGTGTTGGGGAACACGCACTTTCGCGCTGCATGAGTTGACCGTGCTATGGCACGGTCAACTCATGCAGCGCGTTTTCGGGCCCTGTATTCAGGCCCGAAAACGGACCGAAGGCGCACGGGGGTGTGACGTTCCCGGCGTCTTCGTGGACGGATGAGGCTCCCGGGGGCTCTTCGTGCCCTCTCCCGCACGGGACGTTCACGGAAGTCCTGAAACTTCCCGACCTCCGGCGTACTCCCCACGCCCAGGACACCGCCACTCGGACGGCCGCCCCCGCCGTCGAATCAATCCCTAGAACCCCAGCAGGGCGCCGCCGTCCGCCTCGAGTACGGCCCCGGTGACGTAGCCGGCGGCGGGCGAGGCGAGGAAGGCCGCACACTCGGCGAGCTCGTGTGGCGCGGCGAGGCGGCCGAGCGGGATCGTCGCGGCGCGCTCGGCCCGGATCCGCTCGAGCGGGACCCCGGTGCGCTCGGCTCGCCAGCGCATCCCGGCGGCCGCCATCGGCGTGTCGACGAAACCGGGGGAGACCGCGTTGACGGGCACCCCGGTCTCCGCCAGCTCCAGCGCCAGGACCCGGGTGAGCGCCTCGACCGCCCCCTTGGAGGCCGTGTAGGCCGCGCCCAGGCGGCGGCCGGCGCGGACCGCGATCGAGGAGAAGAAGACGATCCCGCCGCCGCCCGCGGTGGCGATCGGGGGAGCCAGTTCGCGGGTGAGGAGGAACGGAGCGCGGGCGTTGATCGCCATCACACGCTCCCACTCGTCGAGGCCGAGCTCCAGGGCGGGGACCTGCTCCTGGACCACGGCCGCGGCGACGACGGCGGCGCGCACCCCGAGCGGTCCCGCCTCCTCGCCGAGGACGGCGCAGAACCCCTGGTCGGCGATGTCGCCAACCATCGCCCGCGCCTCGACCCTGGCGGCCGCCGCGAGGCCCTCTGCGACCTCACCGACGCGATCGTCGCGATCGGCGAGAAGCAACGACCAGCCGGCGCGGGCGGCAAGCTCGGCGGTGGCGCGCCCGACGCCTCCCGCCGCGCCGGCGACGACCATCGTCGCTCCCGCCGTCGGGGGCCCCGCCGTGCTCATCCGGCCAGCGTCGCGTTGACGCGCCGCCCGACCTCCTCGACCTCGTCGAAGACGGCGGTGTACTCGTGGATCGTCGCCGACCCGCCGGCGGCGTCGATCGCGCCGATCCGGGCGAGGATCTCCTCCGCCGGGGGAATCTCGTCACCGGGGGTGATCCAGCCGTCGGTCATCGCGAAGTAGCCGCGGGCATAGCGGCCCAGCGCCGCCGAGTAGGTCTGGCCGTTCGCCTCGCACTCGCGGCTGGCGAGGAAGACCACCATCGGCGTCACCCGCTCCGGCTCGTGCCGGCCGTCGACCGCGGCGATCGCGTTCCGCAGCCTCTCCATCTCCGGGATCGGGTTGTCGGACACCATCTCGGTGCGCGAGAAGGGGAGCAGGCAGTTGACGTTGATGCCGCAGTCGGAGCCCTCGTGGGCCAGCCCGCGGGTGAGGCCGACCAGCCCGGCCTTGCCCGAGCAGTAGTTGGCGCCGCCACGGCGACCGAAGGTGCCGCTCGCCGAGCTGGTCATCACGACCCGCCCGTAGCCCTTTGCCTTCATCACCTTCCAGGCCGGCTTGGTGACGCAGAACGCGCCGCGGAGGCAGACGTTCAGCACCGCGTCGAACATCTCGATGGTCATCTCCTCGATCAGGGCGTTGCGGCCGAAACCGGCGTTGTTGACGACGATGTCGACGGTGCCGAAATCGTCGAGCGCCGTCTCCACCACCGCCTCGCCGCCCTCGGGCGTGGTGATGTCGTCGTAGGAGGCGACCGCCTCGCCGCCGCCGTCGATGATCTCGGCGACGACGCGGTCGGCGCTCGGACCCTCGGCGCTCCCGACGCCGCCGATGTCGTTGACTACGACGCGCGCCCCGCGTCGGGCCAACTCCAGCGCATGGGCGCGTCCCAGGCCCCTCCCGGAGCCCGTGACGATCGCCACCTGGTCGTCGAAGCGGATGGAAGGGCTATCGGAACTTCCCTGGTTCTTCATGTGCGACACGATACACGCCAGAGGCGTATGTTACGCATAGATTTTCGCCGGTTGCTCAGGTTTCGGAGTGCTCAATTGGCTCTGCGCATGAGTCAACTTGACATCAGCAACCGAACCATGCTATTCATGCGCAAGCATTCGCAACGGGAACGCGAGCCAGTGCTGCACAGGGAACGCAGCAATTCAGCGACGAGGAGGAACAGAAGGCATGGAGCAGAGTTGCGTCATCGGAGTCGACGTCGGTGGCACCCACACCGATGTCGCGGTCATGGCCGGGGAGCGTCTCGCCCGCGGCAAGGCCCTCACCACCTATGACGACTTCAGCCGTGGCCTGATCGAGGCGATCGACGTCGCCGCCGGTCGTCTCGACGCCTCGCTGGAGAGCCTCCTGTCCCGGACCTCGACGATCTTCAACGCGACCACCGTGGTCACCAACTCGATCTCCGAGCTGCGCGGCGACCGCGTCGGGGTCCTGGTCACCGCCGGCTTCCCCGATGTCTTCCGCATCTCCGGCGGACCCCGCCTGCCGCTCTTCGACGACCACCTGCAGCGGAACGTGCCCGACCTGGTCGAGCGCGACGCGATCGCCGAGGTCAAGGGTCGGATCGACGCCGAAGGGAACGAGCTCGTCCCCCTCGACGTCGACGGCCTCGAGCGCGCCGTCGATCACCTGGTCGACGAGATCGACGTCGACGCGCTGGCGATCTGCTTCATGTCGAGCTATGCGAACCCCTCCCACGAGCTGCAGGCGGAGGAGCTGATCCACGAGCGCCACCCGGACCTCTTCGTCTCCACCTCACACCGGCTCTTCCCGGTGATGCGGGAGACGCGCCGCTGGACCACCGCCGTCCTCAACTCCTTCGTCCAGGCCAACGCCGAGCGCTACCTGGAGACGATCCACGGCAGGCTCGCCGACTTCGGCTTCGACGGCACCCTCGCCTTCTTCCAGGGGCTGGGCAGCGGCATCACCAAGAAACGCGCCGCCGCCTTCCCGCTGGCGCTGCTGGGCTCGGGCCCGGCGGCGGGCGCGCTCGGCGCCAACGAGCTGGCGCGGCGGATGGGCCACGAAAACATCCTCCTCGGCGACATGGGCGGGACCAGCTTCGACACCTGCCTGATCCGCGCCAACGACATCCGGATCGAGAAGAACGTCGAGCTGGGCCAGTTCCAGACCGGCCTCAACCTGGTCGACGTCGTCTCGATCGGCGCCGGCGGCGGCAGCATCGTCTCGGTCTCCGAGCGCGGCGTGCCGCAGGTCGGCCCGCGCTCGGCCAGCTCGACCCCCGGCCCCGCCTGCTACGGCAAGGGCGGCACCGAGGCGACGGTCACCGACGCGATGCTCACCCTCGGCCTGATCGACGCCGCCAACTACCTGGGCGGTCGCATGGCCCTGCATCCCGACAAGGCCGCGCAGGCGCTGCGGGAGTCGCTCGGCGACCGCTTCGACTGGTCGGCCGAGGAGGCCGCGGTGGCGGTCCACGACCTCGTCGTCGCCAACATGTCGAACGCGATTCGCGAGGTCAGCGTCCGCAAAGGCCACGATCCACGCGACTTCGTCTTCTTCGCCTACGGCGGCACCCTGCCGATGTTCGCCTGGCAGATCGCCGAGGCGGTCGGCATCGACGAGGTGATCGTGCCGGAAGACAGCTCGGTCTTCTGCGCCGAGGGCCTGGTCGGCTCGGACTTCGCGCTGCGGCGCGACCAGAGCCTCGTCTGGAGCCTCGCCGACCTCGATTCGCTGGACCGCGTCAACGAGACGATCGAGGGGATCGTCGAGACCGCGATCGAGGAGATGGAGGCCGACGGGTTCAAGCGCGAGTCGCTGACCATCAGCCGCTACGCCGACCTGAAATTCCCCGGGCAGGTCTTCGAGCTGACCGTCCCGGTGCCCGACCGGCTCACCCGCGAGAACGTCGCCGAGCTGATCGCCGACTTCCACCGGACCTACGAGCGCACCTACGGCAAGGGCACCGCCTGGGCGGGGTCGCAGCCGGCGATGCACCTCTACACGGTGGCGGTCAGCTCGGCCGAGTCGAAGCCGGAGGTGGCCAAGAGGAAGCACGTCCACGCCGACGCCGAGGCGCGGTGCTCCGAGCGGCAGGTCTTCCTCCCCTCGACGAAGGCGTTCGAGACCGTCCCGGTCCTGCCCGCCTCGCAGTTCGAGGTGGGGGCCGAGCATCGCGGGCCGCTGATCGTCGACGCGGTCGACACCACCCTCTTCGTCCCACCCGGCGTGGCGATCACCAGGGACGAGTACATGAGCTACCGGCTGAGCCGGAAGGAGGCCTGACGATGGACGCGACCAAGCACGATCCGGTGGCGGTCGAGGTTCACCGCAAGTCGCTGGAGAACCTGACCGCGGACATGGCGATCACCCTGGTCCGGACCTCCGGCTCGCCGGTCGTCACGGACTCCTTCGACTTCTGCACCTGCCTGCTCGACCTGGAGGGTGAGCAACTCGCCCTGTCGTCGTTCCTGATGGCGCACTCGGCGTCCTCGCTGCTGGGGACCCGGGCGGTGATCGACCTGCTTGCCGAGACCGGCCGCAAGCCCGAGCCGGGCGACGGCTGGCTCGTCAACGACCCCCACACGACCGGCGCCATGCACCAGGGCGACGTCGGGCTGGTGATGCCGGTGTTCGTCGGTGATGAGCACGTCGCCTGGGTCTTCTCCAACGTCCACATCCTCGACGTCGGTGGCTCCGGCGTCTCCGGGATCGCGCCGTCGGCGCTGACCACCTTCGAGGAGGGCATGTCCTTCCCCGCCGTGCAGGCGATCAAGGGTGGCCGGATCGATCCCGAATGGGAGCGGTACATCGCCGCCAACGGCCGCGCTCCGGCGGCGGCCCTGAACGACCTGCGGTCGATGCTGGCCGCCAACAACTCCGGCCGCGACACGCTCGCCGGGATCATCGATCGCTACGGGCTCGACCGTCATCGCGAATTCGGCGAGCTGGAGAAGACCCTGACCGAGGAGCTCCTGCGCTCGCGGATCGAGCAGATGCCCGACGGCGAATACGAAGCCGTCGAGTTCGTCGAGTTCGACGGCAACGGCACCGCCGAACTGCTCGAGGTCCGTTGCGTGCTCACCGTCGCGGGCTCCGACCTGAAGTTCGCCTTCAAGGGCGATCCGCAGGTGGACGCCTTCGTCAACGCCGGCGAAGGCGCGGTGCTCGGTTGCGTGATGCTGATCATCCTCACTACGCTCGGCTACGGCGACCTGCCCTTCAACGCCGGCATGTGGCGGCCGATCTCCTTCGACCTCGGCGAGCCCGGGACGATCGTCAACCCGGTGAAGCCGGCTCCCGTCAGCCTCGGCCACGCCGAGACCGGGGCCCGGGTCAGCGCCCTCGCCAAGTCGGTCCTCAACCAGGCGGTCTCCCTGTCCGCGGACGAGCGCCTGCGTGGCCGCGTGGCCGGCGCCGCCTCCGACGCCACCCTGCTCGCGGGCCTCTTCGGCGTCAACGACGACGGCGCCCCGGCGGTGATGTTCTACATGGACTCCGCGGTCGGCCTCGGCGGCCCGGCGCAGTCGATCGCCGACGGCCAGGACTGCTACGGGATGACGATGATGGCCGGCGCGGGACTGCCGGACGTCGAGCTGCACGAGTCGATGGACCCGGTGCTCTTCCTCTGGCGGCGGCTGCAGGCGAACAGCGGCGGGCCCGGTGCCTGGCGCGGCGGGCTGTCGACCGATCGCGCCTACGCGCTGCGCGACGCGCCGGTCACCCAGGGCTTCAACGACGTGGTGATGCGCGAACGGGCGGCGATCGGGACCGGCGGCGGCCTGCCGGGAGCGGCGGGCAACCAATACGCGATCCGCGACTCCGAGGTGATCTCGATCCTCGAATCCGGCATCCACCCGGTCGGGACCGAGGACCTGCACGGCATCGCCGACGACGGCAAGGCCAAGGAGGGGCGCTTCTCGCTCTTCCGCGGCGATGTCCTGCGCACCGTCGGCGGCGGCGGGTCGGGCCTCGGCGATCCGCTGCTGCGCGATCCGCAACTCGTCGTCGCCGACCTGCGGGCGGGCTACGTCAGCACCGGCCACGCCCGCGAGGCGTACGGCGTGATCGTCGGCGAGGACGGCAAGCTCGACCCGGAGGCGACCGCCGAGCAGCGTCGCAAGCTGGTCGAGGAACGGCTCGGCGCGGCGCCCGAACAGCCCCTCCGGGCGCCGGAGACGCCGGGCATCGCGATCCGCGTCGAGGCGGACCGGTCGTGGGCGTGCAATCACTGCGGGGAAGAGCTCTGTCCGACCGCCGAGGACTGGCGCGAGGCGGTCCCGCGGCGGACGACCGGGGCGACCGCGTACTTCGAGCGCCTCGAGATGCGCATCTACCCGCGCCACGCGGAGCCGCCGATCGTGGTCGAGGAGTGCTTCTGCCCGGCCTGCGCGGCGACGCTTCAGGTCGACGTCCTGCCAGCCGGGACGAGCTATCGCTCGCCCCGGCTGGCCGGCGCCAGAGAAGTGCAATGGGAACTATCGAGAGGAGAAGGTCGTTGAATCGCAAACGTCTGACGCAGGTGATCGGGATGTCACTCCTGATCGTGCTGCTCACCGCCCTGATCGCCGGCTGTGGCGGCTCGTCAAGCAGCAGCAGCTCCAGCGGTGATTCCACCGAAGCGAGCGGAGGCACCACGGGGGGCAGCGAAGCCGGCGGCGGCGATTCGAGCGCGGTGGCCGAAGCGCAGAAAATCGCGACGGAGGCCGAAAAAGTGCCGACCAAAATCCTTCAGACGGTGCCGCTGAACGAAAAACCGCCGACGGACATCACGATCGCCTCACTCTACGAAAACAACCCTGGCAACACCCTTACCGCCGAAGGAGTCGAGGAAGCGGCGAAACCGCTCGGCTGGAAGTACCTGAAAATCCAGTACAACAACGCCGAACCCGCTTCGTTCCAGGCGGCGGTGAAAACCGCACTGTCGAAAGGCGCCGACTACATGGAGGCCACCGGCACTCCGCCGAGCGTGCTCGGCCCCAGCGTCCTCAAGGAAATCGAAGCGGCGGGGGCGAAGCTGATCGTCTCGAGCACCTACCCGGAAGAAAACTCCAACGCGGTCTCGACCGAAGGCGCGGTCGGTCAGATCCCCGCCGGTCGCCTGCTCGCGAACTGGTTCATCGCCGACTCGGACGGTGAAGGAACCGCACTGATCTCGAACGTCGCCGCCTACCCGGTGCTGCATCAGTTCGCGGTCGAATTCCAGAAAGAAGCCAAAGCGAAATGTTCGGGCTGCACCGTCGAAATCGCCGAATTCTCCAAGTCCGATCTGGAAAAGGGCGCGATCATCCCGACGCTCGTCAACAAGATGCGGAGTAACTCGGACATCGGCTACGTACTGTTCGACTACTCCGCCTTCGCGGTCGGGATCGAATCGGCGATGGCGGCGGCCGGGATCGAAAACGTGAAGATCGGCGGCACCGGTCCGGAACCGGAATCGTTCGAAGCCCTGCGCAAAGGCACCCAGGCGGCCTGGACCGGCAGCAGCTGGAAGTACCAGGCCTACACCGACGTCGATCTGGCTGCCCGCTTCGCCACCGAATCCGAAGGCGGCGAGAACGATTCCGATCAGCCGATCATGTTGATGACCCCGGAATCCATCAACCAGAAAGGCATCTTCGACGAAAGCGGTAACTTCAACGCGCCGCTCGATGCCCTCGAACAGTTCGAAAAACTGTGGAAAGTGGGCTGATGCCCGAGCCTTCCACCACGAACGGTGTCGTCACCTCCCCCGCCGCGGCGGGGGAGGTGGACGGCGCGCCGACCCTGTCGCTGCGGAACGTCGCCAAGACCTTCGCCGACAAAACCGTGCTCAACCTCGAGCGACTCGACATCCGCTCGTCGGAGATCCGGGCCCTGCTCGGTCAGAACGGCTCCGGCAAGTCGACCCTGATCAAGATCCTGTCCGGCTATCACCAGCCGGACCCGGGGGCCGAGATCCGTGTCGGCGGTGAAGACCTTTCGCTCGGCTCGCCGCGCAGCTCCCACGAGGCGGGCCTCCGTTTCGTCCACCAGGACCTCGGCCTGGTCGGTAAAGCCAGCGTGCTCGACAACCTCGCCTACGGGCGCGGCTACCAGACCCGGGTCGGAACGATCCGCCGCCGGGTCGCCATCCGCAACGCCGAAGAGGCGCTCGAGCGGGTCGGGCTCGAGGTCGACCCGCGGCTGGTCGTCGCCGAGCTCACGCCTTCGCAGCAGACCGCCGTCGCCGTCGCGCGAGCGATCGACGTCGGCACCGGCGCCCGGCCGCGACTGCTGGTGCTGGACGAGCCGACCGCGACGCTGCCCGACGACGAGGTCGAGAGCCTGCTGGCGATGATGCGGCGCACGGCCGACTCGGGCGTCGCCGTCATCTTCGTCACCCACCACCTCGACGAGGCGTTCAAGGTCTCGGACCAGATCTCGGTGCTTCGCGGTGGCCGCCTCATCGGCACCGTCCCGGCGACGATCGATCGCGACGCGTTGGTCGAGATGCTGGTCGGCGAGGAGCTCGAGCGCGCCTACAGGAAGGAGGCCGAGCGGGCTGGCGAGCTGGATTCCGCCGCGACGCCGAAATTGGTGGTGAGGCGGCTGGCGGCGGACCATCTCAAGGCCGTCTCGTTCACCGTCCACCCCGGCGAGGTGCTCGGCGTGTACGGGCTCACCGGCTCCGGCCGCGAGACGCTGCTCGGCGCGACCTTCGGTGCCCTGCCGCGGGTCTCCGGCAAGGTCGAGGTCGACGGTCGGGACATCCCGGCGGGCAATCCTCGCGCGGCGATCCAGACCGGCGTCGGCTACCTGGCGCCCGACCGCAAGACCCGCGGCGGCATGATGCAGCTGAGCGCCCGCGAGAACCTGACGATCGTCAATCCCTGGACCGCCTGGTCGACCCTGGGGCTGCGTCGGCGGAAGGAGCGCCAGGAGGCGCTGAGTTGGTTCAAGCGGGTCGCCGTCAGCCCGCCCGACGCGATCGACAGTCCCCTGGCGAGCTTCAGCGGCGGCAATCAGCAGAAGATCCTCTTCGCCAAGTGGCTCCGGCAGAGCCCGGGCCTACTGCTGATGGACGAACCGACCCAAGGTGTCGACGTAGGCGCCCGCGCGGTCCTGCACGGACAGATCCTCGCGGCCGCCGAAGCGGGCGCCGCGGTGGTCGTCAGCTCCACCGACGAGGAAGAGCTGGCGGCGATCTGCTCGCGGATCATCGTGCTCTCCGACGGGGAGATCTCGAGCGAACTCGAGAAGGACTCGATCACCGAGCAGGCGATCGCGACCAGCATGCACAGCAACGGCTCGGCTCCCGCCGGGGAGGGAGAGAAATGAATCGCAGGTTCACCCTTGGCTTCGACAAGTTCAGCGGTCTCTACCTGTTCGCCGCGTTCATCGTCATCTTCGGGGTCTGGAGCCCGGACAACTTCCTGACCATCAACACCGCCCACACCATCGCCTCGCAGCAGGCGGTCGCCGGGATGGTCGCGCTGGCCCTGCTCCTGCCGATGGTGTGTGGTCACTTCGATCTCTCGATCGGCGCGATGGCGAACCTCGGCGGGATGATCGCCGTGATCGCCCAGGTGGAACACGGCGTCGCCCCGCTGCCCGCGATCGGCCTCGCCGTCGTGGCCGGGCTGATCGTCGGCTTCGTCAACGGTCTGATCGTGATCGGGCTGCGGGTCAACTCGTTCATCGCCACGCTTGGCATGGGGTCGGTGCTCGCCGCCTTCCAGACGATCGTGACCAACTCCCAGGTTCCGGTGCCACCGCCCTCGCTCTTCTGGACCGAACTCACGCAGACCAAGGTGTTCGGTTTCCAGGTCGTGATCCTCTACCTGATCGTGCTCGCGCTGATCATCTGGTGGGTGCTGGCGTTCACCCCGGCGGGCCGGTTCATGTACGCGACCGGCGACAACCCGGATGCCGCCCGCCTGTCCGGCGTGCGCACCGACAAATGGTCGTGGCTCACCCTGATCGCCTCCGCCGTCCTCTCGTCGCTGGCGGGCGTCCTCTACGTATCGCTGACCGGCCCGTCGTTGACGTTCGGCGCGACCTTCCTGCTGCCGGCGTTCGCCGCGGTGTTCCTCGGATCGACGCAGCTGATCCCCGGCAAATTCAACGTCTGGGGAACCTTGATCGCGATCATCGTGCTCGCCACCGGCGTCACCGGGCTCCAGCTCGTCTCCGAAATCCAGTGGGTCCAGGACATGTTCAACGGCGTCGCCCTGATCGTTGCGGTCGCCCTGTCGGCCCAGCGGCAGCGCAGCGTCGGCAGCCGCTGGCGCCGGATCCGGCGGCGGCGGTCGATCGCTGAGAACGGCGACGGCGGCGGCCGCGGTGACGGACGGCTCTCCGGAGCGCCTCCCGGGCTGGCGGCCGAGGAGGGGGCGGCGGCACCCCGATGACCGAGGTGATCGACGCACAGCTCCATGCCGCCGACGGTGCCGTGGTCGCCGGCCACGTCGCCATGCTCGACGCCGAGGGCGTCGACGCCGCCCTGCTGGTCCAGACCGTGCCGCAGGGCTTCGACAACGGTCCCTTGTTGACCGCGGCGGCGGAGCATCCCGGGCGATTCGGCGTGGTCGGCGTCCTCGATGCCCGCGCCGACGATGTCGGGGAGCAGGTACGGGAGTGGCGCCGCCTCCCGGACGCGGTGGGATTGCGGATGGTCGTGCTCAACGAGGAACGCGAGCGGATGCTCCGCGACGGCACCTACGATCGCCTTCTGGCTGAGGCCGAGGCGAGTCAGGTGCCGGTTTTCGTGTACGCACCGCGGCTGATCGAGGAGGTCGAGGGGATCGCCCGCCGCTTCAGCGGCCTGCCGATCGTCCTCGACCACCTCGGCCTGCCGCAGCCGCCGGTCCTGGGAGCGGGGGAGCACCCCTTCTGGGACCTCGGCAAGATCGTCGCCCTGGCGCGGTACGAGAACGTCGCGGTCAAGTGCACCGCGCTGCCGCTCGTGTCGGCCGACCCCTACCCCTATCCTGATCTATGGACGCGGATCCACGCGGTGCTCGATGCCTTCGGGGTCGAGCGCGCGATGTGGGGTTCGGACCAGACCCGCGAGTGCATCGACTACGGGTATCGGGAAGCGGTCGACTACATCCGGAGCGGCGCTCAGCTGAGCGAGGAGGAGAAGCGCGCGATCCTCGGCGAGTCGCTGCGTTCATGGTGCGGCTGGAGCCCTTCGACAAGAACACTACGTCCGGCCGTCCCCGCCGGAATCGGAAGGAGGCATGATGGCTGACAACGGCGCACGTGCAACCACCGAGGAGTTCCCCAGCTTCCTCACCCAGAAAAACTCCTACCCCTACGACTACTACGAGGAGGCGCGCGAGCTCTTCCCCGAAGGCGTCCGGTGGGACGAGGAGATGGGTGCCTGGCTGGTGATGAAGTACGGCGACTGCCGTGCCGTCCACCGCGAAGAAGACCGCTTCGCCCACCGTTACCTCGATTTCAAGGGCGCGGTCGAGGTGCACGGTGGAAAACGCGGGATCCTCAACATCGAGGGGCCGGGGCACACCACCCTGCACCGGTTCCTGATCAGCTTCTTCTCGGTCCGCAAAGTCGGCGAGTACCGCGATCTCTACGTCAAGCCGTTGATCGATCGCCTGCTCGACAAGGTCGAGGGCGCCGACAGCGTCAACCTCGACCAGGCCCTTGCCGACCCACTCCCGGCCTACGTGATCTGCGCCCTGCTGGGCGTGCCGCTGGAGGACGAGAAGACCCTGGCCAACTGCAAGAACTGGAACGAGATCATCATGAAGTGGTCGGGCACCTTCGGCGAGGATCCGGTGATCCTCGAGGAAGCCCGCGGGGCCGCCCAGAACCTGAAAGAAGTGCTGATGCCGGTGATCGAGGCACGGCGCGAGAACCGCGGCGACGACCTCGTCTCGGCGCTGTGGAACCAGGGACCGGAACTGCTCGAGGGTTGGACCGAGGAAGACATGCTCGCCCAGGCGAGGGTGATGCTGTTCGCCGGCGCGGAGAGCACCAGCCACCTGCTCCGCAACTGCATCTACCTGCTGGCGACCCGGCCCGACCTCCGCGATCAGGTCCAGGCCGATCGTGAGCTGATCCCGAAATTCGTCGAGGAGACGTTGCGTTACCTCGGCGTCATCCACTTTCATGTCCGCGCCGCTGAGGAGGACGCCGAGCTCGGCGGTTGCCCAGTCCACAAGGGAGACCGCATTCACACGCTGCTCGTCTCGGCGAACCGCGACCCCGAGAAGTTCGAGGATCCGCTCGATTTCAAGATGGATCGCAAGAACGCCCGCGAGCACCTCGGCTTCGGCTTCGGCCCGCGCCTCTGCATCGGCGCCAACCTGGCCCGCGCCGAGGCCGCCGAGGTGGTCGAGGCGGTCCTCGACCGCTATCCCAAGATCACCCTCGATGAGACCGGCGAGCAGCCGACGATGTCCGGGCACATGCCGAAATCGTTCAGCCCGCTGCCCGCCCGACTGCGCGGATGAGCGTCGCCGACAGTCCGCGCCGGCTGGGACGGACCGGGATCGAGATCCCGCCGATCGGCCTCGGCTGCATGGGGATGAGCTGGGCGTACTCCGGCTCCACCGACGAGGCAAGCTCGCTCGGGGTGATCCGGGCGGCGCTCGACCAGGGCGCCTGGATGCTCGACACCGCCGACGTCTACGGCCCGTTCGAGAACGAGGAGCTGGTCGGCCGCGCGATCGCCGGACGTCGCGACGAGACGGTCCTGGCGACGAAGGGCGGCTTCGTCGCCAGCTCGCTCGCCGACCTCCGTCGGGACGGCAGGCCCGACCACATCCGCGCCGCCTGCGAAGGATCGCTGCGACGTCTGGGCACCGACCGGATCGACCTCTACTACCTGCACCGCGTCGATCCCGAGGTGCCGATCGAGGAGTCGGTAGGGGCGATGGCGGAACTGGTCGACGAGGGGAAGGTCCGGGCGCTGGGCCTGAGCGAGGTCTCGGTCGCCGACCTCGACCGGGCGGCCGACGTCCATCCGATCTCCGCCGTGCAGATGGAGCTCTCGCTGTGGACCCGGGAGCCGCTCGCCGACGTGGTCCCGTGGTGCGAGTCGCACGGCGCAACGGTGGTCGCCTACTCGCCGCTCGGGCGCGGCTTCCTCACCGGATCGATCCGGTCCGCCGCCGACATCGGTGACGACGATTTCCGCAGCTCGCTGCCCCGCTTCCAGGCGGAGACGTTCGCGGCGAACCTCGCCCTAGCCGATCGGGTGAAAGAGATCGGCGCGGCCATCGGCGCCACCGCCGGCCAGGTGGCGCTGGCCTGGATCCTCGCCCAAGGCGAGCACGTGGTCGCGATCCCGGGGACCAAACGACTTCGTTACCTCGAAGAGAACATCGCGGCGGGCTCGCTGCGTCTCTCCGACGCCGACCTGGCGGCCCTCGATGAGCTCCCGGATGTCGCCGGCGGCCGTTACGAGGCGGGCGCCGGACTCACCGAGACCGAGCCGCGGTAACGCTTGTCGACCAGAACTTCCACAGCGTCAAGACAACTGGATAGGTACGCATTTTTCCACGCGTGACGAATTTCGGACGCGACGGTGGAACACACCGCGATTCACTGTAAGTGGGCGAAAAAACACCTTAATCGGATTTGACACGATTCATCCGCATGAATATGATGAAGCTATGAACAACGAGAATCACGACTCTTCAAACAAGGCGCTCGCCGGTCTCAGGATCGTCGAGTTGGCCCACGTCATCGCCGGGCCGCTGGCGGGCACGCTGCTGGCCGATCTCGGCGCCGAAGTCGTCCACGTCGAGGACCCCGGGATGGGCGATCCGCAGCGTCAGGGTGGACCGGCCAAGGACGGCACCCACCTCTGGTGGAAGGTCGCCGCCCGCAACAAGCGCTCGGTGACGCTCAACCTGCGCGAGGAGCGCGGCAAAGACCTGGCCCGGAAGCTGGCCGAGTGGGCCGACGTCGTGATCTCCAACTTCCGCGTCGAGACGCTGGAGAAGTGGGGCCTCGACTACGAGTCGCTGCACGAGGCGAACCCGAAGCTCATCGTGCTCCAGGTCAGCGGCTTCGGGATGACCTCTTCGAAGCGCAACGCTCCGGGCTTCGGCAAGGTCGGCGAGGCGATGAGCGGCGTCGTCCACATCACCGGCTTCCCCGACGGCCCCCCGGTGCACACCGGCTTCTCGCACGGTGACTCGATCACCGGCCTGATGGGTGCCTACGCGATCATGGCGGCCGTCTTCCGCCGCGAAAACGACCCCGATTTCAACGGCGAGTTGATCGACCTGGCCCTGTACGAGTCCCTCTACCGGCTGATCGAGTGGCAGGTCATCTTCAACGACCAACTGGGTGAAGTGCCCGGCCGCCACGGCAATCAGCTCGCCGCGGCCCCGGCGGCGGTGATCAACACCTTCAAGACCGCCGACGATCGCTGGCTCACCGTCACCTCGGGAACCCCGCGGTCGGTGAGCAACGTCGCCAGCCTGGTTGGCGAGCCCGCCGAGGACTACGCGACCAGGGCGGGGCAGGCGAAGAACCGCGACCGGCTCGACGGGCTGGTGGCGAAGTGGGTCTCGGAGCACTCGCTCGAGGAGTGCGTGGCGAAGATGGAAGAGCTGGAGGTGGTCGCCTCGCCGATCTTCACGGTCGAGGACATGCTCACCGACAAGACCTTCGCCGAGCGCGAGAACGTGATCGCGATCGAGGACCCCGACCTCGGCACCGTGCACATGCAGGGCGTCGTGCCGCGTCTCGCCAACCACACCGGCGAGGTCTGGCGTACGGCGCCGGCCCTCGGCGAGGACAACGCCCGCGTCTACGGCGGTTACCTCGGGATGGACGACGCCGAACTCGAGGACCTCGCGGGCTCCGGGATCATCTAGTGAGATGAGGAGCGATCCCCCCGAGTGGCAGAGGGTGACCGTCGCCCGCGAGGCCGGCGTGACCACCCTCCGCGCCCACACCGACGGCGGACCGCTGGTCTGGGACGCGACGGCGCATCGCGAGCTGAGCGAGGCCTTCGAATGGGTCCGGCTCGACCAGGACACGAAGGTCGTCGTCGTCACCGGGACCGGTGATTCCTGGTGCACCTCGATCGACGTCCCCAGCTTCCAGGGGACGCGGTGGGACCACCTCTGGTGTGAGGGGAGGCGACTCATCGACGGCCTCTTGGCGATCGACGTGCCGGTGATCGGCGTCGTCAACGGCCCGGCCACCGTCCACGCCGAGATCCCCGTCCTCGGCGACATCGTCGTCGCCGCCACCGATGCCGAGTTCGCCGACAAGGCCCACATCACCCGCGGGGTCGCCCCCGGCGACGGCGCCCACGCGGTCTGGGCCCGACTGCTCGGTCCCAGCCGCTCCAAATACTTCCTGCTCACGGCGGCCACGATCGGTGCCGCCGAGGCGCTCGAGCTGGGCTTCGTCCACGAGACGGTCCGGCGCGATCGGCTGGCGGCCCGCGCGGCCGAGCTCGGCGCGCAGCTGGCGTCCCAGACCCTTCCCGTCCTGCGCTACTCGAAGGCCGTCGTCGCGATGGCCTTCCGCCGTGGCTTTGCCGAAGAGCTCAGCCACGGGCTCGGACTGGAGGGCTCCGGCCACTGGTCCGACGGCGGCATCAACGAGTAGCGCCGATCTCCAGAAAGCGAGGAACACCGAACAGTGCCCGAGACCAAACCGACCTTCGAGGATTTCTACGTGGAGGTGAACGGCCTGCGGATCCACTACACCGAGTGGGGCAAGCCGACCGCCCCGCCGGTGGTGATGCTGCACGGGCTGAACGTCCAGTGTCACACCTGGGACCCGATCATCGAGAAGCTGGCCGAGGACTACCACGTGATCGCCATGGACATGCGCGGCCACGGCGAGAGCGAGTGGGCCCTCAGCGGCTACCGGGTGCGGCCGATGGCCAAGGACGTCCACGAGCTGATCGAGGCGCTGGGGATCGGGCCGGTGCACCTGGTCGGTCACTCCGCGGGCGTCCGGGTCGCGATCGCGGTGGCCGGCGAGCGCCCGGAGACGGTCCGCACCCTGGCTCTCTCCGACGCCGGGCCGGCGACCTCGAAAACGGGCGCGATCGCGATGCTGGAATTCATCCGCTCGACCACCAACCTGCGTGGCTTCCGCGATGCCGCCGAGGCGCGTGAGTTCTACGTCGGAATGCACCCGGAGTGGCGGGAGGACTTCATCGACCTCCACGTCAAGTACCAGCTGCGTCGCAACTGGGCGGGGAAGCTCGTCCCGAAGGCCGATCCGGACGTGCAGTGGATCACCGGCTCGGTCAGCGTTCCCGACGTCGAGTACCTGTGGAAGATGTCGGAGCGGCTGAGCATGCCGACCCTGCTGCTGGTCGGACGGACCAGCAACGTCGTCGACGAGGAGGTGGTCGAGAAGATGCTCGCCACCATGCCCAACGCCAGGGCGCGGTGGTTCGAGACCGGGCATTACGTCCCCCGCGAGGCCCCTGACGAGTTCACCGAGGTCCTCGCCGACTTCATCGGCGGTGGTGCGGAATGAGCGACGGGCGCGAGAAGTTCGCCAAGGTCCGCAGCCTGCTCGAGGTCCCGATCCTGACCGAGAAGTACTGGTCGAAGGTGCCGGAAGTCGCGGCCGACGCGATCATGCTCGACCTCGAGGACTCGGCGACCCCGGCCAACAAGGACGAGGCGCGGCGGCGGATCGTCGAGGCCCTGGGGGAGATGGGCTACTTCGGCGGCCGCCCGGTGATCGTCCGCTGCAACAACCTGGCGACGCCCTGGGCGGAGGAAGACCTCGCCGCGCTCGGCGCCGTCGACGCGGAGTTCGTGATCTCCTACCCGAAGGCCGAGACCGCCGCCGAGGTAGCGGAGGTGCGGGCGAAGATCGAGGCCGCCGGCGGCAGCCAGGGCCTGCACGTGATGATCGAGACGGCGAAGGCGGTGGCGAACCTCTACGAGATCGCCGCGGCGCCGGGGGTCGAGGGACTCCACTACGGCTACGTCGACTTCGCCGCCGACGTCGGGTCACGGGTCTTCGACGAGGACGGGCTCTACGGCCCAGCCAACTATTACGTCCAGATGGCGATCAGCGTCGCCGCGGCGGCCAATGGCCTGTTCGCCACCGGTGGCTCGCTGATCCCGGACTTCAAGGACCTCGACAAGGTGCGGGCCCACGTGCGGACCTGGGCCGACCTCGGCTACACCGCCTGTATCGGGGTCTCTCCCGCCCACCTGGAGATCATCAACGAGCTGATGGCACCGAGCCCGGCGCAGATCGAGGCGGCCCGGGAGGTCGTCGCCGCCTATGACGCCGCGGTCGCCGAAGGGAAGCCGGCGGCGGTCCACGGCGGCAAGGTGATCACCCTGCCCGACTACCGGGTCGCCCAGCGAGCCCTGGCCCGCGTCGCGTGACCCTGACCGCCGAGCTGTCGCGCCGCCTCCTGGCCACGGGCCGGGAGGTCCCGCCGGAGGCGACGGAGGCGGCCAAGCTTCGCCTCCTGCACGCGCTCGGCGTCGCCGTCGCGAGCGGGGCGCTGCCTGCCCCGGCGACGGCTTGGGGCGCGGTCGCCTGCGACGCGGGCGACTGCGTCGCGGTGGGCCGCGACGGTCGGCTGCTCGACCGCTCGGCCGTCTTCTGCAACGCGGTGGCGATCCACGGCAGCCTGCTGGAGGACTGCGGCCCGGGCGGGCTGCGCGGCGGCAGCCATCCCGGCACCTACGTGCTGCCCGCGGCCCTGGCGGCGGCCGAGACTCGCGGTGCCGACGGGGCGACGCTCCTGACCGCGATCGTGGTCGGCTACGAAGCGGTGGGTCTCCTCGGCGCGATCGCCCCGCGGGAGATCGTCAGGCGTGGCTTCCGGCCGGTTCCGCTGGCCGGCCCGTTCGGCGCGGCGGCGGCGGCGACCGTCGTCTTCGGCGGCGGCGAGGAGAAGATGGCGACCGCGCTGGCGTTGGCGGCGAACGTCGGCGGCGGCGTCAACCAGGGATTCCTCGACGGAACGATGGAGCCCTACTTCCACGCCGGTTTCGCCTCCGCCAACGGCCTCCTCGCGGCGGAGCTCGCCGCCGCCGGCGCGACGACCTCGCTGCGGGCGCTGGAGGGCCCGAAAGGCTTCTTCGCCACCTACGCGGGCGACGTCGACTCGGTCGCCTCGCTGGTCGAGCCGGAGCTGTCGAACGTCATCGCCGTCGGCGTCAAGCGTTTCCCGTCCTGCGTCCAGAACCAGGCGACGATCGCTTTGGCGCTCGAGCAGGGGGAAGGGCCGGTGGATGCCGAGACGATCGAGCGGATCGTCCTGCGCCGGCCGCTCGACGGGGCGAACGGGCTCAACAGCCCGGGCGTCGAGCGTGAACCGCCCTACGAGAACATGCTGCAGGCTCAGATGGCCGCGCGGTTCACCGCGGCCGCGGCGCTGCTCGGCCGGCCGGTGGAACAGACCTCCTATTTCATGGAGGAGTACGGCGATCGGTCGGTCGCCGCGTTGGCGTCGAAGATCGAGCTCGAGCCCGCCGCAGACGATTCGGTGACGCTCGAGATCCAGCGTCGCGGCGCCCCGACGTTGACTCTCCACGAGGCCGACTCCCGCGTCCTCTTTCCCGAGCCCGACCTGGTGCGGTCGCGCTTCCTCGGTCGCGCCGAGCCGATCCTCGGACCGCGGGCGGAGGAGGCGGCCGACGTGATCGACCGGCTGGAGACTGTCGATGATCTGAGCAAGCTGACGGAGCTGTTCCGGCTCCCGGAAGGAGCATGAGATGAGCGAGCAGCAGGCACTGGCGGTCCCGGAGATCGCCGCCGACGGGCGTCTGGCCGGCCAGGTCGCGATCGTCACCGGCGGCGGCTCCGATGGTGAGCTGGCCGGCTCCGGCGCGGCGATCTCGGTGCTGTTCGCGGCGAAAGGGGCGAAGGTCCTGATCGTCGACCTGAGCGAGGAGCGGGCGAACCACACCCTCGCGGCGCTCGAGGCGCGGGGCGGCGAGGGTGCCGTGCAGCTTGCCGACATCACCGATCCCGGCGCTTGCGAGGCCGCCGCTGCGGCGGCGGTCGACCGCTTCGGCCGGCTCGACATCCTGGTCAACAACGCGGCGATCGCACCCTCGGAGCAGGAACCGACGAACGAGCTCTGGGACAAGGTCTTCGACCTCAACCTGCGCGCGGCGAAACTGATGAGCGACGCCTCGATCCGGCGGATGGTGGAGAACGGTGGCGGTTCGATCGTCAACATCGCCTCCCACTCGGGGCTTCTGGCCGGCGGCGGCCTCGCCTACACGGCGGCCAAGACCGGTCTGATCGGACTCACCCGCGCGCTTGCCTACGAACACGGCAGGGAAGGCGTCCGGGTCAACGCGGTTGCTCCCGGCCACGTCTACACGCCGATGGGCGTGGGGTACAGCGGCTGGGGTGACGACCTCAAGGGCGCCCGGCGCCTGCGGGCCGCGGCCGGATTGCTGGACACCGAGGGGGACGGCTGGGACGTCGCCTACGCGACCCTCTTCCTGGCGTGCCGCGAGTCGAAGTGGATCACCGCGGCGACGATTCCCGTCGATGCCGGGACGGTCGAGGTCATGCCGCTGGTGATGCACTCGCGGTTGAAGGAAGCCGAGCGAGAGTAATTCGGCCGGAGGCGGCAATCGGGTAGAATGATGCGCATCGAAAGCGGCGCATGGGTTCCGCCGTCGTCCCCAGGAGGTGAGCTTTGACCTACGTCATTACCGAGGCCTGCATCGGCGAGAAGGACAAGTCGTGCGTGGCCGTCTGTCCGGTCGACTGCATCTGGGAGGGCGACGAGCAACTGTACATCGACCCGGAGGTCTGCATCGACTGCGGCGCCTGCGAGCCGGAGTGCCCGGTCGAGGCGATCTTCCCCGACGACTCGGTGCCCGAGAGATGGGCGCACTTCACCGAGGAGAACCGGGTCAAGGCGATTGCGATCCGCGATGCCTGAGAAGAAGAAGGTCGAGAACGTGATCATCGTCGGCGGTGGCCCCGCGGGCTATACGGCGGCGCTCTACACCGCCCGCGCGAACCTCGAGCCGCTCGTCTTCGAGGGCTTCCAGTGGGGCGGCCAGCTGCAGAACACGACCGACGTCGAGAACTACCCCGGCTACCCCGACGGGA
>JBPYFM010000181.1:0-5506 GCA_051986435.1 Solirubrobacterales bacterium | reverse complement strand
GCTCGCCGCGGGCCAGGGCCGGCTTCAGGATCGAGGCGGCGTCGATCGCCCCCTCGGCGGCACCGGCGCCGACCAGGTTGTGGAGCTCGTCGATGAACAGGATGATGTCGCCGCGCTGGGTGATCTCTTTCATCACCTTCTTGAGGCGCTCCTCGAACTCACCGCGGTACTTCGAGCCGGCCACCAGGGCGGCCAGGTCGAGCGTGTAGATCTGCTTGTTCTTCAGCAGCTCCGGCACCTCGCCCGAGTTGATCTTCGCGGCGAGGCCCTCGACGACGGCGGTCTTGCCGACGCCCGGCTCGCCCAGCAGCACCGGGTTGTTCTTGGTGCGGCGGGAGAGGATCTGCATGATCCGCTCGATCTCGGTTTCGCGACCGATGACCGGATCGAGCTTCCCCTCCTCCGCAAGGCGGGTGAGGTTGCGCCCGAACTGGTCGAGCAGTTTCGAAGATTTCTTGCCCTCGCCGGAACCGCCCGATCCCGAGCTGCCCTGACGACGGCCACCGGGGCCGGAGAGCATCCGAATCACCTCGTTGCGGATCTTGTCGCTGTCGGCGTCGAAGTCCAGGAGGATGCGGGCGGCGACGCCCTCGTTCTCGCGGACCAGGCCGAGCAGGATGTGCTCGGTGCCGATGTAGTTGTGGCCCAGGCTGAGCGCCTCGCGCAGCGCCAGCTCGAGCACCTTCTTGGCGCGCGGGGTGAACGGGATCTGACCCGAGGTCACCTCCTCGCCGGAGCCGACGATGCGGACGACCTGCGAGCGCACCCTTTCCACGGTGATGTCGAGGGACTCCAGGACGCGGGCGGCAAGACCCTCCTCCTCGCGGAGGAGTCCGAGCAGGATGTGCTCGGTGCCGATGTAATTGTGCTTGAGCGTCCGCGCCTCCTCCTGCGCTAGGACGACTACCTGACGAGCCCGCTCGGTGAATCGCTCGAACAAATCCAAAACCTCTTCTTGGTCGCACCCAGGAAGTACCCGGGTTGAAGACGGCGACGCCTTGTCCTTCATCGGATGACGCCGTTTCGTCCCCTAACTCTACCGGGCCGGTCAGTCCGGCTTCGTGTGCATCTCGCACGGTAGTAGCGCGCTTTCTGATGGAAATCAGCCGAAAGTTGGGCTGATTTCCGTTGAGTGGCCGGTTTAGGATCCCCGCGTGTCCACCGCCGGGTCCCTGAAGGCCTTCGCCGACGAGCGGAATCTTCGCTTCCGCGAGCGCGGATCGCTGCCCGCGCAGGGCAATCTGCTGAGCCGCGGGGGGCGGGTCGAAGGGGTCGTCGACGGCACGCTCCCTGGCGATGTCGATGGCTCCCTCGCCTACTACACCTACGAGTACACGACGACCGACTCCGACGGGCACTCGGAGACCCACACGCGGCGCTTCACGATCGTCGTGACCTCGGTGCCGCAGAGCATCGGCTTCATGCCCTCGCTCGGCTTCGCCGGGGCCAGGAGCGAGATGAGCGGGGTCGGCGGGAAACTCGAAGAAGTCGTCCAGGTCGACCTCGGTGGGCACGCCGGTCTCAAGGGGAGCCGCTGCTACCGCTACAAAGGCGCCAGCGAGATGTGGACGCGGCGCCTCTTCTCCCCCGCCTTCGTCGACTGGCTGGCCCGCTCGGAGGCCGACCTCGGGTTCGAGCTCTCGAACGGCGTGCTGACGACGAGCCGAGCAGGCCACCTGGTCGGCGCCGACGCGCTGGCCGGGCTCTGCGAAGAGGCCGCCCACCTGACCGAGGTCATCGCCGCCGAGTCCGACGAGGACTCCGACACCGGCAACGCGGCGAGCAACGCCGCCAAGGACCCGAAGGCGAACGACCCGCGGATGGAGGCGGCCCTGAGCGCGGTGCCCGTGGAGGCACCGCCGTCGGTGAACGCGACCGAGAGGACCTTCCGCCGCCACGTCGCCGGCTCGCCGCGGACCTTCGGGCGGGCACTCTGGTACGCGACGATCATCACCCTGCTGCTGAACATCCCGGGGGCGGCGATCCCGATCGTGCTCGGCGTGGCCGGGGCCTGGGGCCTCCTCGCCGCGATCGAGGCGGCGATCGTCGCGATCTTCTTCTTCTTCATCTACCGCAAGGACGTGCGCGAATCTGGCAAGAAGTACGCCGCCGAGGCGTTCTGGCGCGACTACGCGAAGTCGCGCGGGATGAAGCTCGAAGAACCGCTCCGCTTCGCCGCCACGCACGCCGATGCCAAGCTCGGCTGGAAACCCGACCGGGTGCTCGCCGGGCCGCTGCCGGGCGGCGGCGAAGGCTGCTTCTGCGTCCTCGGCGACGGATCGAAGCGCGCCGACCGGGTAGCGGTGGTCGCCGGCCCCGCGGGTCCGGTCGCCGAATCGGAGCTCGAGGCCGAACCGCAGGGCCTCACGACGAAAGACCTCGATACCTACCTGGAGCAGCTGGCGGGCGAGGATCGCGCAGCGCCCGAGGGGGAGCCGGCGCCGGCGTAGGCGGATGGGGGCGGGGGCTCGTGGCCCCGCAAGCTGTCCGCCCGAGAGGCAAGGGACTCGGCCCCCTCATCACGGACCGGTCAGGGACCTTGCGGTGTTCGAAAGTTCGCCATGGCCGAACTTTCGAACACCGCAAGGTCCTCATGGCTCCCGCGCGGTTGGAAACTTCGCCATGGCCGAAGTTCCAACCGCGCAGATCCCCGGGCGCCTTGCGTGGTTCGAAATCCCCCGTATACGTGGATAAGGAACCACGGAGATTCCTGACCGTTCGGATCATGGCTTCTCTCGCACCGGGCCCTCACGGAAGTCCGACTCCGCACAGGACGCATCTCGGACGGGTGTCCTGGCCGAGGCCCCCGCCCGCCCCTAACTCCGCATCGCCGGGAACAGCAGGACTTCTCGCAGGCTCTGGGCGCCGGTGAACATCATCACCAGGCGGTCGATGCCGAGGCCGACGCCGCCGGTCGGGGGCATGCCCTGTTCGAGGGCCTCGACGAAGGCCTCGTCGTAGGGCTGGGCCTCCTCGTCGCCGCGGGCGATCTCGGCCGCCTGCTGCTCGAACCGGCGGCGCTGCTCGTCGGGGTCGTTCAGCTCGGTGAAGGAGTTGGCGATCTCGACGCCGCCGACGAAGGCCTCCCAGCGCTCGACCAGGCCCGGCTCGGTGCGGTGGGCCTTGGCGAACGGGGAGAGCTCGACCGGATAGTCGAGGATGAAGGTCGGCTGGATCAGGCCCGGCTCGACGTCGCGCGAGAGCAGGCCGTCGACGAGCTTGCCCCAGCCCTCGTTCGGGTCGGGCTCGGTGCCCATCGCCCTGGCGAGCGCCTCGCGGGTCGGGTGCTCGGCGATGTCGATGCCCGAGCGCTCGAGGATCGCCTGCCGCAGGGTGATCCGCCGCCAGGGCGGGGCGAAATCGATCGTCGTCTCGCCGCGCTCGACCTTGGTCGTCCCCAGGGTGTGCTCCGCCACGTGGGCGACCATCCGCTCGAGGTCGTGCGCGGTGGTCTCGTAGTCGGCATAGGCCTGGTACCACTCGAGCATCGTGAACTCGGGGTTGTGCTTGTGCGAGACGCCCTCGTTGCGGAAGTCCTTGCCCAGCTCGTAGACGCGGTCGAGTCCGCCGACGACCAGTCGCTTGAGGTAGAGCTCGGTCGCGATGCGCAGGTAGAGGTCGCGATCGAGCGCGTTGTGGTGGGTGGTGAAGGGGCGCGCCAGGGCGCCGCCGTAGAGCGGCTGGAGGACCGGGGTCTCGACCTCGACGAAGCCGCGGTCGTCGAGGAATCGGCGCACCTCGGTGATCGTCTTGGCACGGATCTGGAAGAGCCGGCGGCTCTCCTCGTTGGCGATCAGGTCGAGCTCACGCCGGCGGAAGCGGGTCTCGGTGTCCTGTAGGCCGTGGACCTTGTCGGGCGGCGGGCGCAGGCTCTTCGACAAAAGGCGCCAATGGTCGATCGCCAGCGACAGCTCTCCCCCGCGGCGGGTCGCCATCGCCGTGCCCTCGACACCGATGATGTCGCCGATGTCGAGATCGACCAGGAGCGCGTAGGCCTCCTCGCCGAGCAGGTCCTCGCGCGCGTGCAGCTGGATCTGGCCGCTGCCGTCGCGAAGGTCGATGAAGGCGTTCTTGCCGTGCCCGCGGCGTGCCGCGATCCGTCCCGCCACCCGATGGCGCGAGTCCGTTTCGGCGCCCGCCGCCAGCCCCTCGTGCTCGGCCCGCACCGCCGCGATCTCCTCGCGGCCGGAGAACTCGTGTGGAAAGGGCTCGATCCCCGCGTCGCGGATCCGCCCGAGCTTCTCGCGGCGGTCCCGGAGGACCGCGGAGAGGTCGGCCTGCTGCTCGGGGGGCCCGTCGCTCATCGGCGCGAGCCTAGCCCGCTAGGGCTGCTCAATCTTCGTGATTTTGAGTTTTTTCTTGGCGCCACGCGGCGGCTCGACGGTCACGATGTCGTTCCGCTTCTTTCCCAGGAGGGCTTTGCCGATCGGCGACTCGTTGGAGAGTTTGTGCTCCAGCGGGTTCGCCTCGGTCGAGCCGACGATCTGAAATTTCTGCGAGTCGCCGGTTTTCTGGTCTTTGACGTGGACGATCGAGCCGAAGCCGACCTCGTCGGTGCCGATCGCGGTCTCGTCGATGACCGTCGTGCGCCGGAGCCGCTCTTCCAGCTGGGCGATCCGCGTCTCCAGCAGCGCCTGTTCGTTCTTGGCGTCGTCGTATTCGGCGTTCTCGGAGATGTCGCCGAATTCGCGTGCCTCTTTGATGCGCGCGGCGACCTCACGGCGTTTGGTCGTCGAGAGGAACTCGATTTCCTCTTTCAGCTTCTCGAGCCCCTCGGGGGTGATGACAGCCTGACGACTCACTTTGCACAACCTCGCTTTGCGTGGAAAGAGCCCCTGGGAAGGGACTCCGAGACCGAATCAAAAACCGAAAAAAGCCCCGGAAACCGCACTCCTGCCGATGCCATGCCAGCTTCAGGGAGCGCGAGAGTATAGCGGGCCGCCCGCGGCGGCAAAAAGGGTTCGCTAACCGACCGGGACCGGCGTCCGCGCGGCCTCGATCAGCTCCCTGGCGCGGGCCAGGTCCGCGGTGCGCTGCAGTTCGTCGCGGACCCGCTTGGAGGCGCCGATCCCTTCGAAGTACCAAGGGTAGAACTTGCGCAGATACCTTTGAGCGCGCTCGGTGCCGAGGTGCTCCTCGGCCCGGTCGAGCACCCAGAGGAGCTCGCCGACCACCTCGGCGCGGCTCGGCGGCTCGGTCCGGCGACCGGTCAGCTCCTCGAAGACCCACGGATTGCCGAGGCTGCCGCGGGCGATCATCACCGCGTCGGCGCCCGACTCCTCGTAGGCCTGGCGGGCCGCCGCGGCGCTGGAGAGGCCGCCGGAGACGATCACCGGGACCGCCAGCCGCTCCGTGAGTTCACGGGTCAGCGCGTAATCGGGCTGCCCTTTGTGACCTTTGGTGGCCGCGCGCGGGTGGAAGCCGATCGCGCTGACCCCCGCCTCCTCGGCGAGCCGCAGCGCCAGGTCGAAGCCGGAGCGGTCCCCGGGCGAGATCCCCGAGCGCA
>JBPYFM010000180.1:0-3884 GCA_051986435.1 Solirubrobacterales bacterium | reverse complement strand
TCCGACCGCCTCACGTCCCTGTACCGGCTCTCCCCCGCACCCCTCACGTCCTGGGCGCCTCATGGGGGTCACAGCCTGCCAGGACCCCCATGAGGCGCCCAGGACACCCGCCGGCGCCCCGAAGTGGCGCCGACGGCCGGGGCCGCAGTGGGTGCGGTGCGGACGGCCTGGCCCGAAGTGGGTGCGGTGCGGACGCCGGGGCCGCAGTGGTACAGACGGCCCGGCCCGGAGTGGGTGCGGAGCGGACGCCGGGGCCGAAATGGGTGCGGACGGCCCGAGCCGAGCTGGTGCGGACGGCCGGCCCCGCGCCGGGACCAGGCCACCTACGCCGCGAGCTCCTCCATCACCGAATCCGGGATGTCGAAGTTGGCGTAGACCTGGTCGACGTCGTCTTGGTCGTCGAGGACCTCGAGGAGGTCGATCATGCGCTCGGCATCGTGGCCTTTCAGCTCCACCGTCGATTTGGGTTCGGTGGCGAGGGCTGCCGACTCGACCTCGACGCCGGCTTCTTCCAGCGCCGTTTTCACCGCGGTGAGGTCGGTCGGCTCGCTGAGGATGCGGAGTTTCTCGCCCTCCTCCTGGACGTCCTCGGCCCCGGCGTCGATCGCGGGCATCACGTCGTCCTCGGAGTAACGATCGCCGTCGACCACCACGACGCCCTTTTTCTCGAAGTTCCAGGCGACGGAGCCGGGCTCCCCGAGGCCGCCGCCGTGGGTCGAGAAGGCGTGGCGGATCTCGGCGCTGGCGCGGTTGCGGTTGTCGGTCAGCGCCTCGACCAGGACCGCGACCCCGGCCGGGCCGTAGCCCTCGTAGAGGACGTGTTCGTAGTTGGCGCCTTCGTTGCCGGCCCCGGTGCCGGTGTCGATCGCTTTCTGGATTTTGTCTTTGGGCATCGAGGCTTCGCGCGCCTTCTGCACGGCGGTGGCGAGGGCCGGGTTGCCGTCGGTGTCGCCGCCGCCGTCACGCGCGGCGACCGTGATCGCGCGCGCGAGCTTGGAGAAGAGCTTGCCGCGTTTCGCGTCGGCCGCGCCCTTCTTGTGTTTGATCGATGACCACTTGGAGTGTCCTGACATCAGGTGTCATTCTATGAGAGGGGAAGGGCCATGGAGGCGACGATGAGGAACTTCGGGCGGAATGCGGCTGCGACGGCGGTCTTCTTCGCCATGCTGCTCGCCGCTTTCTCGCTCTGGACGCTGATCCCGCTCGGCTGGGTCTACATCGCCTCGAAGCTCGCCAAGAGCCAGTTCCCAAGCATCGGCCCCTACATGATCGTTGTGATCGGGATCATCGTCACGGTTCTCGTCGACGCCTGGATCATCGGGCGACTGAACGACCTCTACGTCCGCGTCACCGGCACCAACCGCCTGGTCCAGACCCGGCCCGGCTGGCTGAAGAGCATGCGCGACGCGGCCCCGATCCAGAACGCGGTCACCGTGGTCGAGGCGGTGATGATGTCCTCGGTGATGCTCGCCGCCCTCGCCCTGATGGTCTGGTTCTTCCTTCTCGCAGGCTCCCCGTTGCCGAACCACTAGCGGTTTGCATCAACTCCGAGTCGTCTCTGCAAATTCTCTGTAACGCTGCTTGCGATCCGGGTTTCGGGGTGCTTCTATCGGCCCATGCAGGCACTGAGCGACCAGCAGCAGCTCGAAAGACTGGAGAGGAAAGTCGACGAGTCGATCGCCGACACCAAAGCTGAATTCCGTTCCGTGCGTGCGGAGATCAGCGCCATCCGGTCCGAGCTCGGCGCGGTGAACCGTTCGCTCCAGGCAATGTGGCTGACGATGATCCTGGGTTTCGTCGGCCTCATCCTCGGAGTAGGCGGACTCCTGCTCCAGCAGCACCTCTGACGCGCCTGGACCAAGCGATACAAGGACGCAGGAGCGAGGCAAGGGGAGCGCACTAAAAGTGCGTGACCCGCAGCCGAGCGACGAGGACGCAGTAGCGCGCCGGTCCAGGCGCGTCAGACGATGAACTTGCCGTCTTCCTGCATGACGACGCCGTCGACTTCCAACTTGCCGCCGAGGCGGAGGTCGCAGACGAGGTCGGTGTGGACGGCGGACTCGTTGGTGCCGCCGGACTCTGGATAGGCCTGACCGAAGGCCATGTGGATGGTGCCGCCGATCTTCTCGTCGAGGAGGACCTCGCGGGTGCCGCGGTCGATGCCGTAATTGGTGCCGATGCCGAGCTCGCCCAGCGTGCGGGCGCCCTCGTCGGTGTCGAGCTGGGCGATCAGGAACTCCTCGCCGCGCTCGGCGCTCGCGTCGACGACCTTGCCCGCCTCGAACTTGAGGCGCACGCCGGAGACCTCGCGGCCGCCGATCACGGCCGGCAGGTGGAAGGAGACCTCACCTTCGGTGGCGTCCTCGATCGGGCCGGTGAAGAACTCGCCGTCGGGCATGTTGTGGTCGCCGACGCAGGGGATGAACTTGCGGCCCGCGATGCCGAGCCTGATGTCGGTGCCGGGGGCGGTGATCCGCACCTCCTCGTGGCCCTCGATCCATTCGGCGAGGCGTTCGGTCTCCTCCGAGGCCCGTTTCCAGGCGGTCAGCGGGTCGCCGTCGTCGGCCAGGCAGGCGCCGTAGTAGAAGTCTTCGTAGTCGGCGAGGCTCATCTCCGCCTCCGAGGCGTAGGCCGAGGTCGGGAAGATCGTGTAGACCCAACGGAAGTCCCCTTCGGCGCTTCGTTTCATCGCCCGCTGCATCAGGTCGCCGGTGACCGACTGGCGCAGCGCCTGGCGCTCCGGCGGCACGCCGGACAGCTCGCGCGTGTTGGTGGTGGCGCCGATCGCGATCCGCACGTCGGCGTGGTCGACCATCCACTCCGCGAACGGCGAGATCCATTCCAGCTGCTTGTCGGAGGCGTGCTTGAAGTAGGCGGCGATCTGGCCGTCGAGGGCGACGTTCAGGATCGGGTTGCCACCCGCCTTCAGCACCTCTTCGTAGACCGCGAGCATCAGCGGCGCAGCGGCGTTCTCGCCGTCGATCGAGACGACCTCACCCTTCTTCACCCCGGTCGAGTAGCCGACCAGGATCTTCGCCAGGTTCTGGACCTTCGGATCGCCGCTCATCCTCTTGCCGCCTCCCTCTCTTGGGCCTTCGTGATCATCGCCATGAATATCGCGTGGAAGCGCGGGTCGTCGGTCAGCTCCGGATGAAAGGCCGAGGCCAGGACGCCGTCGCCGCGGATCGCCACCGGGTGACCCTCCCACGTGGCGAGGATCTCGACATCCTCGCCGGTCCGCTCCACCCACGGGGCGCGGATGAAGACCGCGCGCAGGGGCTCCTCCCCCGCTCCGGTCACCTCGATGTCGGCCTCGAAGCTCTGCAGCTGGCGGCCGAATGCGTTGCGCCGGGCCGTCGCGTCGAGGAAGCCCAGGTGCTCGGCGTCGCAGACGATCAGCCCGGCGCAGGTGCCGAGGATCGGCCGCCCCGCCTCGTGGTGGGCGCGCAGACCCTCCTCGAGCCCGCCGGACTCGATCAGCTTCGTCATCGTCGTCGACTCCCCGCCGGGGATGACGAGCCCGTCGAGGCCCTCGAGCTGCTCGGGCGTACGCACCTCGACCGCTTCCGCGCCGAGCCGGCGCAGCGTCTTCGCGTGCGCCTCGAAGCCGCCCTGCAGGGCTAGGACGCCGACCTTCAGGTCAGCTCCCGCGATGCTGGAGCAGCTCGCCCTCGGCCGCGAGCGGCGCGATCTCGAGGCCGGACATCGCCTCGCCGAGGCCGATCGAGGCCGCCGCGACCCGCTCCGGGTCCTCGTAGTGCGTGGTCGCCTCGACGATCGCCTTGGCGCGCCGCGCCGGATCTGAGGATTTGAAGATCCCCGAGCCGACGAAGTTGCCCTCGGCGCCGAGCTGCATCATCAGCGCCGCGTCGGCGGGCGTCGCG
>JBPYFM010000179.1:0-62186 GCA_051986435.1 Solirubrobacterales bacterium | reverse complement strand
TCCTCGGGCAGGTCGAGGAAGGCGGCTTCGATCCGCTCGTCGAGGTCGGCGATGAAGAGGGCCAGCGACTCGTTGCCGCGCTCCTCCGGGGCGAAGACCGGGTCGGTCGGGTCGCTCGCCAGCGCCGTGTGCATCGCGCCGACCGTGCGGCCGAGCGCCCGCAGCGGCTCCAGCAGCGAGTCGGGGTCCCCGGCCAGCCCGTCGAGCACGTACTCCCAGCCGTCGCGCCCGTCGGCGATGAACTCCTGGACGACGCCGAGCGTCGCGTCGGCGGGCCGCCCTTCGCATTCGTACCAGCCGAGCAGCCTGGGGACGTGGCGGAAGCCGCGGTCGCCGAGGAAGCGGAGCATCTCCAGCTCCGGGTTCACCCCGGCCTCGACCCGGCGGTAGGCCTTCAGGATCGCGTTCTCGCCGAAGACGACCGAGGAGTTCGACTGCTCGGAGGAGATCGGCCGCGCCGCGGCGCCCGCCGGGGGCGGGGGCTCGCCCTCGCGCCAGGCGAAGGCGATCCGCCCGTCGGCCGAGGGGACCTCGCCGCCGGCTTGGATCAGCTTCAGCAGGCGCGGCGGGTCGCGCCGCTCGGCGAGCAGGTCGTAGACGGCGTGCTCGCCGTCGTCCATCGCGGCGATCCGCGCCGCCGCGGGCAGCTCACCGGAATCGACGGCGACCGGCACCTGGTAGATCTCGTGGATGCCGGTGCCGAAGTGGACTTCGACCAGGGCGATCCGCAGCTGGGGCGGCTCGGCGTCCAGAAGCGGCATGTCGATCACCGCGACCTGGCTCACCTCGCGGGACTTCGAGCCGAACCAGCGGCGCTCGACCAGCCAGTCGGCCAACGCTTCGACGTCGATGCCCCCCTCACTCATCGGCTTCCTCCTCGACCAGGCGGAACCAGAAGAAGCCGCGCGGGGCCAGCGTCAGCAGGTAGGGCAGCGAGCCGATGCGCGGGAAGCGGGCGTGGCCGAACATCTCTTCAGGATGGCGCCCCTCGTAGTCGGAGAGGTCGAGCTCCACCGCCTGCGCGGAGCGCGAGAGGCTGTGGACGCAGAGCACCACGTCCTCTTCGTAACAGCGGATGTGGGCGTAGATCCGCGTGTTCTCCGGCGCCAGCGGGCGGTACTCGCCGAGACCGAAGACCGGGTGCTCCTTGCGCAGGGCGATGAAGCGGCGCAGCCAGCGCAGCTGTGAGGTCGGCGTGCGGAGCTGCGCCTCGACGTTGACCGCCTGGTAGCCGTAGACCGGGTCCATCGAGGGCGGCGCGTAGATCTGGGCGAAGTCGCCGGTCGAGAAGCCGCCGTTGCGGTCCCCCGTCCACTGCATCGGCGTGCGCACGCCGTCGCGGTCGCCGAGGTAGACGTTGTCGCCCATGCCGATCTCGTCGCCGTAGTAGAGGATCGGGCTGCCGGGCAGCGAGAAGAGGATCGCGGTCATCAGCTCGATCTCGTCGCGGCCGTTGTCGAGGAGCGGCGCGAGGCGGCGGCGGATGCCGATGTTCAGTTTCGCCCGCGGGTCCATCGCGTACTCCGCGTACATGTATTCGCGCTCCTCGTCGGTGACCATCTCCAAGGTCAGCTCGTCGTGGTTGCGTAGGAAGAGGCCCCACTGGCAGGAGTCGGGGATCGCCGGCGTCTGCTCGAGGATCGAGACGATCGGCGTCGCGTCTTCGCGCCGCAGCGCCATGAAGAGGCGCGGCATCACCGGGAAGTGGAAGGCCATGTGGCACTCGTCACCGTCGCCGAAATAGTCGACCACCTCGACAGGCCACTGGTTCGCCTCGGCGAGGAGCACCCGGTCGGGGTAGCGCGCGTCGACCTCCTCGCGCACCCGTTTGAGGTAGGCGTGCGTCTCGGCGAGGTTTTCGCAGGTGGTGCCCTCGCGCTCGTACAGGTAGGGGACGGCGTCGAGGCGGAAACCGTCGAGCCCGCGGTCGAGCCAGAATCGCAGCACGTCCAGCATCGCCTCCTGCACTTCGGGGTTGTCGTAGTTCAGGTCCGGCTGGTGGGAGAAGAAGCGGTGCCAGTAGTACGCCTTCGCCTCGTCGTCCCAGGTCCAGTTCGAGTGTTCGGTGTCGACGAAGATCACCCGCACGTCGTCGTAGCGCTGCGGCGAGTCCGACCACACGTACCAGTCGCGTTTGGGTGAGCTGGGGTCCGAGCGCGCCTCCTGGAACCACTCGTGGTCGGCGGAGGTGTGGTTCATGACCAGGTCGGCGATCACGCGGATGCCGCGCTGGTGGGCCTCGCCGATGAAGCGCTCGAGCTCCAAGACGCTCCCGTAGTCGGGGTGGATGGCGTCGAAGGCGGCGATGTCGTAACCGCCGTCGCGCAGCGGCGATGGGTACATCGGCAGCAGCCAGACACAGTCTACGCCGAGCCACTGCAGGTAGTCGAGCTTTTCGATCAGGCCGCGGAAGTCACCCATCCCGTCGCCGTTGCCGTCGAAGAAGCCGCGCACGTACACCTCGTAGAAGATCGCGGTCTTGAACCAGAGGGGTTCGGACTCGAACCAGTGCTCGGGGGCGGCCTCGACCTCGTGACCTTGTTGATCGTTCGGGGTCGCCGAGGAGGTCGTGCGGGCGACGGCGCGGCGCAGCGAGCCGACCGCCGGGTGGACGTCGGTGGTGTGGCGGCTCACGGTCCCTCCACCCTCATCAGGTGCGCCATCCGCTGTCCCGGGGCGAAGCGCAGGTAGTTGCGGCCGATCGACCAGTCGTAGAGCTGGTCGTCGAGCAGATCGCGCACCTTGAAGGCGGGCGCGGTGCCGAGCCAGGCGGGGACGTTCACGATCCCCTCCTGGGTGGCGTGTGGGTCGAGGTTGACCGCGACGATCACGGTGTTGTCGCCGGTGCGCTTCACGTAGGCGATCAGCGCGTCGTTCTCGGTGTCCAGCCAGGCCACGTTCGAGAGGAAGCGGAGCGCCGGGTTCTCACGGCGGGCGCGGTTCAGCTTCGCCACCAGCGGGAGCAGCGGGCCGTCGAGCGCACGCTCGCGCAGCTGGTACTTCTCCGAGTCCATGTACTCCTCGCTGCCCGGTCTGACCGGGACGTTCTCGAAGCTCTCGAAGCCGGAGTAGATGCCGTAGGTGGGCGACAGCGTGGCGGCCAGGACGAGGCGCGCCTCGAACGCCGGCGGACCGCCGTCGGCCAGGTAGGAGTTGAGGATGTCGGGGGTGTTGGCGAAGAAGTTCGGGCGCGCGTAGTCGGCGGTCACGTAGGCGAGCTCGTCGACGTACTCGGCCAGCTCCCCCTTCCCGTTCTTCCAGGTGAAGTAGGTGTAGGACTGGCTGAAGCCGAGCTTGGCGAGGGCCATCATCTTCGCCCGGCGGGTGAAGGCCTCGGCGAGGAAGATCACGTCAGGGTGGACGGCGCGGACGTCGGCGATCAGCCATTCCCAGAACGGCAGCGGCTTGGTGTGCGGGTTGTCGACGCGGAAGATACGGACGCCGCGCTCCACCCACAGGAGGACGATGTCGCGGAGCGCCTCCCAGAGGCCCTTCCAGTCCTCCGAGTCGAAGTTCAGGTTGTAGATGTCCTGGTATTTCTTCGGCGGGTTCTCGGCGTACTTCAGGGTGCCGTCGGGGCGATGGTTGAACCACTCCGGGTGCTCCCGTAGCCAGGGATGGTCGGCGCTGCACTGGATCGCGAAGTCCAGTGCGACCTCCATGCCGTGGTCGCGGGCGGCGGCGATGAGGGCTTGGAAGGAGGCGAGGTCGCCGAGGCTCGGCTCGATCGCCTCGTGGCCGCCCAGCTCGGAGCCGATCGCCCAGGGGCTGCCGGGGTCGTCGGCGCCGGCGAGGAGGGAGTTGTTGGCGCCCTTGCGGTTGGTGTGGCCGATCGGGTGGATCGGGGTCAGGTAGATGACGTCGAAGCCGAGCTCGGCGAGGCGCGGCAGCTGCGCGCGGACGCCGTCGAAGCCGCCCCAGGAGCGCGGGAAAAGCTCATACCAGGCGCCGAAGCGGGCGCGCTCGCGCTCGACCTCGACGCTCAGCGGGTTGCCGGTGACGAAATCGCGCCGCTCCGGGTTGCGCTCGACCGCGTCCAGCAGGCGCGGGTGGAGGACGGCGTCGAGCCTCGCCTCGAGGTCGACGACGTCGTCCTCGGCCAGCTTCAGTGCCGCGTCGATCCGCCGGCCGTCGATCAGGTCGGCGCCGGGGCGCGCGGCGCGCAGCAGCTCCGCGCCTTCGATCACCTCGCTCGAGAGATCCTCCTCCCCGGCGGCGCGCTTGCGGCTGACGTCGTCGTGCCAGGTGGCGAAGTGATCGGTGAAGGCGCCGACCTCGTACGCCCAGATGCCCTGGCGGTCGGGGACGAAGGAGCCGACCCAGCGGTCGCCGTCGACGTCGCGGTCGACCCAGGCCATCGGCACCTCCTCCCACTCCCCGCCCGGCGGGCGGAAGCGCAGGACGGCGCGGATCGCGTCGTGGCCGTCGCGGAAGACTTCGGCGGAGACGTCGAGGCGCTCGCCGACCGTCCGCTTGACGTCGAAGCGCCCGCCGTCGATCTGCGGCCGCACGTCGAGGATGCGGATGCGCGACGGGGGCTCGACGTGGACGCCGGGCTCGGGGAGCCCGCGCGTGAGGCGCTTGAAAACGGATACTGACATCGAACCTCCTATCTCCCCGTTTCCGAACTGGCCTAACTCCGATATTCCCTCTTCCTCGTCACCGGTGACCCGATTGTCAGGGTCGACCCCTCGAGCTCGTGTGAACGGGGTGCAACTGCACCCGACCTCCTTGCCGGGCGGCCGGCTGGGCGCGGACGCGTTCGCCTTCGTCGACTGGCTCGCCGAGGCCGGACAGAGCTACTGGCAGGTGCTGCCGCTGGGGCCGACCGGCGAGGGCGGCTCGCCCTATAAGTCGCCGTCGGCGTTCGCGGGGGCGCCGGAGCTGCTGGCCGAGCCGGACGCGCCGGTGAGCGCGGCGGAGGTCGAGGGGCTGCGCGGGCGCGAGGCCTATTGGCTCGGGGACTGGGAGGCGTTCGCGGGGGCGGGCGCGATCGAGGACCAGGCGCGCTTCGACCGCGAGTGGACGGCGCTGCGGGAGTACGCGTCGGCACGCGGGGTCGGGATCATCGGCGACCTGCCGATCTACGTCGCCGCCGAGGGCGCCGACCACCGCGCCCACCCGGAGCTCTTCCAGGCCGGCGCCCAGGCGGGCGCCCCGCCGGACAAGTTCTCGGCGACGGGGCAGCTCTGGGGCAATCCGCTCTACGACTGGCCCGCGCTGCGGCGACGGCGCTACCGCTGGTGGGTGGAGCGGCTGCGGCGGACCTCGCGGCTGGTCGACCTCTCGCGGATCGACCACTTCCGCGGCTTCGTCGCCTACTGGTCGGTGCCGGAGGGCGACGAGGACGCGAGCGGCGGCCACTGGGCCCGCGGGCCGGGGCGGGCGCTCTTCGAGGCGATCCGACGGGAGCTCGGCGACCTGCCCCTCGTCGCCGAGAACCTCGGCGAGATCACCCCGCCGGTCGAACGCCTGCGCCGCGAGCTCGGCCTGCCGGGGATGGCGGTGATGCAGTTCGCGTTCGACCCCCAGGAGCCCCGCAGCCCCTACAAACTCGCCCGCCACGAGGAGAACGACGTCGTCTACAGCGGCACCCACGATCACGACACCGCCCGCGGCTGGTACGAGAACCTGGGGGCGGAGTCGCGCGAGGAGCTCGAGCGCGAACTGGCCGTGGCGAGGATCGACGAGGACGAGCCATGGTGGTCCCTGATCCGCCTGACCATGAGCTCCCGCTGCCGCACCTGCATGCTGCAGATGCAGGACGTGCTCGGCCTCGGCAGCGAGGCCCGCATGAACACCCCCGGCACCGTCGGCCCCCAGAACTGGTCCTGGCGCATCGAGCCCGGATCCCTGACCCCCGAGCTGGCCGCCCGCCTCCGCGCCGCCACCGCCGCCGCCGACCGCCTCCCGGCGTGGTCGTCCTAACCAACCCCTGCCCGAGCGTGGTCGTCCTAACCGACCCCTGCCCGAGCGTGGTCGTCCTAACCGACCTATAGCGCCGGTTAGGACGACCGCGTCGGCGGGGCCGCCGGTTAGGACGACCGCACTCGGGGGGTGAGGAGGCGCAGGCGCAGGGAGGTTGCCGAGACCTTCGCGTGGCGGTAGGCGTAGGTGAGGTCGCCGCGCAGGCGGCCGAGCCTCGTCGTCTCGTAGGCGATCAGCTCGCCCGGGCGGACGAAGGGGTGCATGCCGGCCGCGGCCAGGGCGTCGACGACTCGTGCGGCGATCGCGACCTGGCCGAGGGCGGTCGGGTGGACGTGGTCGGGCATCAGGACGCGGCGGCCGCGGAAGCCGCGCAGGTCGACGACCGTGGCGCCCACGCGCCGGGCCTCGCTCTCGATCGCGGCGTTGGCGAAGGCGGTGCGCCGCCGGTCGGGGCGCGGGCGGCCGAGGTCGACGGGGATCGTCGGCAGCACGACCCGGTCGCAGCGCGCGGCGAGGAAGTCGACGACGCGGGCCAGATCCGCCGCGTAGGCGTCGGCGTCCCAGTCCGGTGCCCGCACGTCGTTCACGCCTATATGTAGAGCGCCGAGGTCGTACCGGCCGTCCGGACGGGCGGTGCGCTCGCGCGCCGCGGGTAGCTGCCGATCGACCACGTCGGCGGCCCGCGCCCCGTCCACCGCGAACGAGGTGAACGGCAGCCCGAGCGCCCGCGCCGTCCACAGCGCCCAGGACTGCAGCGGCACGCCCCACTGCAGCTCGCCGCCGCCGTTGGTGATCGAGTCGCCGAAGGCGAGCACGCCGAGCCGGTCAGGTTCCACCCCGGAAGTGTCACAGCCGGGCGACCTGCCTTGTCGAAGGGGCAGAGACCCTCTACACAAGGAGCTGACGATGAAGGTGTTCGTGGCCGGAGCGACGGGAGCGATCGGGCGGACAAGCTCCGCCACCTCGGTCCGGTCGCCGACTACGAGGAGCTGCGCCGCGGCGCGCTGAACCTCCGCGGCGCCGGCGCCGTAGCCCTCCTATGGGCGTTCGAGCGCTCAGGAAAGGAGAGCGATGAAACGGTTGCTCATTGCCGTGGTCGTCGGTGTGCTCGCCCTCGGGGTCCTGGCCCCGGCGGCCCTCGCCGGGGGTGGGAATCCAAGCGGCACGGGACCGCCGAGCCAGTCGTGTCAGACGATCGAGGCCGAAGGCGGAACGACTCCCGGCCATGCCTCGTCCTCGCCCGGTTCCCCGTTCAACGAGCCGGAAATCAACAGTGAAAAAGGTGGCACCGGCGGCCAGCACTACAGCGAAAAGTCGCAATACGACGTGGCCTGCTACCACGTCTCGAAGTGACGGCCCCCCGGGGCGGGGCCGGGTCCCCACCCCGGGGCCACCGCTCAGGTCGCGGCGCTGCCCCAGACCAGCGGCTTGACGATCGCGGGCATGCCGCGCCAGGTGCTGTGCTCGACCGACTCGACCTCGAGGCCCGCTTCGATCGTCGCCAGGGTCGGCCGGTCGCAGCGGCAGCCGTCGGCGAAGGCGGCCCAGGGGCGCGCCGTGCGACGCTGCAGGCCCCGCCGCCAGGCCGAGTCGGCGGCGACGTGCTCGCAGAAGAGGAGGCGGCCGCCGGGGCGCAGCACGCGGGCGATCTCGGCGACCGCGCGGGCCGGGTCGGAGACCGTGCAGAGGACGAGGGTCGAGACGACCGTGTCGAAGCTCTCGTCGTCGAATGGCAGCTGCTCCGCCGGGGCGCCGACGAGGCGGGTCGGCACGCCCCCCGGCGCCTGCGAGAGGTCGATCCGGGCGGCCATCCGAGCGCCCGGCTCCGCGAGGATGAGGCGGTCGAGGTGGGTCGGGTAATGGCGCAGGTTGATGCCGGTGCCGGCGCCGATCTCGAGCACCGTGCCGGCGGCCCCCGCGAGCAGCGCGCGGCGGCGGCGCGCCATGCCGAGCCGCTCCCCGAACCACAGGGTGCGGTCGTAGAGGAGCGCGAGGTGGCGGCTTTCGATGACCTCGACGGACGGGTTCGGGGCACTGCGGGGAGCGGCGATGGGCATGGGTTCCTCCAGGTCTTTCCGGTGGGTCTTCCGGGTCGGCGATCTCTCCCGTCGATTGAATCCCGACGCGGCCGTCGCCCGCTTCGCCTGTCCCGGCCAACCCGGATGGCCCCGTCGGGCCATCTTCGGGGCCTTAGGCTCTGTCCGTGGAGGAGCAGGAGATCCGCTTCACCGATTTCGACGGACGCCGGGTCGCCTGGGCGCGCAGCGGCGAGGGGCCGACGCTGGTGCTCTGCGGCTGGTGGATGAGCCACCTGGAGCTGAACTGGCGTGACCCGCGGTTCCGCGCCTTCGCCGCGGCGCTCGGCCGGCACCGCACGGTGATCCGGTACGACCCGCCCGGCACCGGCGTCTCCGCCGACGGGGCCGCGCCGACGACGGGGCTCGACGCGGCGGCCGGGGCGCTCGCCGCGGTGATCGACGCCGCGGGCGCGCCGTCGGTCGACCTCATGGCCGCCTCCGCCGGGGCGCCGATCGGGATCGCGCTCGCCGCCGAGCAGCCGCGGCGGGTGGCGCGGCTCGTCACCTACGGCGGTTACGCCTCGGGCCCGGCGATCGCCGACGCGCGGACCCGCGCGGCGATGGTCGACCTCGTCCGCGAGCACTGGGGGCTCGGGTCGCGCGTCCTCGCCGACCTCTTCATGCCGAGCGCCGACCGCGCCGACCGCGATGCCTTCGTCGCCTACCAGCGGGCGGCGGCGAGCCCCGGGGGCGCGGCGGACGCGCTGGCCGCCGTCTACGAGCTCGACGTCGCCGACCGGCTCGGCGAGGTGACGGCGCCCGCCGCCGTCCTGCACCGCCGCGAGGACCGCGCGATCCCCTTCGCCCTCGGGCAGCAGCTGGCCGCCGGGCTGCCCGAGGCGAGCTTCGTCGCGCTGGAGGGCGCCGACCACTACCCGTGGTTCGGCGACACCGACGCGCTCGTGCGGGCGGTGCTGAAGGCGGTCGGGGTCGCGGATGCCGGCGTCCCGGCGCCCAGAGGCGCGACGGTGCCGGAGCCGGCCGGGGCGACCCCGATCGCGGGTCCCGACCGCGCCGCGCCCGGGCCCGGCGCCGCGCCCATCGCGGAGCCCGCCCCCGCCCCAGCCGACGCCGACCTGACCGCCCGCGAGACCGAGGTCCTCGCCCTGATCGCGAGCGGCCTCTCCGACCGCGAGATCGCCGAGCGCCTCGTGCTCAGCCCCCACACCGTCCACCGGCACGTCGCCAACGTCCGCACCAAGCTCGGCCTGCCGACCCGCGCCGCCGCCGTCGCCGCCGCGACCCGGCGCGGCCTCCTCTGACCCGGCCGCGCCGCCCCGGCCGCCGGTCACATCGGCGTGGCCTCGGTGGTCAGGCATGTGACACGCCCACCACGGAAAGGACTCACATGCCAGAGATCGCGGCGCAACCCTTCGCCGGCACCTACCGCGCCTCGCCGGTGCCCTCCACCTTCGCCTTCAAGGTCCGCCACTCGAGCACGTTCTGGTTCCGCGGCGTGATGCCGGAGGCCGAGGCGACGCTCCGCGCCGACAAGGACGGGCTGGCCCTGGAGGGCGCGGCGAAAGTCGCGTCGATCTCGGTCTACGAGCCGCCGGAGCTGCGGGCCCACCTGCTCGCCGGCGACTTCTTCGACACCGGGGACCACCCCGAGGTCACCTTCCGCTCCAGCGACCTGCGCCTGCGCGACGACGGCTGCCTCGACCTCGACGGCGAGCTGGCGATGAAGGGCATCACCCGCCCGATCGAGGCGCACGGCCACTGGTCCGGTCCGCGCCAGGCGGCCTTCGGCGAGATCGTCGGCCTCTCGCTCGCGGCCAGGTTCGACCGGCGCGAGTTCGGCTTCGATTGGCAGGCGGAGATGCCCGACGGCGGCGAGGCGCTCGGCTGGGACGTCGAGCTGGAAGTCGACCTGCTGCTGATGCCGACGGCTCCCGATGCCGAGGCTTGAGGAGCGCAAAAGGATCGACCAAGTCGTCGACCCACCCCGGTCAAGAAGGTCTGTGTGGAGTTTTGGTCGTATAGCGCCCAAAACTCCACACGGAGGTTCTTGATCGGTCGGGGCCGGAGCGGTTGACGGCCCCAGCGGCGGGTGGCGGCGAAGAGGGACGCGCCCGGCATCCACCCACGATGCCCGTCGCCGCCGGACGCGAATCCTCGCGACCGTTGTGGAGTGCGGCCCTCGGCCGGGTACCGGACCGTGGATATGGAGGCAGAACAGCAGCGCAGCGGCACGGACGTATCGACCCGGCGGCGCGACCACCTGCTCAGCATCGCCGACTCGGCGCTCGGCTACATGTCCCTCGAGGACATGCTCGGCACGCTTCTGGAGCGGATCCGCGACGCGCTCGAGGTCGACACCGCCGCGGTGCTGCTGCTGGACGAGGACCGGGGCGTCCTCCTCGCCCGCGCCGCACGGGGTCTCGAGGAGGAGGTCCGCCAGGGCGTGCAGGTGCCGCTCGCGCGCGGCTTCGCCGGGCGGGTGGCGGCCGAGGCGCGGCCGATCATCATCGACCTCGAGCACGCCGAAGTCGTCAACCCGATCCTGCGCCAGCAGGGGATCCGCTCGATGCTGGGCGTGCCGCTGATGGTCGAGGGGCGGGTGATCGGCGTCATGCACATCGGCACGCTGGTCCCGCGGGAGTTCGACGAGGACGACGTGGCGCTGCTGCAGCTCGCCGCCGACCGGGCCGCGCGGGCGATCGACGACGCGCGCATCTCCGAGATGCGCGCGGTCACCGCGATCATGCAGCGGACGCTGCTGCCGGAGGCGCTACCCGACATCCCCGGGATGCGCTTCAGCGCCAAGTACCTGCCCGCCGGCACCGGTGTCAGGATCGGCGGCGACTGGTACGACGTCTTCCAGCTCGGCGACGGACGCCAGGCGTTCGTGGTCGGCGACGTGGTCGGGCGCGGCGTCCTCGCCGCCTCGGTGATGGCCGAGATCCGCACCGCGCTCCGCGCCTACATGTTCCAGGGACACAAGCTGACCGACGTCGTCGCGATGCTGAACGACCTGCTCGTCTCGATGGGGCGCAACCGCGGCGCGACGCTCGCGATCTTCGAGCTCGACCCCCAGGCCGAAGAGCTCGAAGCGGTCCTCGCCGGACATCTCCCGCCGCTCCTGATCGACCCCGAGGGCCGCGCCCGCCTGCTCGAGCAGACGCCCGGCCTCCCGGTCGGCGTCAGCGGCGGCCACTCCTACGAGGCCGCCAGATACTCCTTCCCCACCGGCAGCGGGCTGCTCCTCTACACCGACGGCCTGATCGAGCGCCGCGGCGAGTCGCTCGACCTCGGCTTCGACCGCCTGGCGGAGGCGGCCGAAGCGGCGGCGCGCGAGACGAACGCGAACCTCGCCGACGACGTCTACCGGACGCTCCTCGACGGGGCGCCGCTGGAGGACGACGTCGCCCTGCTCGCGATCGAGACGCTGCGGCTCGAGGGACCGCTGGAGATGACCTTCCCGGCGCGCGCGACCGTCCTCGCCGAGCTGCGCGGCACGCTCGGGCGCTGGCTCGCCGCGGCGGGCTGCGACCCCGACCAGCAGTTCGACCTCACGCTCTCGACCTCCGAGGCCGCCGCCAACGCGATCGAGCACGCCTACGGCGGCAGCGAATCCACCTTCACCGTCACCGCCGAGAAGGACGACGGTCAGATCACGGTCACCGTCCGCGACCGCGGGCGCTGGCGCACCGCGCGCGCCGAGGGCGGCGGCAAGGGCCTGGCGATCATGGGCAGGCTCGTCGACGAGGTCGACATCACCACCGACGACGGGGGGACCACCGTGGCGCTGACGAAGAGGATCTCCCGCCGCCCGTGAGCCGCCTGGACATCGAGCGGATCGACGGGGTGGCGATCGTCCACCTCGCCGAAGACCTGGACGCCGCGAACGCCACCATCGTCCAGGCCAAGCTGGCCGGCGCGCTCGGCCCCGACTCCCTGCTCCTGGTGGTCGACCTGAGCAACACCCGTTACGTGGACAGCGCCGGGATCGACATGCTGCTGCGCCTCGGCGACCGCCTCGCGCAGCGCCGGGCGAAGCTGATGATCGTGGTCCCCGAGTCCTCGCCGCTCTGCCGCCTCTTCGCGATCGTCGGCCTGCCGGACGCGATCGACGTCCGCCCGAGCATGGACGAGGCGCTCGACTGAATCAGCCGGCGCCGGTCCGGTCGAGCGACGACCAGGCGGTGCGGCCCGCGACGAAGGTCTCGCGGACGAGCGGCACGCCGGGGCGGTAGACGAAGTCGATCGGCGAGGCGCCCTCGAGGACGATCGCGTCGGCGCGGGCGCCGGGGGCGAGGCGGCCGACGTCGTCGCGGCGAAGCGCCTCGGCGCCCCCCCGGGTGGCGGCGCGGACCGCCTCGGCGACCGTCATCCCCATGTCGCGGACGGCGAGCGCGATGCAGAAGCCCATCGAGGTGGTGTTGCTGGAGCCTGGGTTGGTGTTGGTGGCGAGGGCGACGCGGGCGCCGGCGTCGATGGCGCGGCGGGCGTCCGGATAGGGCTGGCGGGTCGAGAAGTCGGTCGCCGGCAGGAAGGTGGCGACGGTGTCGGAGCCCGCCAGCGCCTCGACGTCGGCGTCGGCGAGGTAGGTGCAGTGGTCGACCGAGGCCGCGCCGAGCTCGACCGCCAGCCGCACCCCCTCCCCCGGCCCGAGCTGGTTGCCGTGCAGGCGCAGGCCGAGCCCGGCGGCGCGGCCTGCCTCCAGCACCGCCCGGCACTGCTCGGCGGTGAAGGCGCCGGTCTCGCAGAAGGCGTCGATCCAGCGACAGAGCGGCGCGCAGGCGGCGAGCATCTCGCCGCGGACGAGGTCGACGTAGGCGTCGGGGTCGGACTCGAACTCGGCAGGGACGACGTGGGCGCCGAGGAAGGTGACGTCGTCGGTGAGCTTCGCCGCGACCTCGCAGGACTTCGCTTCGGCGGCGACGTCGAGCCCGTAGCCCGACTTGACCTCGACGTGGGTGATCCCGGCGCGCAGGCCCTCGGCGCGACGCTCCTGGGCGAGGCGCTCGAGCTCGGTCGCGCCCGCGGCGCGGGTCGCCGCGGAGGTGACGCGGATGCCGCCCGCCTCGTAGGGCCTCCCGGCCATTCGGGCGGCGAGCTCCTCGGCCCGGTCGCCCGCGAAGACCAGGTGGGTGTGGCTGTCGACGAAGCCGGGCATGACGCAGCGCCCCCCCGCGTCGACCCGCCCGTCGGCGGCGACCCCGGCCCGCTCGACCGCGACGACCTCGCCGCCTTCGAAGACGACCGCGGCGTCGCGGAGCTCGCCGAGCGGGCCGTCGCCGAGGGCCGGGTCACAGGTGATCAACAGGCCGATGTCGTCGATCGCGAGCGAGGTCATCGGCCGGGTCCGCGCGATCGACCGTCTGCAGACGCACTCACGCCGTTCCCCCGAGGTCGACGATCGCGGCGCGCAGATCCGCGACGACGTCCATGGTCACGTGCCGGCCGTCGCGGACGACGAGCTCGCCGCCGACGATGACGTTGGTGACGTCGGCGGCGCTGGCGGCGAAGACGATCGAGGCGGCGGCGGTGTCGGGGCCGATGCCGGCGAGGCGGACGCTCTCGCCGCTCAGGTTGACGAGGTCGGCGAGCCTGCCGCGTTCGATCGCGCCAGCCTCCGGCCAGCCGATCGCCCGGTGGCCGTCGACGGTCGCCGCCGCGAGCAGCGCCGGTGCGTCCTGGTTGCCGCGCACCAGGCGCGCCAGGCGCTCGTCGAGCTCGATCGCCCGGCACTCCTCGAAGAGGTCGATGACCGCCTGCGAGTCGCTGCCGACCGCGAGCCGCGCGCCCGCCTCGCGCAGCGCCGCGGCGGGTCCGATGCCGTCGGCGAGGTCGCGCTCGGTGGTCGGGCAGAGGCAGCAGGTCGCACCTGCCTCGCCGAGGAGCGCCCGGTCGCCCTCGGTCGGGTGGGTGACGTGGATCGCGGTGAAGCGCTCGCCGAGGGCGCCCGCCTCGGCCAGCAGCTCGGTCGGGGTGAGGCCGTGGGCGGCGCGGCACGCCTCGTTCTCGGCGGGTTGCTCGGAGACGTGGGCGTGCAGCGGCACCTCGCGCTCGCGCGCCCAGGCGCCGACCGTCGCCGCCTCCACCGGCGTCACCGCCCGCACGCTGTGGATCGCCGCGCCGACCCGCGCCTTGCGGCGCGTCGCCCAGCCCGGCGCCGACCCCGGCGCCCCGCTCGCCCGCGCCGCGCCGTCCGCGAGCGCATCCGCCCGTTCGATCCACCGCTCGACGGTCCCGTCCGAAAAACGCCGCTGGCCCTCGCTCAACTCCGCGTCGATCCCGCCGTGCAGGTAGCAGGCATCGATCAGCGTGATCCGGATCCCCGCCTCGCCCGCGGCGGCGATCACCGCCTCCCCCATCGCGTTGGGGTCCTCGTAAGGAGTCCCGTCGGGAGCGTGGTGGACATAGTGGAACTCGCCGACGCCGGTGATCCCGGCCAGGACCATCTCGCCGAACGTGGCCCGCGCCAGGGCGAAGTAGGAGTCGGGGTCCAGGCGCGCCGCCGCCGCGTACATCTCCTCGCGCCAGGTCCAGAAGGTCCCGCGGCCCGCCTCGGCCTTGCCGCGGAAGGCGCGCTGGAAGGCGTGCGAGTGGGCGTTGGCGAGGCCGGGCAGCGTGTAGCCGGGCAGGACCACCGCGCCCTCCGGCGCGCTCGCGACGCCGGTGCGCACGGTGATGATCCGCTCACCCTCGACCCCGATCACGACCCCGGCCGTCGCCGCCTCGCCGCCGAGCCAGGCGTGCTCGCACCAAAGCTCGCTCACGAGCCCACCCGCTCGACCAGCGCTTCCACCCGCGCCAGGAACTCGGCTTTGCCGTGGCGCTCGAACTCCTCCCACGTCGAGAGGCTCCGCATGTCGGCCATCCGGTCGACGAAGAGGATGCCGTCGAGGTGGTCGACCTCGTGCTGGAAGGTGCCGGCGGCGAGGCCGCGCCGCGTCTCCTCATGGGGAGCGCCCTCGCGGTCGAGATAACGCACGCCGACGTTCTCGAAGCGCTCCAGGTCCCCCCGCACGTTCGGCATCGAGAGGCAGCCCTCGTTGGTGGCGAAGGTCGCGTCGTCCAGTGGCGTCAGCTCCGGGTTGACGATCACGGTCAGCGGGATCGGCGGCTTGTATGGATAGCGCGGGTTGCCCGGCCGGACCTCGATCACCGCGATCCGCAGCGAGACGCCGACCTGCGGCGCCGCCAGCCCGGCCCCATCGGCGGCCCGCATCGTCTCGATCATGTCGTCGATCAGCGTCTGGATTTCCTCGCCGGCGAGCTCCTCGAGGGTCACCTCGCGGGCCTCTTCGCGGAGCACGGGATCGCCCATGACGCGGATCGGGAGGACGGTCATGGGTGCGACGCTTTCAGGTGCGACGACCGAGGGACGCGGCCCTCTCGCCACGGCCCGGGCAGGCTGTGGCCGTGCCGAGAGGGCCGAGTCTCGGGGGAGCGTGGAGGGACCCTCGCGGCAGGGTCACGGGAGGGTGACGGGAGTGGCACGGATCCGTGACCGAGGTGGGACCTCGTCACGAAGAGCGTGAGAAGTCCACGCTTCCTCCCGTGTTGTCCAACACGCACGGACGCGCTGCGTGTATTTCCCGCCCCATAGGGGGTGTAATACACGCAGCGCGTTTCCGGGCCCTCGGATCGGGCCCGGCATGAGGCATAAGGCCACGGAAAGGGTGACGTTCCCGGCATCTTCGTCACGGATCGGCCCTCATCGGCCCTGGGCGGCCCCCACCGCCAGCGCCCCGGTCGGGCGTTCGCAGTTCTCCGTCCTATATACGGAGAACTGCGAACTCACCGAACGGGAGCGTGACGAAGCCCACGGAAGCGTGACGGACCCTCGGCATCTCCCGCACCCCTCCCGTCCTGGGCGCCTCATGGGGGTCACAGCCTGCCACGACCCCCATGAGGCGCCCAGGACACCCGCCACCCGCGCCTCGAAGCGGTGCGGACGACCGGGCGCGAACTGGTGTGGACGGCCCGCCCCGATGCGGTGCGGACGGCCAGGCCCGAAGCAGTGTGGACCGCCCCGCCCCCCGGGCCCCCGCACCTCCGCGAGCCCTCGGACGCTCACTGCTCCTCCTCTCCCATCGGCACCCGCACGCCCCGCTCGGCGGCGACCTCGATCGCCCGCTCGTACCCCGCGTCGGCATGTCGGATCACGCCCATGGCGGGATCGGTCCGCAGCACCCGGTCGAGCTTTTCGGCCGCCAGGTCGGTGCCGTCGGCGACGCAGACCATCCCGGCGTGGAGGGAGCGGCCGATCCCGACTCCGCCGCCGTCGTGGATCGACACCCAGGAGGCGCCGGCGCTGGTGTTGACCAGCGCGTTCAGGAGCGGCCAGTCGGCGATCGCGTCGGAGCCGTCGGCCATCGCCTCGGTCTCGCGGTAGGGCGAGGCGACCGAGCCCGAATCGAGGTGGTCGCGGCCGATCACGATCGGCCCCTTCAGCTCACCGCTGCGCACCATCTCGTTGAAGCGCAGGCCGAGGCGGTGGCGCTCGCCGTACCCGGCCCAGCAGATCCGCGCCGGCAGCCCTTGGAAGGCGATCCGCTCCTCGGCCAGGCGGATCCAGCGCTCGAGCGCCTCGTCGCCCGCCAGCTCGTCCAGCACCGCGGCGTCGGTGGCGGCGATGTCGGCCGGGTCCCCGGACACCGCGACCCAGCGGAACGGCCCCTTGCCCTCGCAGAAGAGCGGCCGCACGTAGGCGGGCACGAAGCCGGGATAGTCGAAGGCGCGCTCGAAGCCGCCGAGGCGCGCCTCGGCGCGCAGGCTGTTGCCGTAGTCGAAGACCTCGGCGCCGCGGTCGAGGAATTCGACCATCGCCGCGCAGTGGGCCGCGATCGCCGCCCGCGAGCGCCGTACGTACTCCTCGGGATCCTCGACCCGCAGCCGCTCCGCCTCCTCCAGGCTCATCAGGTTGGGCACGTACCCGTTCAGCGGGTCGTGTGCACTGGTCTGGTCGGTGACGATGTCGGCCTCGAAGCCACGCGCCAGGAGGGCGGGCAGGACGTCGACCGCGTTGGCGCGGAGGCCGACGCTGAGCGCCCGCCCCTCGCGCCTGGCGCCTTCGCAGCGGCGGATCGCGTCGTCGAGATCCTCGGCCTCCTCGTCGAGGTAACGCGTCTCCAGGCGCCGGGCGATCCGCTCCCCGTCGACCTCGACGCAGAGCGCGACGCCGCCGTTCATCGTGATCGCCAGCGGCTGCGCGCCGCCCATGCCGCCGAGCCCGGCGGTCACCGTGATCGTCCCCGCCAGCGAGCCGCCGTGGCGCCGGCGCGCGATCTCGGCGAAGCACTCGTACGTCCCCTGGACGATCCCCTGGCTGCCGATGTAGATCCAGGAGCCCGCGGTCATCTGCCCGTACATCGTCAGCCCCTCGGCTTCGAGGCGGCGGAACTCGTCCCAGTTGTCCCAGTCGCCGACCAGGTTCGAGTTGGCGATCAGGACGCGCGGCGACCACTCGTGCGTGCGCATGACGCCGACCGGCTTGCCGGACTGGACGAGCAGCGTCTCGTCGGCCTCCAGCGTGCGGAGCGAGCGGACGATCGCGTCGAAGGCCTCCCAGGAGCGCGCCGCGCGGCCGGTGCCGCCGTAGACGACGAGGTCCTCGGGACGCTCCGCGACCGCGGGATCGAGGTTGTTCATCAGCATCCGCATCGCGGCCTCCTGCGGCCACCCCTTGCAGGACAGCTCGCTTCCGTGCGGCGCGTGGATCTCCCGGCTCACTCCAGACCTCCGATCCTCTCCTCGACCGCGGCGACCAGCGCCCCGGACCCGACCAGCTCCTCGACCGCGGCGAGCTCGGGCGAGAGCCAACGGTCGGGGCCGAAGCCGGGGACCGCGGCGCGCAGGCGACCGCGGGCGGCGGCGGTGCCGGCGGCGGGCTCCTGCGGGCGCAGCTCGAGGCCGCGCACCGCGACGGTGGCCTCGACCGCGAGGATCCGCCGCAGGTTCGCCAGCGAGGCGCGCAGCTTGCGCGCCGCCCCCCAGGCCATCGACACGTGGTCCTCCTGCGAGGCGCTGGTCGAGAGCGTGTCGGAGCTCGCGGGCACCGCCAGGCGCCGGTTCTCGGCGACCATCGCCGCCTGCGTGTAGTGGCCGATCATCAGCCCCGAGTTGACCCCGGCGTCCTCGGCGAGGAACGGCGGCAGGCCCTCGGAGCGGACCGGGTCGAGCAGGCGGTCGGTGCGGCGCTCGGCGATCGCGCCGACGTCGGCGGAGGCGATCGCGAGCAGGTCGCAGGCGAGCCCGAGCGGCGCGCCGTGGAAGTTGCCGCAGGACTCGACCCGGCCGTCGGGCAGCACCATCGGGTTGTCGATCGCCGCGACCAGCTCGTGGTCGGCGGTTGTCCTCGCGTAGGCGAGCGCGTCGCGGGCGGCGCCGTTCACCTGCGGGGCGCAGCGCAGCGAGTAGGCGTCCTGGACCCGCGGGTCGCCGTGACGGTGGCTGGCGACGACGGCGGAGCCCTCCAACAGGCGGCGGAGGTTCGCTGCGCTGGCCTGCTGGCCCGGCTGCGGGCGCAGGGCCAGGAGGTCCGCGGCGAAGGCGCGGTCGGTGCCGAGCAGGGCCTCGACGCTGAGCGCGGCGGAGACGTCGGCGGCCTTCAGCAGCAGGCCGAGGTCGCGCAGCGCCAGCACCAGCATGCCGAGGATCCCGTCGGTCCCGTTGATCAGCGCGAGCCCCTCCTTCGCGCGCAGCTCGATCGGCGCAAGGCCCGCGGCAGCGAGCGCCTCGCCGGCGTGGCGGAGCTCGCCGGAGGCGTCCCGCACCGTCCCCTCCCCGAGCAGCGGCAGCGACGCGTGCGCGAGCGGCGCCAGGTCGCCGCTCGCCCCGAGCGAGCCGTGCTCCGGCACGACCGGCGTCAACGACGCGTTCAGCAGCGCCACGATCGCCTCGGCGACCAGCGGCCGCACGCCGCTGAAGCCCATCGACAGCGAGCGCGCCCGCAGCACCATCATCGCCCGCACGACCTCGGTCTCCACCTCGGGCCCCATCCCCGCCGCGTGCGAGCGCAGCAGGGACTTCTGCAGCAGCGCCCGCTTCTCCGCCGGGATCGGCGTCGTCGCCAGGGCCCCGAAGCCGGTCGACACCCCGTAGACGGGTTCGTCGGAGGCGACGTGCCCGGCGACCACGGCGGCGCTCCGCTCCATCGCCGCGACGGCGGCCTCGCCCACCGTCACCTCCGCCCCGCCGCGGGCGACCGCGACGACCTCCTCGCGCGAGAGCCCACCGTCGGTCAACTCGACAACGGCGGCTCCGTCGGAATGGCCCATCAAGGCGTTATACAAGCCGGGCCGGCCCGGCGGGACGAGATCGCCGGCGCGCCCGGCGCGCTTCGCTGCGGGCCATCCGCGAGCGCGACCGCAGGACCTGCGCTTCCACCCCCCGCGCCACCGCGAGGCGCCGGCGCGCCTCCGAGGTGCGGCAGGCCTGCCCCGACCACTGCACCAGCGCCTCCGCCCGTTCCCCCGGCTCTTCGTTCGACCCGTCGAGGAACAGGTAGACGAGCGCGCCGTCGAAGCCCGGCGTCTCGCTCGACCGCACCCTCCCCACCCGGCGGTGAAGGTGCGCCTGCGCGACTTCACCGAGCGCGGCCCCGAGGTCCGCGGGAAGCCCGAACCCCGGCGACGGATCCCACGACATGATGAGGAGCACGAGGTTGTCGATCTCGCTGATCAGCAGCTGCGATGGCACGGGATGGCCCAGCACCTGGAGCTGCCCGCAGACGAGCGCCGCGAGGTCCGGATCGTCCCCGCTGATCTCGACCGAGTCGAATCCGTCGGGAAACACTGGACATCCAGTGTAGGTCGCATCAGGACGGGCCGCCGGCAGCATGTCCCTCCAGCGTCACGAGGTTGTCGAGCAAGGACCCCCTCGAGCGCGAGCGACTCCTCCCCGATCACCGGGCGGCCGCCTCGCCGGCCTCGGCCGCGCGCCCTCCCCCCAGCCGCCGCGCCAGCGTCACGCCCGCCGCGATCACGCCGATGTGGCTCAGCGCCTGGGGGAAGTTGCCGGAGAACTCGCCCGTGGTCGGGTCGATCTGCTCGGGCAGCAGCCCGAGGTCGCTCGCCCGCCCGCACAGCGACGCGTAGAGCTCCGAGGCCTCGTCCAGCTTGCCCTGCCGCGCGAGGTTCTCGACCAGCCAGAAGCTGCACAGCAGGAACGCGCCCTCGTCGCCGGGGATCCCGTCCGGGGACTCGCGGTGGAGGTAGCGGTAGAGCAGGCCGTCGCCCGCCGAGAGCCGCTCGGCCACCGCCGCCGCCGTCGCCGCCATCCGCGGGTGGTCCGCCGGGACGACCCGTCGCGTCGGCAGCGCCAGCAGGCTGGCGTCGAGGCTGCCGCCCCCGTCGAGGTGCTCGCTGAGGGTCTGGGCGTCCTCGTCCCATGACCCCAGGACGGCGTCGCGCAGGGTGGCCGCGTCGCGCCGCCACCGCGCAGTCGGCCCCGGCAGGCCGGTCGTCTCGGCCAGCCAGGCGGCCCGGTCCAGCGCGACCTGGCATAGCCCGGCGGAGTAGGTGAAGACCCGACCCTCGCTGCGGACCTCCCAGATGCCCTGGTCGGGAAGGCGCCAGGCCTCGCCGGCGAGGTCGGCGAGGGCGGCCAGTCGCGCCCACAGGTGCTCGTCGATCGACCCGCCTTCCTGCACCCACTGGTACGCGCAGTCGAGCACCTCGCCGTAGACGTCGTGCTGGCGCTGGTCGGCGGCGCCGTTGCCCCAGCGCACCGGGGACGAGCGGCGGTAGCCCTCGAGCTCTCCGTCGACCACCTCGTCGGGGACCGGCCCGCCGTCAACGTCGTACATGATCTTCGGCGCACTGCCGTGCTCGAAGGTGTCCAGCACCCAGCCGAGGAACGCCCCCGCCTCGTCGCCGAAGCCGACCCGGCGGAAGGCGTACACCGAGAAGGAGGCGTCGCGGATCCAGGTGTAGCGGTAGTCCCAGTTGCGGACCCCGCCGATCGGCGCGGGCAGCGAGGAGGTCGGCGCGGCGATCAGGGCGCCGTTGCTCCAGTGGTCGCAGAGCTTCAACGTGATCGCGGATCGCCGCACCAGCGCCGCTTCCGGCCCGTCGTAGTCGCAGCCCTCCATCCAGGCACGCCAGGATGCGACGGTCCCCTCCAGGAGCTCGTCGGCGGCGAAGCGGTGGTGCCGGGTGGCGCCCGCCCAGGAGAGGACCGTGTCGAGGCGCTCGCCGGCGCGCAGCTCGTGGACGCTGTGCAGCTCCTCCAGGGGGCGGTTGCAGCGGACGTGGAGGTCGAGGTCGGGGCGGCGCCAGGCGTTCACCCAGAGGCCGCCGGCGGCGACGTGGGACGTGGCTCCGCCGCGCGGCTCGATCTCGATCCGCACGCGGACGGTCCCGGAGACGACCGCGGCCGAGCGGATCAGCTCGCAGCGCCCGGCCGAGGCGTCCTCGCTGAGGTCGGTTCCCGGGTGCAGTGCGAGGGCGTCGGTGACCGCGACCACGCCGGTCGGGCTGCGCATTTCGGTGACCAGGACGGCGGTGTCGCGCTCGTAGCGGCGGCGCGCCTCGACCACCTCCTCGGGCGCGACCGTGAACGCGCCGCCGTTGGCGCCGTCGAGGAGGCCGCAGAAGAGCGGGTCGGAGTCGAAGCGCGGCAGGCACAGCCAGGGGATGCTGCCGTCGAGGCCGACCAGCGCCGAGGTAGTGCCGTCGCCGATCAGCCCGAGGTCCTCCAGGGGCAGATAGCCGTCCCGGCGGCGGATCGGGCGAAACGGGGGAACGAGGTCGAGCGCTGCGGCACCCACGCCCGGTCCCTACCCGGTCATGGCTCGGGGATCACCACCATGCGCCCGGCGCGCTCGCCGCGCTCCCGCGGTCTGCCCCGACCGAGCCGGAACTCCTGCATACCTCCCTGGCACCGGATTGACGGACAGCGGGAACGACTTCACGCCCCCGCCGGGTGCCGCGGATGCCCTGCCGACCGACGTGGCGGCAGTGGTCGGCAGGGCATCCGCGGCAGCACGGGGCGCCTGCGGGGAGGGACGAGGGAGCGACGACACGCCTCCGTCACCCGATCCGGACCGCGATACGCGCTGCGTGGATAACCCGTGCCATGGCACGGGTTATCCACGCAGGGCGAGACCGGCCCTCCCGGAACCCGCACGGAACCGTGGAGAAGGACACCGAAGGCGCACGAGTCGACCCCTCCGCGCGCCTTCCGTCGGCGGTCGGGCCTCCGGCCCGCAACCCATGGACCTTTGTCACCCACAGGGTGACAAAGGTCCATGGGTCGGCCGTGGCGGTCGGGAGACGTCACGGAACGCTCACGGATCCGTGGAGAAGCCCACGGAAGCGTGACGAACCCCCGGCGTCTCCCGCACCACCTCCCGACCTGGGCGGCTGATCGGCGACCTCAGCCGGCCCGGGTCGCCGATCAGCCGCCCCGGGCGACAGCTTCCCCGGGCGCAGGGGCAAGAGGCGCCAGCTTCCGCCCGGGCGACAGCTTCCCGCCGCAGGCCCCCGAGGCGCCAGCTTCCCCGGCGCGGGCGCCCGAGGCGGCAGCTTCCCCGCCGCAGGGGCCCGAGGCGCCAGCCGGCCGGCCGGCCCCCGAGGCCCCAACCGCCCCGAGCCGCCGGCCCCTGAGGCGCCGGCTTCCCCGCGGCAGACCCTCGAGGCGCCAGCCGGCGTCCCAGCTTCCCCGCCCCCCACCCCGGCGCGACGAGACGCCTCGCTTGCCGATGGCACCCTGAGGACGGGTACCGTCGGCTCGTTGGTCGCTTCCGGGCCTGGCGGGAACGTACGGTCAAAGCCGCCGGCCTCTCGTCTGCGCGCGGTGGTCACGGAGCACGCGTGCCCTTCCCAGGTACCCGTCGCAGCCGCCGACACGCTGGTCCGGCCGGCTAGCCTCCCGGCCGCAGGGGGCTCAGGTCACGGCTGGAGGGCGGGGTCCTCTTCGGACATCGGGACGCCGGCCACTTCGTAGGCCTCGGGCTGGTCCAGGGTCTCGCGGTCGAGGAGCGCGGTGGCGAGCGCCTCGAGTCGGTCGCGCTCGCGCCTCAGCAGCCCGACGACCTCCTCCTCCGACTCGTCGACGATCCGTCGGACCTCCTGGTCGACCAGCTCCTGGGTCGGCTCCGAGGCCGGGACCGTGCCCGGCAGCAGCATGCCGTCCTGGCGGCCGTCGGCGACCGCGATCGGGCCGATCGCCTCGCTCATCCCCCAGCGCCCGACCATGCCGCGGGCGACCTGGGTCAGGTTCTGGATATCGGACTCGGCGCCGGTCGAGATCTCGTCGAAGACGAGCTTCTCCGCCGCGCGGCCGCCGAGGGCGACCTTGATCTTCGCGATCAGGTCCTCGCGGCGGTAGTTGTAGCGGTCGCTCTCCGGGGTCGAGAGCGTCACGCCGAGTGCCTGCCCGCGGGGGATGATCGAGATCTTCCGCACCGGGTCGGCGCCCGGGGTCAGCATCCCGACCAGCGCGTGCCCGGACTCGTGGTAGGCGGTGCGCCGGCGGTCGGCGTCGGTCATCACCACCTGGCGCTCGGCGCCGAGAAGGATTTTCTCGATCGCGTCGGTGAAGTCGCGCTGCTCGACCCGCGCGTGTTCGCGGCGGGCGGCGAAGATCGCCGCCTCGTTGACGAGCAGGGCGATGTCGGCGCCGGTCGAGCCGGGGATCGAGGCCGCGATCCGCTCCAGGTCGACGTCGTCGGCGAGCGCCACGTCGCGGGTGTGGATCCTCAGGATCGCGACGCGCCCGTTGCGGTCCGGCGGGTTGACCGCGATGCGGCGGTCGAAGCGGCCCGGACGCAGCAGCGCCGGGTCGAGGATCTCGGGGCGGTTGGTCGCTCCGAGCACGATCACGTCGGTGCCCGGCTCGAAGCCGTCCATCTCGGTGAGGATCTGGTTCAGCGTCTGCTCGCGCTCGTCGTTGCCGCCCGAGAGCCCGGCCACGTTGCCGGAGCGCGAGCGGCCGATCGCGTCGAGCTCGTCGATGAAGATGATCGCCGGCGAGGCGGCTTTCGCCTGTTTGAAGAGGTCGCGGACGCGGGAGGCGCCGACGCCGACGATCGCCTCGACGAACTCCGAGGCGGAGACGTGGAAGTAGGCGGCGTGGGCCTGTCCGGCGACGGCGCGGGCGAGCAGCGTCTTGCCGGTGCCCGGCGGCCCGTAGAGCAGCACGCCGTGCGGGATCCGCGCCCCGAGCCGCGTGTAGCGCCCCGGGTTTTTCAGGAAGTCGACGATCTCTTCCAGCTCCTCCTCGGCCTCGTCGATCCCGGCGACGTCCTTGAAGGTGACCCGGTTCTGGCCGTCGGCCTCGACCCGCCGCGCGGTCGAGCGGCCGAAGCCGCCGAGCACGCCCCCTCCTCCACCGGTCTGTTTGCGGATCAGCCAGAGGAAGAAGCCGATGATCAGCAGCGTCGGCAGGAAGGCGAGGAGGATCGTCCCCAGCACCGAGCGCCCCGATTCCGGCGGCGAGGCGTTGATCACGACGTGGTGTTCGGTGAGGAGTTCGGTGACCGCGCGGTTGTCGATGAACGAGGGGACCTCGGTCTTGAAGTCCTTGCTCACGGTCACCTCGTCGCCGCCGCCGGGCGGCGTGTAGGTCGCCTCCTTCTTCAGCGTCCCTTCGATCGAGTCGCCGGTCGAGCTGATGTCGCGGACGTTGTTCCCGGTCACCTGTTCGACGAAGAACGGCTGGTAGGGCACCTGCGGCCTGCTCTCGGGGCCGCTGGTGACGATCGCGATCAGCACGTTCAGCGCCAGCAGCCCGACCAGGATCCAGATGAAGGTCCGACTGCGCGGGATGAACGGCGGTTTCTGCTGCGGCGGCGCCCCGCGGCCGTCCGGGGCCGGGTCGACGCGCCAGCCGGACGGGTGCGGCGTGGTCGGCGGCGGCGTCTTCGGTGACGGCGCCGGCTCGGCCGCGTTGTCCGCGGTGTGTTCGGAAGGTGGGTCGGAGGGCAAGGCCCCAATGTACTCGCGGGCCGGCGCGGCCAGGCCGGGGCGGTCGGCGGCGACCCCCTCCGCCGCCCGCGCCCCTATCCTTGCCCGCCCTTGTACGACGCCTCTCAGCAGTTGACCGGCGGGCGGCCGCCTGCCCGATCGCTCCCGGAATGGCCAAGCGGCAGGCCCCTCCGCGCCTGGCAGAAGGAGGCGACCGAAGCGGTGCGGGCGCACTCGGGCGCGAGCTTCCTCGCCTCGGCGACGCCCGCCGCGGGGAAGACCACCTTCGGCCTCCACATCGCCCACCGGATGCTGCGGGCGGGGTTCGTCTCCCGCGTCGTCGTCGCCGGCCCGACCACCCACATCTGTCGCCAGTGGGCGGCCGATGCGGCCCGATATGGGATCGACCTCGAGCCGAACCGGCCGAACTCCGACGGGCCGGAGTCGACCGACTTCCACGGCGTCGCCGTCACCTACCAGACGATCGCCGCGGGGCCCGACACCCACCGGGTGGCCGCCGGCCGCCGCACCACCCTGCTGATCGCCGACGAGCCCCACCACATGGGGGACCAGGCGGCCTGGGGGCTGCGCGCCCGCCGCGCCTTCGACGGCGCCCGCTTCCGCCTGCTCCTCTCGGGGACGCCGTTCCGCTCCGACAACTCGGCGATTCCCTGGGTCGCCTACGACGAGGACGGCCTCAGCCGCGCCGATTACGTCTACGGCTACCCGCAGGCGCTGCGCGACCGCGTCTGCCGCCCGATCACCTTCCTGCCCTACGACGGCGAGATGGAGTGGGTCTCCGACGGGCGGCTGCGGAGCGCCGACTTCGACCTCGTCCTGCCCGCCGCGGAGGCGGCGCGGCGGCTGCGCACGGCGCTCAGCCCGGAGGGCGAGTGGATGGGCGAGGTGCTCCGCGACGGCGACGCGCGGCTGAGCGAGGTGCGCGCCGCAGGGCACCCCGACGCGGGCGGCCTGGTGATCGCCTCCGACCAGGACCACGCGCGGGCGATCGCCGCGCGCCTCGCGATGATCGCCGGCGAGCAGCCGGAGATCGTGATGAGCGACGAGCCCGGTGCCAGCCGCCGGATCGCCGAGTTCGCCGCCTCCGACCGGCGCTGGCTGGTCTCGGTGCTGATGGTCTCCGAGGGAGTCGACATCCCCCGCCTGCGGGTCGGCGTCTACGCCACCGCGGCGCGGACTGAGCTCTTCTTCCGCCAGGTCGTCGGCCGCTTCATCCGCACCACGCCGGGCGGGCCGCGGCGGCAGATGAGCTACCTGCTGATGCCTGCCGACTCGCGCCTCAAGGCCCTCGCCCACGAGATCGAGGTCGAGCGCCGCCACGCGCTCGACCTCTCGCCGAGCGGCGAGGAGGACGAGGGCGAGGAGTTCGACGAGCCGCCGAAGGAGCCCGGCGAGGGCGGCGGATTCGCGGCGCTGAGCTCGGGCGGTGCCGAGCTCGACGAGGCGATCATGAGCGAGACCGCGCTGCAGCTCTTCCCCACCGACGACCCGAAGCCGCCGGCGCCGAAGAAGTCGCTCGCCATCGCCCCGGCCGCGCCGGCGCCCGCGGAGGGCGACCCCGCCCGCGAGTCGGCCTACGCGACCCGCGAGCGACTCCGCGCCGAACGCAGCCGCCTGGTCGGCGACGTCGCCCGCCGCACCGGCCAGTCGCACCGGGAGATCCAGGCGCGCATCAACCGCGGCACCAAGGTGCGCTCGGTCGCCAACGCCACCATCCAACAGCTCGAGCGCGGCAACGAGTTGCTGCGCCGCGAGCTGTGGCGGTGACGTCGGCGGCGCCCGCTCAGCGCTTGACCAGGCGCGGGGCCCCTTCCCCTTCTGGACCGCGATCTGCCCGGGTTCGCCAACACCATGCCCTTGACCCCGTTGCGGCCGCTGAGGGTGACGGTGTGTTCGATCCCCAAACCCGGACCCCAAGGTTTAGGGGGGTCGCGCGGGTCTGGGGACCGCTCGGCGGGAGCACTCAGCGCCGGTAGAGGAGGTGGGTGACGTGCGGCGTGGTGCGGCTCGCCGCCGGCTTCAGCGCGATCGGGCCGACGCCGTCGAAGACCCGCTCGCCGCCGCCGGCGACGAACGGCACGACGTGGAGGCGCAGCTCGTCGACGAGCCCGGCCGCGAGGTACTGGTTCAGGGTGCCGGGGCCGCCGGCGATCGAGACGTCCTTCCCGCCCGCGGCCTCCCGCGCCTGCGCGAGCGCCGCCTCGACCCCGTCGGTGACGAAGTGGAAGGTGGTGCCGCCCTCCATCTCGACGCTGCGGCGCGGGCGGTGGCCGAGCACGAACACCGGCATGTGGAAGGGAGGGTCATCGCCCCACCAGCCGTGCCACTCGAGGTCCCAGTCGCCGCGGTCGGGGCCGAACATGTTGCGGCCCATCACGAAGGCGCCGGCCTCTCCCATCGCCGCCCGCTCGGCGGCATTTTCCTCGCCGTGGGCGAACATCCAGGCGTGCAGTCGGTCGCCGTCGACGTCACCGAAGGGCCGCTCGGCGCTCTGGCCCCGTCCGGATCCGTAGCCGTCCAGCGTGATCGTCATGTCGGCGATGACCTTCGACATCTCTCCTCCTCCGTCGTGGGGCACACCACTTGCAATTCACAAGTGGTGTGCCCCGCACGCTAACATGAACCACTTGCAGAGTGCAAGCAGAAACTCGGAGGCCCGGTGAGCGCCGCCAAGGGCGACGGGCGATCCGGCTGCCCGATCAACCTCTCGATCGAGGTCATCGGCGACAAGTGGTCGCTCCTCGTCATCCGCGACATGATGTTCGGCAACCGCCGCCACTTCGGTCAGCTCCTCGCCGGCTCCGAGGAGGGCATCGCCTCCAACATCCTCGCCGACCGCCTCCGCCGCCTCACCGACCAGGGGCTCGTCTCCCGCGCCCCCGACCCCTCCCACAAGCAGAAGGTCATCTACAGCCTCACCGAGCCCGCCATCCAGCTCGTCCCGGTCATCGCCCACCTCGGCGCCTGGGGCCGCCGCCACCTCCCCACCACCCCCGAGCTCTCCATCCGCGCCCAGCTCCTCGAGGAAGGCGGCCCCGCCCTCTGGGACGAATTCATGGACGAGCTCCGCGAACAACACCTCGGCATCCCCCGCCCCTCGGGCCAGGAGTCGGTCATGGACCGCCTCCGCGCCGCCTACGAAGCCGAGTTGGCGCGGTCCTAGGCGCCCGGTCGCGAGGCGGGGTCGCAGCAGGCCGGACGGCGGCGAATCCTTGCCACGGCGACGGATTGTGAGGAAGTCACGTGGTCAGGGGAGCTCGACGGCCATGAGGCGAACGCTGCAGCGGGGTCGCCCTCTACCGCGAGCGTCGACAGGCCGGCCGCCCCGCCGGCTAGCGCGTCCGGGGGCTCAGGCGTGGTTGGGACCGTCGTCGCGGCCGCCGCCGCGCCCGCCGCCGCGGTCGTCGCCGGAGCCTTCCTGGCCGCCACCGCTGACCGACCGGGGCTCGATCTGGGCCGCCACCCAGCCGCCTTCGGTCTTGAAGGCGCCGATCTCGATCGCCATGCCCTTGGCGAGCCCGGCGAAGCCGCCGCCGATCCGCTCGAAGCGGGTACGGGCGTTGACCTTGACGGTGACCGTGGCCCCGCCCTGGGTGCGGACCCGGACGGTCTTGGCGGACGAGTCCTTGGCGACGATCGTGGCGTCGAAGTGGCGGACCGCGGCCTCGGCGCCGACGGCGAAGAGCGCCGCTCCGAGTGCCGCGCAGACAGCGGTGATCACGAAAATGGACGAAACACGCTTCCTCATCGGTCTCCCTTCCTGGAGGCTTGGTTGCTTGGCCGTACGGCCGCGCTGATACCGGGGTTCAAACGTGCCGACTTCGCTTCGATTCGATCCCTGCCACCCGAGCTCGCCGGCCGACGACGCCCGTCAGTGGAGGCCGCTCGGGCCCGGGGGACCGCGGATCCCTACCGTATGGCCGCCCGCCTCGCCGCGCGTATAGGCCCGGACCACCAGCCCGACATCGTCTGAGCACCGGCACTGTTCGTCCGCATTTGGCGCGGGTACCCGAGGACATGAGCGACAGAGTCGACCGGGTCGGCCCACGGTGACCGCGGTGCTCGGCATCAACGCCGTCTTCCATGACAGCGCCGCCGCCCTTCTGGTCGACGGCGAGGTGGTCGCGGCGGCCGAAGAGGAGCGCTTCAGCCGGCGCAAGCACGGCAAGCGCCCGGTCGCCTTCTCGACCTGGGAGATCCCCGAGGCGGCGGCCCGCTGGTGCCTGGCCGCGGTCGGCCTCGGCGTCGGCGATCTCGACGCCGTGGCGTATTCCTACGACCCGGCCCTGGCCGTCGACGGCGAGACGACCGACGATCCCTGGGAGGAGCTGCGGACGATGTTCGCCCGGCGGGCGCCTCGGTTTCTCGCCGCCGCCCTGCCGGGGCTCGACCCGGGCCTGGTCCGCTTCGTGCCCCACCACCTTGCCCACGCCGCCTCCGCCTACGGCGCGGTCGGCTGGCCGAGCTGCGCCGTCCTCGTGCTCGACGGTCGTGGCGAGGCCACTTCCCACCTCGCGGGCCGCTACGCCGACGGCGAGTTCGAGACGCTCGCCGCCCAGGATCTCCCCCACTCCCTCGGCCTGCTCTACGAGGACCTGACCGCGCACCTCGGCTTTCGTCGCTCCTCCGACGAGTACAAGGTGATGGCGATGGCCTCCTACGGTCGACCGACGATGGCCGACGAGCTACGCCGACTGGTCCACGCCGACGGAGCGGGTGGCTTCGTCGCCCACCGCCCCGACTGGGGCCGGCTGGCGCCGCCGCTCGCGGCCGAAGCCGACTGGACCGAGCACCACGCCGACCTCGCCGCCAGCGTCCAATGCGTGCTCGAGGAGACACTGCTCGACCTCTGCCGCTGGCTCGCCGGGCAAAGCGGCGAGCGCCGCCTCGCGATGGCGGGCGGGGTGGCCCTGAACTGCGTCGCCAACTCGCGGATCGCCCGCGAAGGTCCCTTCGAGGAAGTCTGGGTACAGCCCGCGGCAGGCGATTCCGGCACCGCTCTCGGCGCCGCCGTCGTCGCCTCGGAAGAGCTCGGCGCCCCGCCACGCCCGATGCGCGACGCCGCCCTTGGTCGTTCCTGGTCAGACGCCGAGGTCGAGGAGTGGCTGCGCGGCGCCGCCGTTCCTTTTCGACGGCCCGACGACCTCGCCGCGGCGGTCGCCGCCCACCTGGCCGAGAACCACGTCGTCGCCTGGTATCAGGGCCGATCCGAGTGGGGACCGCGGGCGCTCGGCCGGCGCTCGCTGCTCGCCGACCCGCGCGACCCGCGCAACCTCGAGCGGTTGAACGCGATCAAGGGCCGCGAGCAGTTCCGCCCGGTCGCGCCGATGGTGCTCGAGCGGCGGGCCGGGGAGATCTTCGACGGTCCGCTGCCCAGCCCCTACATGCTCTTTACCCACCGGGTCCGCGGCGACTGGGCTGACCTGATCCCTGCCGCGGTGCACGTCGACGGCACCGCCCGGATCCAGACCGTCGACCCCGCGACGAATTCGCTGCTCGCCCGCATGCTGGCGAGCTTCGAGGACGCGACCGGGGTCCCGGTGGTCATCAACACGAGCCTCAACACGGCCGGGAGGCCGATGGTCGACGACCCGCGCGACGCCTTGGAGTGCTTCGGGTCGGCACCGATCGACGTGCTCGCGATCGGTCCTTGCCTGGTCACCAGAGGGGAGCTCTTCTCCGGCGCCGCCGCGTCCGGGGTCGAGGCCGCGTCCGGCGTGGGCTGATTGGCCGAACTGCGCCCCGCCGACATCGACGTGGTCGTGCCGACGACCGGCCGCGACTCGTTGCGCCCGCTGCTCGCCGCGCTCGAGCGGTGGCGCCCCTGCTTCGGCGAGCTGATCGTCGTCCACGACCGCGAGCGCCGCGGCCCGGCCGCCGCCCGCAACGACGGATGGCGCCGCTCGCGGGCACCCTGGGTCGCCTTCCTCGATGACGACGTCGTCCCTGAGACCCACTGGCCCGAGCGGCTGCGCACCGACCTCGAACGGCTCGGCCCGGCGGTCGCCGCCAGCCAGGGCCGGGTGCGGGTTCCGCTCCCGTCCGGTCGCCGGCCGACGGACTGGGAGCGCAACGTGGCGGCCCTCGAGGACGCCCGCTGGATCACCGCCGACATCGCCTACCGACGCGACGCCCTACGCGCCGTCGGCGGCTTCGACGAGCGCTTCGCGCGGGCCTACCGCGAGGACGCCGACCTGGCGATGCGCGTCCTGCGCCGCGGCTGGCGGATAGCCCACGGCGAGCGCCGCGTCGAGCACCCGGTCGGCGAGTCCGCCTTCTGGGTCAGCGTCGCGCGTCAGCGCGGCAACGCCGACGACGTCCTGATGCGCGCCGTGCACGGCCGCCACTGGCGACGCTGGGGCGGGGTGCCGCGCGGCCGGCTTCGCCGCCACCTGGCGACGTCCGTCGCCGCCCTTGCCGCGGTGTCCTTCGCCGCGGCGAGGAGACCTCGACCGGCCGCCCTTGCCGCAGCGGCCTGGCTGGGGCTCACCACCGAGCTGACCTGGGCACGGGTGGTGCCCGGGCCGGGCGACCGGGCGGAGACGTCGCGGATGCTCACGACGAGTGCGGCCTTACCCCTGGCCGCCTCCGCCTGGTCGCTGCTCGGACTCGTCCGCCTGCCCTCGCTTCTCGCCCGGGGCGGGCCGGAGGAAGACGGCAACGGGGCGCCCCCGGACCGTCCCGCGGCCGTCCTCTTCGACCGCGACGGCACCCTGGTCGTCGACGTCCCCTACAACGGCGACCCCGAACGAGTCGTCGCGATGCCGGGCGCCGCCCGGGCGGTCGCGCGGCTGCGCGAGGCGGGCATCGGCCTCGCCGTGATCAGCAACCAGAGCGGCGTCGCCCGTGGGTCGATCGACCTCGACCAGGTCGCGGCGGTGAACCGACGGGTCGAGGACCTCCTCGGCAGGCTCGACGGCGGCGTCCACGTCTGCCCCCACGGGGAGAAGGACGGCTGCGAGTGCCGCAAGCCACGCCCCGGCCTCGTGCTGGTGGCGGCCGCGGTGCTCGGGGTGCGACCGGAGGACTGCGCGGTGGTCGGCGACATCGCCGCCGACGTGCAGGCGGCGCAGGCGGCCGGCGCCGCCGCGGTGCTGGTGCCGACCGCCGCCACCGAGGCGGAGGACGTGCGGCGGGCGCCGCGCGTCGCCGCCGACCTCGAGGCGGCGGTGGAGCTGCTTCTCGACGGCGGAGCCGGGCGATGAGGCGTGGCCGCGGCGGGATCCTCGCGGTCCGTCAGGACAGCCTCGGCGACGTGCTGGTCATCGGCCCGGCGATCCGCGCCCTCGCCGCGGGCGGCGAGCCGGTAACGCTCCTCTGCGGCCCGCGCGGCGAGGCGGCGGGGCGCCTCCTCCCCGGGGTCGAGGAGGTGCTCGTCCACCGCGCGCCCTGGATCGACCCGGATCCGCCGGCGATCGATCCCGACGCCTGCGCCGATCTGCTCGGGGAGGTGGCGGCGGTGGAACCACGCGAGGCCGTGATCTTCACGTCCTTCCACCAGAGCCCACTGCCGACCGCGCTGCTGCTGCGACTCGCCGGGGTGCAGCGGATCGCGGCGATCTCGGTCGACTATCCAGGGTCCCTGCTCGACGTCCGCCACCGAGTCGACGAGGAGCTCCACGAGGTCGACCGGGCACTCTCGCTGGCCGAGGCGGCCGGCCACGCGCTGCCGCCCGGCGATCCGGGGCGGCTGCAGGTCCGCGTCCCCGCCCCGCCGCCGCCCCTGCCCGAGCCCTACGTCGTCGTCCATCCCGGCGCCTCGGTCCCCGCCCGCGCCTGGGAGCCGCAGCGCTGGGCGGAACTGGTCCACATGCTGGCGATGCGCGGCGAGCGCGTGGTCGTCACCGGCGGGCCTGACGAGCGCGAGCTGACCGCGCGGGTCGCGGCGGCCGCGCCCGACCCGGTCGACCTCGGCGGCGCGCTCGACCTCGGCGCCCTCGCCGCGGTGATCGCGGGCGCCAGGGCGATCGCCGTCGCCAACACCGGTCCCGCCCACCTGGCGGCGGCGGTCGGCACGCCGGTCGTCTCGCTGTTCGCGCCGACCCTGCCGCCGCGGAGCTGGCGGCCCTGGGGCGTCCCCCACGAGCTGCTCTACCGCGAGGTCCCCTGCGCCGGCTGCCGCGCCCGCGAGTGCCCGGTCTCCGGCCACCCCTGCCTGCGCGAGGTCGAGCCGCTCGAGGTCGCCGCCGCCCTGACGCGCGTCGCCGGCGGCCGGCCGCTGGAGGTGGATGCATGAGGATCCTGCTCTGGCACGTGCACGGGTCCTGGACCACCGCCTTCGTCCAGGGCAACCACGAATACCTGCTGCCGGTCCTTCCCGGCCGCGGCGAGGACGGCCACGGCCGGGCGCTCACCTGGGACTGGCCGGAGCGCGCGGTCGAGGTCCGACCGGATGATCTGGCCGACGCCGAGATCGACGTGGTCCTCCTGCAGCGCCCGCATGAGCCGGCCCTGACCGAGCAGTGGACCGGGCGCAGACCTGGTCGCGACCTGCCCGCGGTCTACGTCGAGCACAACGCCCCGCAGGGGCGGATCGCCGAGATGCTCCATCCGGTCGCCGACCGCAGGGATCTCGTGCTCGCCCACGTGACCCACTTCAACGACCTCTTCTGGGACGCGGGGACGACGCCGACCCGGGTGATCGAGCACGGCATCCCGGATCCTGGCTACCGCTATACCGGCGAGCTGGCCGAGGCGGCGGTGGCGATCAACGAGCCGTTGCGACGCGGCCGCGTGACCGGCACCGACCTGCTGCCGCGACTGAACCACGACGTACCGCTGCAGCTCTTCGGCATGGGCGTCACCCGGCTGGGTGGCATCGAGGACCTCCCACAGGATCGGCTCCACGACGAGATGGCACGGCGCCGCGCCTACCTTCACCCGATCCGCTGGACCTCGCTGGGCCTCTCGCTGATCGAGGCCATGCAGCTGGGCATGCCGGTGGTCGCGCTGGCGACGACGGAGGCGATCGAGGCGGTGCCGCCGGAGGCGGGGACGATCTCGACCCGGGTCGACGTGCTCGTGGGCGCCCTGCGTGAGCTGATGGCCGACCGGGACCGCGCCGTCGCCCAGGGCAGGGAAGCGCGGCGCGTCGCGCTGGATCGTTTCGGCCTCGAGCGCTTTCTCGGCGATTGGGATCGCCTGCTCGCGGAGGTGGCGGGATGAGGATCGCGATGGTCTCCGAGCACGCCAGCCCGCTCGCCGTCCTCGGCGGGGTCGACGCGGGCGGGCAGAACGTCTTCGTCGCGGCCCTGTCGCGCGAGCTCGCCCGGCGCGGCGACGAGGTCGTCGTCTTCACCCGCCACGACGACCCCGACCTGCCGCGCCGGGTCGAGGTCTGTCCCGGCGTCGTCGTCGAGCACGTCGAGGCCGGGCCGGTCGCCGAGCTGCCGAAGGACGAGCTTTTCCCCCACATGCCCGCCTTCGCCCGCCGGCTCGAGCGGTCCTGGCGGGACTGGCGGCCGGACGTCGTCCACGCGCACTTCTGGATGTCGGGGCATGCCTCGCTGAGCGCCGCCGAGCCGCTCGGGATCCCCGTGGTGCAGACCTTCCACGCGCTCGGCGTGGTCAAGCGACGCCACCAGGGAAGCGCCGACACGAGCGCCCCGGAGCGGGCCGAGGTCGAGCGCTCGATCGTCGCCCGGGCGGCGCGGATCATGGCCACCTGCAGCGACGAGGTATTCGAGCTGACGCGCCTCGGCGCCGACAACGCGCGCCTCTCGATCGTGCCCTGTGGCGTCGACCTCGAGCTCTTCGGGCCGGACGGCCCGACCGAGCCACGCGACGCCTCGCGCCGGCGGCTCCTCTACGTCGGCCGCCTGGTCCAGCGGAAGGGGATCGGCAACGTGATCTCGGCACTCTCGCGCCTGCCGGAGGCCGAACTGGTGGTCGCCGGCGGGCCGCCCCGCGAGCGCCTCGGCGAGGACCCGGAAGCGCGGCGCCTGGGCGATCTCGCCGCCGAGCTCGGCGTCGCCGAGCGGGTCGACCTGCGCGGCCGGGTCGAACGGGCCGATCTGCCGACCCTGATCCGCTCCGCCGACGCCGTTGTGACGGTCCCCTGGTACGAGCCCTTCGGGATCGTGCCGCTGGAGGCGATGGCCTGCGGCGTGCCGGTGGTGGCGACGGCGGTCGGCGGGATGATCGACAGCGTCGTCGACGGCCGCACCGGGATCCACGTGCCGCCCCGCGACCCCGACCGCCTGGCCGAGGCGCTCGACTCGCTGCTGGCCCAGCCGGCCCTGCGACGCCGCTATGGCGCCGCCGGGGTGAAACGAGCCCGCCGGCTCTACGACTGGCGGCGGGTCGCCGCCCAGGCGACCGAGGTCTACGCCGCGGTGGTGGCGGAGACGCGGCGCGGCACCGTCGCCGAGCGGGGCGAGCGCAGCGCCGCCCGGCTCGGTCGCCTCGCCGACGCCCTGTCGACACTGGGCGACAGCGCCGAGGCGATCGACGACTGGGGCGAGTGGCTCGGCCGAACGCTCTTCGAGGACGGGCGGCTGCTGGTGGCCGGCAACGGCGGCTCGGCGGCCGAGGCGCAGCACATGAGCGCCGAGCTGGTCGGCCGCTTCGGTCGCAACCGGCGAGCGTTGAGCGCGATCCCGCTCCATGGCGACGGCTCGGCGCTGACCGCGATCGTCAACGACTACGGCCCCGAGCAGGGCTTCGCCCGCCAGGTCGAGGCGCACGGCAGGCCCGGCGACGTCCTGCTCGTCCTCAGCACGTCGGGTCGCAGCGCCAACGTCCTGCGCGCGGTGGAAGCGGGCAACCGGCTGGGGATGATGACCTGGGCGCTCACCGGCCCCGGTCCCAATCCGCTCACCGACCTCGCCGACGAGACGATCGCCTGCGCCGCCTCGGACATGGCCACGGTGCAGGAGCTCCACCTCGTCGTCGTCCACCTGCTTTGCGCCGCCGTCGACCGCGCCGTAGCGAGGCTGGAGCGCGAGGAGGCGGCCGAGCCCGCCGCCCACGGCGGACGGCGGGTGCTGCGATGAGCGAGCGGCTGCTGATCGTCGGTGACGCGCTGCTCGACCGCGACGTCGAGGGAGCAAGCGAACGGCTCAGCCCCGACGCCGCCGTGCCGGTCATCGACCAGCACCGCAGCCACGCCCGGCCCGGCGGCGCCGGCCTCGCCGCGATCCTGGCGGCGGGCGACGGGATCGAGGTGACGCTGGCGACGGCGCTGGCCCCCGACCCGGCGGGCGGCGAACTGGCGCGGGCATTGCTGGCAGCCGGGGTCGAGTTGATCGACCTCGGGCTGCGTGGCGCGACGCCGGAGAAGATCCGGGTGCTCGATCGCGGCCGCCCGCTCCTGCGGGTGGACCGCGGCGGCGGTGAGCCTGCCCGCGATCCGGTCGCCCTGGCTGCGCTGCGCGGGTCGGTCCGGGACGCCGACGGGATCCTCGTCTCCGACTATGGCAACGGCATGGCGGGGTTGCCCGCGGTGCGGTGGGCGCTGGGCGAGCGCCAGGCCGGGGTCCCACTGGTCTGGGACCCCCACCCGCGCGGGCCCGAACCGCTGCCGGGCGCCGAGCTGGCGACGCCGAACCGCGACGAAGCCGGTGCGCGCTGTGGTCACGACGGCGGCGAGCTCGACGGCGCGGTCGAGCTCGCCGCCGAGCTGGTGCGGCGTTGGCGCGTCGCTTCGGTCGCCGTCACCTGCGGCGGCGAGGGCGTCGTCCTGGCGCGTGACGGACGGACGGCGATCCTCGCCGGCGAGCAGGTCGACGGCGACCCCTGCGGGGCGGGCGACCGCTTCGCGGTCGCGGCCGCCAGGCTGCTGGCCGCTGGTTGCGACCACGACCTCGCGGTCTCGATCGCCGCCGCGACCGCCTCCCGATTCGTCGCCGCGGGCGGTGCCCGCGGGATCGACCCGCCGCCTGCGCCCGACCCGCTTTGCGTCGTCGGCGAGGAGGGGATCGGGACGGCGCCGATCTCGATCGAGCCCGCCATGCGGCGCGCCGCCGAGATCCGCGCGGCGGGGGGCACGGTGGTCGCCACCGGCGGCTGCTTCGACCTCCTCCACGCCGGCCACCTCCGCACCCTGCGCGCCGCCGCCCGCCTCGGCGACTGCCTGATCGTGCTGCTGAACGGCGACCGCTCGGTGGCGCGGCTGAAGGGCCCCGGCCGGCCGCTGGTCGGCGAGCTGGAGCGGGCCGAGCTGCTCGGCGCGCTCGACTGCGTCGACGAGGTCGCGATCTTCGACGAGGAGACGCCGGTGGAGGCGCTCTCGCTGCTCCGCCCCGACGTCTGGGCGAAGGGCGGCGACCACGAGATGGAGCGACTGCCGGAGCGCGAGGCGCTCTCCTCCTGGGGCGGCCGCGTCGTCCTCCTTCCCTTCCTGACGGACAGATCGACCACCAGACTGATCGAGAAAGCGGGGCAGAGATGAGCGAACGGACGATGCCGGCGTGGAGCGCGGGCGACGGCGGGCGGCCCGCAGCGGTCCAACTGGGGACGGTGGTCGTCACCGGCGCCGCCTCCGGGCTCGGCCAGGCGATCGCGGGACGGATCGGAGGCGTCGGCGGCACCGCCGTCGGCCTCGACGCCAACCCGGTCACCGGGTTCGACTCGGTGACCGTCGACCTCGCCGACTGCGATGCCGCCGAAGCGGCGGTGCGCGAGGTGGCCGACCGCCACGGCGGCATCGACGCGGTGGTGACGGCGGCGGGCACCGACGCCTGCGGTCCGCTCGGCCGGATCGCGGCAAAGGATTGGAACAAGGTGATCGCGGTCAACCTCCTCGGTGGCGCCGCCGTGGTGCGGGCGGCGCTGCCCTGGCTCGAGCAACGGCGCGGCCGGGTGGTCACGGTCGGCTCGACCCTCGGCCTGCGCGGGGCGCCCGACGCGACCGCCTACTGCGCCAGCAAGTTCGGCATCGTAGGCTTCACCCGGGCGCTGGCGGGCGAGCTGGCGGGGCGGGTCGGCGTCACCCTGCTGATGCCGGGAGGCATGGAGACGGCCTTCTTCGACGGGCGCGAAGAGCAGTACAAGCCCGGCCCCGACGCGCGCCTGGCGCCGCCCGGCGAGGTCGCCGAGGCAGCCCTCTTCGCGCTGACCCGGCCGCCCGGGATCGAGGTGCGCGAGCTGCTCGTCTGCCCCTCGACCGAGACCTCCTGGCCCTGAGCCGTGGGGCGAGCGGACCTGATCGTCCTGCGGGCGCTCGGCCTCGGCGACCTGCTGACCGCGGTGCCGGCGCTGCGTGGCCTGGCCCGCGCCTTCCCCACCCACCGGCGCCTGCTCGTCGCCCCGGCACCGCTCTCGACGCTGTTGCCGCTGATCGAATTCGAGGAAGGCCGGTGCATCGAGGGGACGATCGACCTGCGGGCCCTCGACGATGGCCCCCGGTGGTTGCCGGATGACGCCGACGTCGCAGTCGACCTGCACGGGCGGGGACCGCAGAGCCACCGTCTGCTGCTGGCGCGAAGGCCGCGGCGGCTGGTCGCCTTCGCCAACCCCGACGTCCCCGAGTCGGCGGCCATGCCCGCCTGGGACCCGGACGAGCACGAGGTGGAGCGCTGGTGTCGGCTGCTGCGCGAATCGGGCATCCCCTGCGATCCCCGTGATCTCTCGATCCGCCGACCGGAGCGGATCCTGCCGCCGCAGGCGCTCGGCGCCACCCTGATCCATCCCGGTGCGGCAGGCGCGGCGCGGCGCTGGCCGGCCGACCGATGGGCCGTCGTCGCGCGGGCCGAGCGGGAAGCGGGGCGGCAGGTCTTCCTCACCGGCACCGCCGGCGAGCGGGGGCTTTGTGCCGAGGTCGCCGCGGCGGCCGGATTGGACCTGGAACGGGTCCTGGCCGGCCAGACCGACCTGCGCCGGCTGGCTGCCCTGGTCGGCGCCGCGGACGTGCTGGCCTGCGGGGACACCGGCGTCGCCCATCTCGCGAGCGCCCTGGGGACTCGCTCCGTGGTGCTCTTCGGGCCAACCTCCCCATGCCACTGGGGCCCGCCGCCGCTGCCGATCCATCGGTCGCTGTGGGCGGGTCAGGAGGGGGACCCACACGGGGAGCGGGTCGATCCGGGCTTGCTCGAGATCGAGGCCGAGAGGGTCGTTGCCGAGCTCGCCGGCCTTCGACATGTCGGGGCCCTCGCGTGAGCCGCGGCCCGTCGGTCGGCGTGGTGATCGCCACCCACGATCGTCGCGACTCGTTGCTGCGCACTCTCGACCGCCTCGCCGCGCTGCCCGAGCGGCCGCCGATCGTCGTCGTCGACAACGCCTCCGGCGACGGCAGCGTCGCCGCCGTCCGCGCGGCCCATCCCGGAGTCGAGGTGATCGCCCTGGCCGAGAACCGCGGCGCCGGTGCCCGCAACGTGGGTGCCGGGCGCCTGCGAACCGAGGCGGTCGCGTTTTGCGACGACGATTCCTGGTGGGAACCCGGCGCGCTCGCGATCGCCGGCGAGCGCTTCCGCAGCTTTCCCGCGGTGGCGCTGATCGCCGCCCAGATACTGGTCCGGCCGCAGGGCCGACTCGACCCGACCGCGGCACTGATGCGGGGCTTCGCCCCACCCGACCTGCCAGGCCCGCCGATCCACGGCTTCGTCGCCTGCGGCGCGATCGTCCGCCGTGCCGCATTCGAAGCCGCGGGCGGCTTCTGCGAGCGCTTCTTCGTCGGCGGCGAGGAGGCCCTGCTGGCGTTGGACCTGCAGCGGCTCGGTTGGCGCCTGGCCTACGACCACGCGATCGTCGCGGTCCACGATCCGCACCGGGGCGAGCGCCCCGGTCGCACCTGGCGGATCCGCCGCAACGACGTCTGGACCTCCTGGCTGCGCCGCCCTCCGAGCGTCGCGATCCGCGACACCGCCGAGCTCGCCGTCTCCGCCCTCCGTGACGCCGACGACCGCCGTGCGCTGGCCTCAGCGCTCGCCGGCCTCCCCTGGGCTCTCGTCAACCGCCGCCGCGGTCCTCGCGCCGCGCCCCCGCGCGGCGTGGCGTGAGGGTGTGCCGGGGCGGATGCATCGCTCCACGGTGCCGGCCGAGCCTTGCCGTCACTACCTCGTCGTCACCGCTCCGTCCAGGAGCTCCTTCAGGCGTCGACCGACGAGGGTGCGCAAGCGAGGGCTTACGATGCGGTCGACCCAGACGTTCAGAGCGTCGTCGTCGAACGCGTCGGGCAGGGTGAGCTCGGGTAGATACGCGCGACCTCCCGCGGCGGCCCGTAGGTAGACGAGGTCGAACAGGGCCTTCTCCGGGCCGGCGATCGACCCTCCCAGGCCATGGCCAGGACCGGCCGCCCGGCCGCCTGATCACCTGCGGGGCATTGATCCTGGCGTTCTCGTTCCTCCCCGATCGCCACCGGCCCCGACATCATCGTCCGCATGATCGCGACCCCGCTCGCCTTCGGCATCGTGCCTCTCGCGGCTCCTGCGGGTCGGCCCGGCCGCGGTGGAGGTCGACGGGTCGTGAGGGCCGATCACCCGGGTTCAGCACCGCGAGGCAAGGCCGACCGCGAACGCGGTGCGATTGGAGCTCCTCCGATTCACCGCCAGTTCATCCGCAGGGTGGAAGATAGTCCGATGACCCCGAGACGCGCGCCTCCTCTCGGCCGAGCGAAGCCCACGCTCGGCCGGGCGATCCTGGGGGTCGCGACGATCCTGGCCTGCTGCCTCCCCGTCGGCTCGGCGCCGCTCGTGGCGGGATCCGCGAACGCCGCGCCGCAGCAGGTGATCGTCTCGGGCGCCGGGCCGAACGGGCCGCCGACGATCATGGCCTCGGACTTCGTCCCTCACGTCCGCAACCCCTACTTCCCGCTCCGGCCCGGCACCACCTTCCGCTATCGGGGCACCAAGGACGGCCGGCCGACCATCGACGTCTTCCGGGTCACCGGACGGATCAGGCAGATCCTCGGGGTGCCCTGCGTCGGCGTCTCGGACAGGCTCTATGAGTCCGGGAAGCCGGCCGAGCGGACCACCGACTGGTATGCCGAAGACCGCCACGGCCGGGTCTGGTACTTCGGCGAGGAAACCGCCGAGCTGAGTCCGACCGGCAAGGTGACCAGCACCGAAGGGTCCTGGCAGACGGGGGTCAAGGGCGCGAAGCCGGGGATCTTCATGACGCGGGCGCCGCACCGCGGACAGTCGTTCCGCCAGGAGTTCTACCGGGGCGAAGCCGAAGATCACTTCCGCGTCATCCGGCTCGACGCCCGCGCGTCGGTGCCGGCCGGCCGGTTCCCCCACGCCCTGGAAACCAGGGAGTGGACGCCGCTCGAGCCGGGTGTGATCGACCGCAAGCTCTACGTGCGGGGAATCGGGGAGGTCAGCGAGGAAACCCTGAAGGGGCCGCTCGAGACCTCGCGCCTCCTGTCCGTCCACGAGCCCTAGCCGAGGCCCGGCCGATGCGCGCGGCCATCGCGACCAGGTACCGGGCGCTCCTCCTCGCCGGCCTGGCCCTGGCCGCGTCTTGCCTCGCGGCGGCATCCTGGCTCTCCCGGTCGGGCGGAGGCGCGGAGCACCAGACCCGGACCCCGACCGCATCGGTGCGCACGAGGTGGGAGATGCCGGTCCGGGAACGGCTCATCCTCGGCAGCTCGGTCCGGCACCGACCGATCGTCGCCGTCCTCTCGGGCGATCCGGATGCGACGCGGCCGCTCCTGGTCGTCGGCGCGATCCACGGTGACGAGCCGGCCGGCATCGCCATCGCCCGCGACCTGGCCGGCGATCCCCCGCCGCGATCGGGCCTGATCGTGACGATCCCGGACCTGAACCCGGACGGGGTCGCCGCCGGGACCCGGCAGAACGCCCGGGGGGTCGACCTGAACCGCAACTTCCCCTGGCGCTGGCGACCTCTGGAACGGCTCGGCGACCCCCAGTATTCCGGGCCACGCCCTCTGTCGGAGCCCGAATCTCGCATCGCCCACGCACTGATCCTGCGGCGGCGGCCGCAGATCACGATCTGGTTCCATCAGCCACTCGCCCTGGTGGACGAATCGGGCGGGAGCCGAAAGGTCGAGGCGGTCGCAGCCCGTCTCATGCACCTGCCGCTCCGCCGCCTGACGCGATACCCGGGGAGCGCGGCGAGCTGGCAGGACCATCGACTGCGCGGCACCACCGCGATGGTGGTCGAGCTGCCGCCGGGGAGGCCATCGCCGCGCCTCGTGGAGCGAGACAGCGACGCCATCCGCGCAATCCTAAGGCGGTATGCCTGATCTGCGGCCCGTTCTGAAAGCCTCATGCGCCGTCCTCGTGGCACTCCTCCTCGCGGGATGCGGCTCCGGTGGCCGCAGCACGGAGACGACCGTGGGGTCGCCGACGCCCGCTCCCTCGCCGACGCCCGCGCCGTCGGAACCGCCTCCGCCGCACCGGTTCAGGGTTCCGCCACTGCTGAACCGGCACGACGTCTACGCCGCTGACCGGCCCGGGATGCTCTCTCCGGTGGTCCGTGACTTCCCCGAACGCGTCTACGTCCCCAACAGCGAAAGCGACACGGTCAGCGTGATCGATCCCCACAGCTTCAAGGTGATCGACGAATTCCCGGTCGGCGCGCTGCCCCAGCACGTCGTCCCCGCCTACGACCTGAAGACGCTGTGGGTGACCAACGACGAAGGCAACAGCCTCACCCCGATCGACCCGAAGACCGGGAAGCCGGGCAAGCCGGTGCCGGTGACCGACCCCTACAACATGTACTTCACGCCCGACGGGCGCTTCGCGATCGTCGTCGCCGAGCGCCTGGAACGGCTCGACTTCCGCGACGCCCACTCGATGCACCTGCATCACGCGCTGCGCGTCCCCTGCGCCGGGGTCGACCACATGGACTTCACCGCGGACGGCCGTCGTCTGGTCGCCAGCTGTGAGTTCGGGTCGAGCCTGGTCGAGGTCGAAGTACCCCGCGAGAGGGTCGTCGGCAGCCTGCCCCTGCCCGAAGGCTCGATGCCCCAGGACGTCAAGCTCTCGCCCGACGGCAGGCTGTTCTACGTCGCCGACATGATGGCCGGCGGCGTCTGGCTGGTCGACGCCGCCACGTTCAGGCGGATCGGCTTCATCCCCACCGGAGCCGGCGCCCATGGGCTCTACGTCAGCCGAGACTCACGCTACCTCTACGTCTCCGACCGCACCGAAGGGGCGATCTCGGTGATCTCCTTCGCCAGTCGGAAGGTGGTCCACCGATGGCTGCTGCGGGGTGGCGGCAGCCCCGACATGGGAGGCGTCTCGGCCGACGGCAAGGTGCTGTGGCTCTCGGGGCGCTATGACGCCGAGGTCTACGCGATCAGCACCAAGGACGGCAGGCTCCTGGCAAGGATCCCGGTCGGCCGCGGGCCCCACGGACTGTGCATCTACCCCCAGCCCGGGCGCTACTCGCTCGGCCACACCGGGGTCTTCCGGTGACTCGGCCGCGGGAGTCGCCGGATCTCACCGCTCCCACCGGGGGTTAATCTCGCCGATCGAGGATGGCGGGAGCCATGTCGGCGCTCCGTCGAATCGCGGCGTCGCCACCGTCGCCGGCCTTATGCGGGATCATCGCCCTCGGCGCCGCCCTGCGTTTCGCGACCCTGGACCTGCAGAGCTACCGCTACGACGAGGCCGTCACCGTCGGCCGGGTCCTCCACGCCGGCTTCTTCGGCACCTTTGCCGCGATCCCGCGCAGCGAGTCGACGCCCCCGCTCTACTACCTCGTGGCCTGGGCCTGGTCGAAGCCGTTCGGCACCGGCGAAGCCTGGATGCGCTCGCTCTCGGCCCTCGCCGGGACGGCGTCGATCGCCGTCGTCTACCTCGCCGCGCGCTCGCTGCCGGTTCCCCGGCGCGGAGCGCTGATCGCCGCGGGGATCGTCGCGGTCAGCCCGGTGCTGATCTGGTTCTCCCAGGACGCGCGGGCCTACGCGCTCGTCTTCCTCCTCGCGGCGCTCTCCTTCCTCTTCTTCGCCCGCGCCCGCCGCAGCGGCGCCGCCCGCGACCTCTTCTGGTGGGGAGCGTGCTCGGCCCTCGCGCTGGCGACCCACTACTTCGCCGGCTTCCTGATCGTGCCCGAGGCGGCGCTCCTGCTGCTCGGCCGCAATCGGCGCGGCGCCGCCCTGGCGACCATGGCGATCGTCGCGATGGGTGCCCTGCTGACGCCGATCGCGCTCGAGCAATCCGAACACGATCACGCCAGCTGGATCGGCTCACAGCCGATCGGTGGCCGGCTCGAACGGGCCGGCGCCAAGTTCGTCGGCCTCGACAACGGCGACGAGCACGGGGCGCGGCAGGGCGACGGGGTGCCCCTGGCGGTGCCCGCGGCGCTCGCCCTGCTGGCGGTGGCACTTCTCGTCTGGCGGGGCGATCCGGAGGAGCGACGAGGTGCCGCGACGGCGGCGCTGGTCGGGGGAGCCGCGGTCGGGCTGGCGCTGCTGGCCGCGGCCCTCGGCTGGGACTACCTCGACGGCCGCAACCTGCTGCCCGTGTTCGTGCCGTTGCTGATCGTGGTCGGCGCCGGCTTCGGCGTGCGCCGGATGAGGTGGGCGGGCCTCGCCGCGGCGGGCGCCTTCTGCCTCTCGGCGCTCTTCTTCAGCCTCGAGATCGATCGCCTGCCGCGGCTGCAGCGCGAGAACCTCCGCAACGCCGCCGCCGAAGTCGGACCGTTGCGGCCCGGCAAGATCGTGATCACCGATCGCTACACCGCGAACCAGCCGCTGCGCTATTACCTGGGCGCCGAATTCGCCACCGCGGCGGCGCCGGTCCGGGAAATCGACCTGGTCGGCTCGGCCTCGGCGGGCCGCCATGCCGCGCAGCTCCTCCCACCTGCCTTCCGCCGGGTCGACTCCGACCCGGTCTCCTACGACTTCACCCTGACCTGCTTCCGCGCTTCCCACCCTGTGCGGGTGCCGCTCCGCCGGCTGGAGAATGGGGCGCTCGTCGGTGGTGGGGGTCGGGCCTCGGTGCTGGCGTCACCCGCGCCGCCGCCGGCCTCCTGACCGCCGGCGCCGCCACCGCATTGCCGATCTTGGCTGCCGCGTGGATCGGTTCGAGCGCGTTGATGCTCGAGTAGCCGACCAGGTAGATGCGCCGGCCGTCGGAGATCACCGGCGAGTAGGTGCCGGTCTTGTAGTGGAAGACCTGCTTGCCGGTCCTCATGTCGTACCCGTTGGTCGAGCCGTTCGTGAACTCGGCGACGTAGACGATTTTGCCGACCGCCGAGAGCGAGCCGACCACTTCGCCGCCGGCCGAATGCGACCATCGCGTTTCGCCGTTCTTCGCGTTCAACGCGTAGATGCTGCCGTCGAAGGAGCCGATGTAGACGGTCGGCGGCGTCGTCGGCGTGCTCGCCACGGTGGGGCCGGAATAGACGTATCCCCCGGTCGAGTGGGTCCAGGCGAGGGTCCCGTCCTGCTGGTCGTAGCTGTAGACGCGGCCGTCGTTGTTGCCGGCGTAGACGCGACCGAAGGCGACCGCCGGGGTCGAGTAGAACTCGCCGCCGCTGACACCGGTGCCGAGCGAGCCGCTCTGCCAGATCAGTTCGCCGTCGGAGGCGCGGACCGCGTTCATGTCGCCACCGTAGTCGCCGACGTAGAGGACGCCGTCGCGGAAGGCGGGCGCCGCCTTGACCGGGCCCCCGAGCTGGGTTTTCCAGCGGATGTTGCCGTTGGCGGTGCTGAGCGAGTAGAGGTAGTCGTTTTCGCAGCCGAAGTAGACGCTGTTCCCGAGCACCAGCGGCGAGGACTCGGCCCGCCCGGGCAGCGCGTGTTTCCAGAGGATCTTCCCGGTCGCGGCGTCCAGCTTGACGATGTGCCCGGGGACCAGGTTGACGATGTAGAGGCGCCCCTTGTGGTAGGCGGGAGATGAGGCGTTGAGGCGTCCGATCCGCCGTTCCCAGAGCACCTTGCCGGTTTCCGCGTCGAGGGCGAAGGCGGTGCCGCTGTTGTTGACCGCATACAGGCGCCCCGCCGCATAGACGGGCGGGAACTCGAGCAACGGGCGCTCCACGTAGTGCCAGATCAGCTTGAACGGCGGCCTGATCCCCTTCGCCGGCAGGTAGCGGGTCCGCGCCGGGTTGAGGCCGAAGATCGGCCAGTTCACCGTCCTCGGCTTGCCGTGGACCGGTTTCGGCGGCACCTTCGGCCTTTCCGGTTGGAAGCGGCGAATCGCCGCCTCGTTGTGGACGTCGGCGGGGCGCTTCAGCGCCTCGTAGCCGACGATCGCCGCCGCGACCGCAAGGACGACGACGCCGATCAGCGCCGCCGCCGCCCGCCGATGCTCGCGCCACAACCTGCGTGGCTGGACGAGAAGGCGGGCGCCCTGAACGAGGTGACGGATGACGCTTGACATCGATTCGAGCTTTCAGGGCGCAGCTAAGGAGTAGCTGAGGATCGCGTCGCCTGGAGCCGCGCCCTTTGCAAGTCTGTGCCCTCCTGGTAAAGAAAAAGGGCCGCGGCGAGGAGTACCGCGATGCCGCACCAGACGTAGGCGTTGGCCGAGAGGGCGCTGCCGAGCCCGGACGGCCCCCCGGTCGACGGGAGCGCCGCGGCGGCGGAGAAGACGACTGCCGTGACGGTCGCAACCGTCCCGATCCACCACGACCGACGGCGCCAGGCGGTGACGGTGAGGAGGACGAGCAGGGGCACGGCCCAGACCCAGTGGTGGGTCCAGGAGATCGGCGAGACCAGCAGCCCGGTGATGCCGCAGCAGACCGCGCCGGCCAACCGGTGACCGCGGCGGTGCGCCCAGACCGCCACCGCGAGCCCGGCGATCCCGGTGAGCGCCGCGGCGGCGTACCACCACACCAGGGTCTGGCCGGAGCCGCCGGCCAACCTCGCGATCGCGCCGGCCAGCGACTGATCGGTGAGATCGATCGCGCTGCCGACGCGCCGCGACCGCAGGAAGATGCCGTCCAACCAGAACGCCCAGGAATCGGCCGGCAGCAGGAAGAAGCCGGCCGCGACCGTGACGGCGAAGGTCCCGAGGGCGACCGCCGCCGCCCGGATCCGGCGGGTCGCCGCCAGGTAGACGACGAAGATCAGCGGCGTCAGCTTGATCGCCGCCGCCAGGCCTACCCCCACCCCCTGCAGGCGGCCGCCGTCGCGGCGTCGCAGAACATCGGTGGCGACCAAGGCGGTGACGATCAGGTCGGTCTCACCGAGGTGCAGGGTGAGGACCACGGGAACGGTCAACAGGCCCAGCGCCGCCACCGCGATGACCAGCTCCGGGCGTCGGCGGACGCCCGCCGCGCCGAGCGACAGCGCGCTGAGCGCGATCAGCGAGAAGGCACTGGCGATGCTGATCGCAACCTTCAGGTAGATCGCCGGCGATTCGCCGGCGATGCCGAGGAGCGCCCCGTCGAACGGTGGATAGGTGAAGTGATAAGGAGCCGACCGCCCGTACAGGGCGGCATCGCGCGCCACCTCGACGCCCGCCCAGTGGTAGACGCTGACGTCCCAGAGCGGCCAGTGCGCGGCAGGTTCGGGGAGCCTCGACCACAGATAGGTGGTCAGCGCCACCAGGCCGGCGAGCGCCGCGATCACCCGGATCCCGCTTCCGCCGGCGAGCTGAGCTCCACTCTGGATCGCGCGCCGGCCCACCTCCAGAAGTTGACCAGAAGGGCCTTAGGGCTCGATGAGGTCGGCCCGCTCAGCCTCCGCCGTAGGCCACGATCAGGTCCGTGGCGACGCCGACGAAGAAACCGGCCGACAGCAGCCAGAGCCCCAGCTCGCGGTGGCCGTAGCGGCGCATGCCGGTCCAGATCTCACCGATGACGTAGAGGATCGCCCCGCCCGCGAGCGCGTAGAAGGCCAGTTCGAGGCCTTCCGCGGACACGCCGTACCCGACCATGGCGCCGAGGAAGGTCGGCGCGCCGGCGATCAGGCCGGCACCGAGGAGCCACGACCAGGACGGCCGGACCTCGCCGAGCGGGCCGACGATGCCGAAACCCTCGGTCGCGTTGTGGAGGGCGAAGCCGATGATCAACACCGTGGCCAGGGCGATCTCGCCGCTGCTCGCCGAGACGCCGATCGCCAGCCCCTCGGCGAAGTTGTGTAACCCGATCGCGACGGCGATCGTCATGCCCGTGCGCAGCGCGCCGTCGCGGGCGACGTCGCGTTCGCGGACGGCGAACTCGACCGGCAGCGCGTCGGTGGCACCGCCGGCGATCGGCGGTCGCCGACGGCGGCGGCGAAGCCGGTCTTCGACGGTCGCGATCCCGGCCAGCCCGACCGCGAACCCAACTGCGAGAGCCGCGGCCAGCCCGATCGCCGGCCACAGATTATGTTCGTGAGCCTTGTAACCATCGACCGCCCCCTCGACGATCCCGACGGCGTGCTCCATCACGTCGACGAAGATGAACGCGAGGATGCCGACGGCGAAAAACGCGAGTCCGACCCTGGTCCGGGCACCCACCCTCCGCGCCCGCCCGAACGGGAGGCCGAGGAAGATCGTGAAGCCCGCGATGGCTCCGAGCAATGAGGTTTCCGCGAATGACATGCGCCTGGTCCGACTCGGACGGTCAGATTAGGGCAACCTAACAGAGGGACCGGTAAACCGCCGTTCAGGACGACTTCGCACCCGTCCGAACCCCGAAACGACGAAATCCCGCGAGGAAGCGGGATTTCGGGGGAGCGGCTGAAGGGATTCGAACCCTCGACCTTCTGCATGGCAAGCAGACCCTTGCAGAAGGTCAAGGGGAGGCGGCGCTCCGGGCCCGGATGCTTTCGAGCCGCTGGAGCATCTGCGGATAGCGCCTCTCCTCAAAGGCCCGAGGTAGGCGAGGATCGCGGAGCACGGCGTGAAAAGGGTCGATCCCGTGACGCTCGTAGACCGCTTTGAAGCACCAGTCGTCGCAGCACTTTTCGAAGATGCGCTCATTCAGGTTGAGCACAGCCCGGACGCCTTGGCCAGGGTCGAGCGTGCCATCGTCAAGGATTGCTTGCGACCAGCGTCGAGCGATCGGAACCGACACACGCAGCTGGTCGAGCCCAAGCGGGTCAACCCGCTGCAATTCGATCGTGTTGTAGATCCGACTCTCCATGCAGCGCTCTGGATGCATCACCCAGAAGGAGACCTCGGTGACACGGTCGGCAGAAGGCCCGAAGACCACCCGAACCGCCGTTTCGCGAACGTCATCTGCGTCCAGACCTCGCGGGGCTCCGATGAAGTCCAAGGTGCGCTCGAAGCCATCTGCATCCGTGAACGTGACCACGCCGGTGATCGGCGACGGCTCGACCGGGGAGGGAATCATCAAACTCGCGTCGAGCAGGGTTGCCGCAATCCGGGCGGCGTCGCCACTTCCCTCGAAATCGATGTCCTTGCTGGCCACGACGCTGATCTCGCCGGATTGCTCCGCGAACCGCGCGCTCCAAAAGGCGAGCGCCTGGCCGCCGACGAGGACGATGTCCGTCTTCTCGGTCAGCGGCGCCAGGGCGCTCATGACCCGCCGAACTTCCTCGCTGCGAAGAGGCGGCGGTGCCGGTTGCATCCCGGCCTCAGGCCAAACGCCGAGATGCGCTCAGGTCAATACGCGCGCCGACCGCGAACGAGGCGAAGACCTCATTCTCTTTCTTCACGTCAGATACCGATCGCCGGCCCTCTGCGACGAGGACGCGATCCGCTGCCCGCGACGCACTTTTGGCAAGCGACCGAGATTCGGGAGCGGGTCTTTCGGTCAAACGGCTCAAGATGAAGTCCTCGCCCGGAATGCTAACCGTCAAGAAGACTGAAAAGGAAATTCTCGGTCCAGGCAATTGCTCCGATGCCCGCATCTGTCCTCCGGCGCTCCGCTTCGCCGGAGCGACATCAACCCCTCGGGCGCTGGTCTCCGAATCCGGCGATCGAGTGATCGGAATATGTCCGGTCTGCTCTCGTCACCGGTTCTCGTCGGGCCAATCATCGGGCCGATAGGCCACTCTTCGGCCCGAACGGAGCCCAACGCAGCCGAACGATGCCCAACCCCAGAACGACGAAATCCCGCTCCGGAGCGGGATTTCGGGGAAGCGGCTGAAGGGATTCGAACCCTCGACCTTCTGCATGGCAAGCAGACGCTCTAGCCAGCTGAGCTACAGCCGCATATGTCTAAATCTGGCTCTAAGCCTAGCTTTCCCGAGTTGATCGCTTGACTGGGATATTGGGCAAGACCTCCGAGAAACCGTCCATCTGCCTATTCCTGCCTAAACGAGCCCGTTCTGGCGCGGCGTCGAAGGCGAAAAGATAGCGTGCCAATGGTTGCGGCGTCGAGCGCTCGGTGGTCGACCAGGGAGTCTCCGACTTCTCAATTTGGCGTTTTAGAGCCCTTTCAAGCGCACGCCGAACTACCGCTAGAGAGTCGGATTGAATTTCGAGATGCCATGGCCCACCGAGTTCGTCTACCTCCAGAGCGACCGGAGGCAGACGAATAAGACAGCGCCTTTTCGGCTTCGCACCGCCAACTCCCATTCGCCGTCCCCGGCGCCTCTTAGGTCCAGTGCTCGAACTTGGACTCTTTCAAGGACCGCGGGACGCCAGTCTCTTTGCCATTTGGCGCTTGTCACGATCCTTATCACGCGAACTTCGAAGATCCGCCGTCCGGACACAGCTAGCCCTCGGACAGCCAATCCATCAGACGTCCCGCTAGCTGCCTTTCCACATCGCCTTCGCCGTGTCCCAACTCGTCGGCACGCCTGGCCAGTCGCTTCCACACCCGCGAGCCCTTGCGAACTCGAAGGTGCCACACCGCCTCCAGCACCTCGGTCCGCGGCTCGGCGTCGGAGAAGTTCGATTCGACCTCAATCAGGGCGGCCGCGATCACGTCGGCAGGCTCGACCGGCAGCCGCTCGACCCTTCTGAGCGCCGCCGCCGCGGGGGGTCCTGCCTGTCCGGGCCAGTTGCGGATCACCGAGGCCAGCCCGTCGGCGAAGCGGTCTTGGTCCTCCCTGCCGAGTCTGCCGACAGATGCGCAGACCAACGAGAGGAGCGGCGGGGGCGGCGGCCCCGCGTCGATCTCGATCCGCCCGATCGCGTGATGGGCGGCGCGCAGGCGGAGCGAGGCCACCTCGGCGGGCAGGTTCTCGAGGACGAACCGGACCTGCTCGCCCGCCGCGGGCGTGGCAAGGGCCTCGGCGTGCCGACGGGCCAACTCATCGAGCTCCTCGTCACCGAGCATCGGGGCGAGACGCGCCAGGAGCCCGGGCGGTCCGGGATTGTCCTGATCGAGGCGGTCGGAGAGGGCCGCGAGCGCGACGGACGTGAACGGCTCCCCCACCTCGGCGAGCGGCTCATGGTAGGTGTCGAGCAGCTCGTCGACCGCGTCGGGCCGATCGGCGCGGAGCAGTGCGTCGAAGGAGCCGATCAGGTGCGGGACGAAACCGTCGGGGTCGAGCCGCCACAGCTGCCCGAGTGCCGGGCCCCAGAGATCGGGCGTCGTCTTCAGCGGGTCGAGTCTCTCGAGGAAGGGCCGCCGGAAGACCTCGGGGATGGGATCGATGAGCGGGAGGTCGACGAGCGCCTGCGCGGACGCGCCGAAGATCTGATCGGCGATCGCCGGGGCGACCTCCTCGGAGACATGTCCAGGGGAGCGGGCGAGGACCTCGCCGGCGAAGGCCAGCATCGCGGCGCGGCTCTGCTGCTGCACCTCGGCGAAGTGCTGCTGGAAGGTCCGGGCGAGGAGCTCGAATTGTTCGGTGTGCTCCCCCTCCACCGAGCCGACCAGCCCGCGCAACCCGTCGAGGTCGGCGGCGAGATCGTCTGGATCGACGACAGAGCCCTCGAAGATCGCCCTGACGACGTCGAGCAGCTGCTCGCCGCGCGTCTGACCGAGCGGCGAGCGCATCGCGATCCGGGCGATCGCGATCGGCGCGGCGGGCTGGCGATGGAGCGGCCGGGGAGAGTCGGGTAGCTGCCCCTGACCGCGCTGGCTCGCCATCGAGGCGAGGGCGGCATCAAGCGGCGCCACGGCGAGCAGGGACTCGTCGGCCTCGATGAAGGGGAGGATCAGGTCGAACTCCTCGCTCAGGCCGGTGGCGATCGCGCCCGCGACTTTTTCGCGGTCCTCGGAGGTGAAGTCCCCGATGTAGGGGGCGAGTGCGCGGGCGGTCACCGCCCGCTCCTCGGCGGCGAGATCGTTTCTGTGGAAGCGCAGTAGGAACGGTTCGAAGAGGAGCTGGCGGGTCTCCAGATCGAGGAGCTCGCCGGCGGCGAGCACGGCTACCGGATCGAGGTTCGGCATTTCCCCTTTCAGCTCGGGGACCTCGGCGGCGGTCCTGATCACCTCGCGCCGCACCCCCTCGTGGCGCTCGAATGCCGCCGCGCTGACGACGACGTCGACCACCCCGCGTGCCGAGTCGATGTAGTCGCGGGCGATCTCCTCGGCGAGGATGTCCGGCACCTTCGCGGCGAGCTCTGCCCGCTCCTCGGCAGAGGCAGACTCGAGTAACTCACCGACGCGCTCGCGTTCGTCGGCGGTAAGCGCGTCGCGGAATTCACCGTAGCCCGGCAGCGTGACTTCGATCTCCGACTGCCTCAGGTTCAGGAGCGCCCGGATCCTGGTCGACCTGACGCGGGTGGTGGTGCGCAGGAAGGTGGCGAAGCGTCGCCACTCGGGCACCGGCGCGGTGTCCATCACAAGGTGGTCGGGCGGGTCGCCCTCCTCGGCCTGGGCGCGGGTGCGGTCCCAGTCGACCATCCCGTACCTTTTCGCGTCGATCTCCCAGAGTTCGAAGACCAGGGGGTCTACCTGCAGCCGCCGGAACGCACCCGGCCACTCGCGCTCGATCAGCGCGAGCTTCGCCACCATCGCGACCTCGCCGGAGACCGGCGGCGCGATCCCCGGTCTGCCTCCGTCGGTCTCGCGCTCGCGCTCTTCGAGCAGTCGCAGCCGCACCTCAAGGTCGTTGTGGAACTGCTTGACGCCGCGGGGGTTGCCGCGGAGACCGGCGTTCACCACCGTGATCAGATCGCGCGTCTCCTCCGGCCCGAGCCCACGCGCGTCGGCCAGTGGCGTCATCCGCCGCGCGACGTAGTCGCGCATGTCGTCGACCAGGATCTCGCGTATCGGCAGACGCGCACCGAAGAACTTGGCCAGGTACTCCTCGACGTAGCGGGCCGCCGCAGCGTCGTCGAAGCCCTCTCCGCGGACCATCTCCTGGGCGCCGAGGTGGCGACGGAGCGCCTCGTCGTCGACGGCGATGACGAAGACGATCTGCTTGTCGACAGTCGGCCGCGCGCTCGAGCGCGGCAGCGCGTCGGGCGAGACCGTCGGCTCGAGATAGGTCTTGATCGTCGAGAGCACCTCAACCGCCTTCTCCGGCGAGGAGCGATCGAGGTTGTCGATCGCGATCACCAGTCGTCGCGGCTTCAGGGCACCCAGCACCTCGACGAACTTGGCGGCGAAGCGGTCGGGATCCTCGAGCCGGCGGCGGGTGAGACCGACCGCGTCGATCGAGATCGACTGCGAGATCGCCGCGGCGAGGCCGGCGACCACGGCGGTGACCAGGGCGACCAAGACCTTCTTGCCGAAACTGCCCTCCGAGAGCGAGTGGACGACCCCGAGGAGGATCAGGGCGAGCGCGACCAGCCCGAAGATCGCCGCGATGATCAGGAGCCTTGCGATCCGGGGCCTGCTCGAGCCGAGCTTCTCCTCGACTTGCTGGGTCTCGTATTCGATGTCGCGAAGCTGTTTTTTGACGTCGAACTTCCCCAGGAGCCCGTCCTTCTCGAGGTCGGTGGCGACATCGAGCAGGAACTGCCGGCGCAGGCTGTCCTCCTCATAGCGCCAGGCGTCGAAGTAGGCGAACGCCGTCTCGGCGTCGCCGGAGAGCCGTGACTGCAGCGCGCCGATGATCGAGGACTTGCCGAGGCCCCACCTGCCAAACAACCCGATCGCCAGCGGCGGCTCGGCGTCGGTGACGATCGAGTGCAGGGTCTCGGCGTAGTCGGTGTGGCCGAAGGCGTCGGCACCGAGCGAGTCCGGCTCGTCGGTGAGAAAGGGGGCGTGCGGCGTCATCGGGCGCGCCCGACGGCAAGGAGGCAGGTCACCATGGGGCGCACCCGTATCGACCGTCCCCCGGGAGCTCAGGCGGCGAGCGCCGGGGGCTCCAGCCGGCTGGCGATGCTCGCGACACCGGCATCGCCGGCGGCGAGGCAGGCCCCGGTGGCCGCCCGAAGGGCCGCGCCGCCCTCGCCACGGAGGATCACCCGCTGCAGCTCGATCATGGCGCCGACGCCCGGGCCCTCGACCTTTACGAAGCACTCGGCGGTCGGCCGGCCAGGGAGGAAGAAGTAGACGTAGCCCATGCCGCCGCCGGAGTGCTCCTCGGCCAGCAAGTCGAGCTGGGCGAGCGCGGCCTCGGTCTCGCCGCAGCGGGCGAGCACGTTGACGTAGTTCCAGCGGGTCACCCAGCCGTCGCCCGCCCCGACCCGCACCGCCTCCTCGAGCGATCCACGCGCCTCGGCGAGGAGATCGTCGTCGAAGCTCTGCAGGAAGCCGAGGCGGGAGAGCATCCCCGCCAGCTCGCCGCCGAGCTGCAGGTCCGAGCGCCCGGTCTTCCGCAGCGTCGCCACCGACTCGGCCGCGAGGCGGCGGGCCCGGCGCAGGTGATCGGCCTCCCGGCCCGAGAGCCAGGACTCGAAGAGGTGGTGGACGGCGGCGGTGGCGCCGACCATGAAGAGCGCGATCAGCGCCTCGCGGGCGCCGGCGCCACGAAGCAGCACCGCCTCGCTGCCGCTCCAGCCGAGGTCGGCGGATTCGAGCAACGAGACCCAGCCTTCGTCGGTCGCCCTGGCGAGCGCGGCGTCGAGGGCGGCCTGGTCGGCGTTGCTCGGGAGCTCCCAGGCTTCCATATATTCGAGTTGGTCGCCGCCGTAGGCGACCGAGGTGCAGGCGAGCGCGATCACCGGTTCGTCCTCGGCGAGGAGCGCAGCAATCCGCTCGTTGGCCTCTTCGCTCCAGGGGACGAAGTCGAGCTCCGCCCCCAGCAGCCGCTCGATGCCGCCCTCACCCGCCAGCGCGCGGATCCCCGGCCGCGGCGAGTGCAGGCCGATGCCGCCCTTGGCGGTGGCGACGTTGAAGCCGAGGCTCCGGCCGTCGGGGAAGCCTCCGAGCCCGCGCGCCCCGGCGGCGCAGGCGAGGAAATGGCCGACCGAGGGCAGGAAGCCGAGGTCATAGAGCGCGCCCGGAACCTTCTCGCCGAGCCGCGCCCGGGCCTTATACTTCAGGAGGACCGCGGCGGCACGGCCGCCGACGATCTCGAAGCGCTCGCCGCCCGGGGCGAGGGCCACCACGCCGGCCTCCTCGAGCTCTGCCAGCGTGGCCCGGACACGACCCGACTCCGCCTCGATGTCGGCGGCAGCGAGCGCCCCGCTTACCTTCGGCTCCTCGCCGTCGATGCCGAGCAGCCGGGTGATCGCGATCTCGCGCACTGAGAGGCGCGAGTAAGAAGCGAGCTCGAGGGCCTCGGCGACCCGCTCCTCGGGCAGCAGGTCGATCGCCTCGGCGCCGTCGCGGAGCGCCTCGCCCTCGGCCGCCAGGAGGGCGATTTGGGGAACGATCCGGTCGAGCACCCGCGGGGTGAGGACGAAGCGCTCCTGCTCGCCGAGCTTGCAGCTCATCCAGAGCTGGTGGGCGACCACCATCAGCTCATACACGTTGCCGCCGGTGAGCCGGCTGACGTCGCCGAGCAGGTCGTCGTACTCATCCTTAAGGAGCTCGCGGTCCTCGGTGGAGAGCGGCGCCCGCAGCGCGGTCAGGACGCGCCGGCCGCGCAGGCGCAGCAACCAGACCGGGCGGAAGCGCTGCAGGCAGGAGGAGGCGGCCTCGGTGAAGTGGCGGGCGGTGGTGGGCAGGCCAGCGATCAAGAGCGTGTAGCCGCCGAGCCGGTCGAAGGCGTCGACCAGCTCCTCGATCAGGCCGACGTCCTCGGTCAGCGGCGAGGCGTCGTCGAGCGCCAGGACGATCCCCTCGAAGCCCGCCTCGCCGGCGATCTCGAGCAGCGCCGCGAGGTCGCGGGCGAGCACTGCCTGGTCGATCTCCCCGGCCGGGTCGGCGGCGAGGACGAGGGCGCTCGAGAGCAGGTCGGCCGAGCCGACCGGGGCGGCGGAGCGCATATAGACGCGCTCGCGCCAGGCCCGGTACCAGGGCCCCGGCCCGTCGATCGCCGCAGCCACCGCCTCGACCAGGGCGATCAGCAGGTGGCGCACGAAGGCGCCCCGCTCGGGCCGCAGCGCCTCGGGCCGGGCGAGCTGGATAACGAGGCGGCCGCGCTCGGCGCCGAGGCGCCGGGAGACCTCGGCGAGGACGCTCGAGCGGCCCGAGTGCGCCTCCCCCATTAGCGCGACGTGAACGGGATCCCCCTCGGCCGGGGCGAGCGCCTCGAGCGCCAGCTCGATCTCGGGTCCGCGGATCCCCAGCAGACGGGGATCGCGGACCAGGGTCCCGAGCGGATAGGGGCTCTGTGAGGGGATCTCCGGCATCGCTCAGGCCTTCGCCTCTTCGGCCGCGGACGCCTCGACCAGCTCAAGGGTGACCCCGAGAGGGCGGGCAAGCGCGTTCAGGGTGTCGGCGGTCGGATTGGCCTGACCGTGCTCGATCCTGGAGATGTCTGCCTGGGGGACTCCCGAGGCGGCCGCGAGCTGCTGTTGGGTCAGGCCAGCGCCGAGGCGTTGCTGCAGGAGCCGGGTACCGATACGGAAACGCGCGCGGGCAGCCTCGAGCTCGCGCAGTTCCTCGGGGGAGGCATCGGCCTCGACCTCTGCGAGGTAGTCGTTGAAGTCGTTCCTGGTGGTCATCGCGGCATACCTCCTGTGTGGTTTGGCTTATGTGTTTTACCACATAAGAGCGGAGAGTCAACCGCTCAGCCGCGCCGCCGGCGGCCGGTCGCCTCCCGGCCGCGGGCGAGCTTGAAGGAGCGAAGCCGGCGCCGGGCAGTGTCGATCTCGCGCTGCTGGCGTCGCGGGCTGGGGTCGGCGCCTTTGTCATAGGCACCGAGCAGGAGGATGACCCGCTCGCCGTATGCGTGGCAGAAGATCCGCAGCAGCACTTTCTCGCCCCGCGAACCGCCCTCCTTCCCGCCCTTGCGCCTGATCACCGCCTCGTCGTGGCGGATCCGGAACTCGAAGAGCCCCTCCCCCAGCTGCCTGCCGTGCTCAGTCGCGCAGACGTCGAGGCCGAGCTCCGAGAGCTGGATCTCGATCGCCGCGATGGCCGCCGCACGCCTGCCCGGCTCTAGCGAGCCCAGCCATTCGCGTACCGGCCGGCGGCCACGGTCGTCACTGAAGAACTCGACGTTCCAGGTCATTGCCGCAAGGGTATCCTCGGCCTCCGGACGTGCGACCCCGCCGGCAGGCCGTTGAAGCGATTCGAATCATCGCCTGTCGATCCCCTGCCCTAGCCTCGCCAGGTTCGCAGTCGCCCAATCCTCGTCAGCAAGCCTACGATCAGTGGAAGGGTCGAAGAGTTTTGGCAGACCTGCCTGAAGCCTGACAAGCCGTGCGTGACGCAGGGTAAAAATCAACGAATCGGAGTTCCTGAGCGGGAGGTACTTTTTGGCTCTCCACCTAAGGAAACGGCCTGGCGCGGGTTGCCGAATGGCAAGCAGACGCTCTAGCCAGCTGAGCTACAGCCGCGTGGACGCGAGAGGATACCGCCCCGGAGGACTGGATGGCGGTTCGGCGCGGATTCGGTCGCTATCAGCCGGAGGGGCTGGGTTCGGCGTGGTGGCTGACGCAGCCTTCGGCGAGGCTCCCCATAGCTTCACTGCTCTCACGCACTTCAAGGAATCACGAGGAACCGCCGGAGGCGTGAGGAGCCTCCGGGGGCGCCGACCGCCCCCGGACGCGCGACGACCCCGAAGCGGCAGATTCGGGGTCGTCGTCCAGCGGCATCGGCGCCTTGCCACACCGATGCGGGGTTGTCGCCGGACGGCGGTTGGAGGCACGCCGAGCCGACTCGGGAGATCCTCACGCGAGCGAGACGGCAGCGAGTTAAAGGGCTGAGAAAGTCGGTGATCGGACTTCCCGAAGGGGTCGCCGGATGGCGCTCGGACCGCTAGCCTGGACACAAGGATCACTGACCATGCTCTTCCGACAGATCATCCACGAGGACCTCGGCTGCGCGTCCTACCTGGTCGCCGACCGCGAAAGCGGCGTCGCGGTGGTCGTCGACCCGCAGTGGGACGTGGAGCCCTACCGGCGCCTGGCGCGCCTGCACGGGGTGCGGATCGGCCACATCCTGGAGACGCACAACCACGCCGACCACGTCTCCGGCCACGGACGGCTGGTGCGGCAGACCGGCGCGACGATCCACGTCCACGAGCTCGCCGCGGCGGAGTACGAGCACGAGCCGTTCACCGACGGCTGGACGCTGACGCTCGGCGACCTGACCGTCGAGGCGATCCACACCCCCGGGCACCGCCCCGAGCACACCTGCTTCCTGCTCGCGGACGCGAGCCGCGGCGGCACGCCCTGGGCCCTCCTCACCGGCGACTCGCTGTTCATCGGCGACGTCGCCCGCCCCGACCTGGCGATCGAGCCGCGCGAGGGCGCCGCCCAGATGTTCCGCTCGCTGCACGCGCGGCTGCTGGCGCTGGACGACGTGGTCGAGGTCTGGCCCGGCCACCTGGGCGGCTCGCTCTGCGGCGGCTCCGGGCTCGACCTGAAGACCTCCTCGACGATCGGCTTCGAGCGCGCCCACAACCCCGCGCTGGCGATCGGCGAGGAGGCCGAGTTCGTCGCGCGCGCGACGTCCTCCCTGCCCGACCGCCCGCCGAACGTCGAGCAGATCGTCGCGCTGAACCGCGGTCCGCTGGTCCAGGGCTTCGGGACGCCGCTGCCGATGACCCCGCACGAGGTCGAGGAGGCGGTTGCGGCCGGCGCCGTGGTGATCGACGGCCGCACCAACGAGCAGTTCGACGAGGCCCACATCGCGGGCGCCCTCAGCACCTCCTCCTACGACACCGGTTTCGCCACCAAGGTCTCGCGGGTCGCCCCGGCAGGCGCCGAGATCATCGTCGTCGCCGGCTCCGAGGTCGACGAGTGCGAGGCGGCGGAACTACTTGCCGCCGTCGGACTACCGGTGCGCGGCTTCCTCGAAGGTGGGATGACCGCGTGGCGGCTCGACGGCCGGCCGGTCGGGCGGATCGAGCTGATCGACCCCGAGGAGCTCGCGCGCCGGGTCGCCGGGCCGGACGCTCCGCTGGTCCTCGACGTGCGCAACGATGCCGAGTACGCGGCCGAGCACATCCCCGGCAGCCTCCACCTCCCCTACGGCGACATCGCCGCCCGCGTCGAGGAGCTGCCCCGCGACCGTCAGATCGCCGCGATCTGCCGCGGCGGCAAGCGCTCCGGCCTGGCCGCCTCGATCCTCCAGCGCGAAGGCTTCGCCGACGTCCTCCACGTCGGCAAGGGCGTCGGCGCCTGGCGGGCCGCCGGCAACCCGGTCGAGTCCGGCGCCCCCGTCACCCAGCCGAGCTGACGAGCCACACCGGGGCCCGATGTTGATGGGCCGAAAAGTACGCCTATAGGGGTACTTTTCGGCCCATCAACATCGGAGCGCGGCGAGGGCGTCGGGGATCGGGGTGTCGCCGCTGATCAGGTCGAAGGTCTTGCCGATCGTCGCGGGCTCGTCGAGGCAGGCGAGGAGGACCGCGGCCACGTCGGCGCGCGGGACCTGGCCGGGGCCGGTGTCCTCGGCGATGGTGACGAGTCCGGTGCCGGGGTCGTCGGTGAGGCGGCCCGGGCGGACGATCGTGTAGTCGAGGCCGGAGGCGCGGAGCGCGTCGTCGGCCAGCGCCTTCGCCCGCAGGTAGGCCCCGAAGACGCCGCCGTCGACCGGCGGGTCCTCAGCGCCCATCGAGCTGACGATGAGATACCGGGAGATGCCCTCCTCCTTGGCCGCCTCGATCAGCTTGACCGCGCCGCCGAGGTCCACCGTCGCCTTGCGCTCCACGCCCGAGCCCGGCCCGGCCCCGGCGGCGAAGACGACCGCGTCGGCGCCGCGGATCGCGGCCGCCACGTCGTCATCCCCCTCGAGGTCGCAGAGCACCGGCTCGATCCCGGCCTCCCGCAGGTCCTCCTCCTGGGCGGGATTGCGGATCAGGCCGCGGACGGTGTCGCCGCGCTCGGCCAGCGCCCGCCCGAGCAGCATCGCGATCTTCCCGTGCCCGCCGGCGATGGCGACGGTGCTCACACGTCCACCGCCTCGGAGAGCAGCGCTTCGACGTCCAGCGGGCGCGTGTACATGTGCACCTTCTCTCCCTTCTGTGGCCGCGGCCACTCCTCGCGGGGACGGTCCCAGTAGAGCTCGATGCCGTTGGCGTCCGGGTCGGCGAGGTAGAGCGCCTCGCTGACGCCGTGGTCGGAAGCTCCTTCGAGCGGTACCCCCGCCTCGACCAGGCGAAGCAGCGCGTCGGCGAGCGCCGCGCGGGTCGGATAGCGGATCGCGACGTGGAAGAGGCCGGTCGTCCCCGGCGCGGGCGGCGAGCCGCCGCGCGACTGCCAGGTGTTCAGCCCGATGTGGTGGTGGTAGCCGCCCGCCGAGACGAACGCCGCTTCGCTGCCGAAGCGCTGCATCAGTTCGAAGCCGAGCACGCCGCAGTAGAAGTCGAGCGAGCGATCGAGATCGGCCACCTTCAGGTGCACGTGGCCGACGTCGACGCCGGGGTCGATCGGCCGCGCGGCAGGCGCACCGCCCTCGGGGTCGTCCCCCGGCCCGGTGCCCTCGTCGTCAGGCACCGTCGAGAGCCTCGTTCACGAGCCGGTCGGCATCGGCGTTCTGGGCGCGCTTGACGTGGCGGATCGACCAGTTGTCGAGGTCCGCGAGCGCTGCCTTCGCCTGTGCGTAGAGCTCTTTCATGCCGGCGTTCTTCACTTTGTAGCGCCCTTCGATCTGGCGCACCACCAGCTCGGAGTCGCCGACCAGCTCCAGGTGCGTCGCGCCGTGGGCGCGGGCGAGCTCGATCCCGCGCAGCAGCGCCCGGTACTCGGCGACGTTGTTGGTCGCGGAGCCGATCGTCTCCCCCACGGACTCGACGACGTGCCCGTCCTCGTCGCGCAGCACCACGCCGATCGCGGCCGGACCCGGATTGCCGCGGGCGCCGCCGTCGACGTTCACCGTGAACCTCGCCACTAGCGGTGCACCGGGCGGCCGTTCTCCGCCTCCCGGCGGGGCGGCGCGACCATCACGATCCGACCGCCGTGCGCGGACGCGTTCCACTGCCGCGCGGCGGCGTCGATCTCCGATACCTCGTAGCCCTTCTCCAGCTCGAAGACCGGGCGCAGCTCATCGCCGAGGTCGACTCCCCACTGGTACCAGGTCAGCTCCCAGGCGACGGTGACCCGGACCACGTCCTCCTCCCCCGCCAGGTCGCCGACCGACACCGACGGCGCCCCCAACGTACGGCTCAGGCCCGCCGCGGTGCGCCCGGCGTCGCTGGAGTTGAACCGCGCGATCGCCCGCTCGAAGCGGCTCGCCGGCGAGAGATCGGGCTGGAGGCGGCGCGGCCGCATGCCGCGCCCGGCGGGGTCGGGCAGCGGCGCCGGCGACGCCTCGGCGTCCGGGCCGGGCGCGGCGGGCGCCCGCGAGTGCTCCGGCTCTGGGACGGAGTCCGGCGACGGCAGGTCGGCGGCGTGCCCGTGGGGCAGGTCCGGCGAGAGCTCGACCTCGTCGTGCGAAGGCGACTCGGGCGCGGGAAGGTCGGCGGCGCGGCCCTGCGGAGTCTCGATGTCCGCGTCCCGATGACGCGGAGCGAAGAGTCGACTCAGCCGCCGGCGGACCGGCGACGGACTTTCGTCGTCGTACGCCTCCTCGGCGGGATCGACATCGGGCCGACGCGGGAGACGGCGGCGCGACGACGACGCGTCCTCGCCCTCGCCCTCTTCGTCACGCCACTCGGCCTCGACGTCATAGCGCTCCGTCTCAAGTTCGTGAACCTCTGGGCGGCGCGACGCGCGCGGTTCGCCCTCTTCCGTCACACCTTCGTCAGCAAAGAAGTGCCCTTTCTCCGCGTCCGCCTCCGGACGCGAGAACAAGCGGCCGAGGAACCCCGGCTTGCGCTCCGCTTCGGCCCGCAGCCGCTCCTCTGCCCCCTCCTGGTCGGCGGGCAGCCAACCGGCCGCGGCGACGCGGTCGACACACAGCTCGCAGACCTCGTGACGACCCTCGACGGAGACGTAGGAGTGCACCTTCTCGCCGACGAGAAACGTCCGTCCGCAGACCTCGCAGGCACCTTGGGAGCTCACCCGGCCCAAGTTAGCAGCGGGCACTCGCATTCCGCAAAATGCGCAACGCGATGGGCCAAATCTGAATGCAGGCTTGCTTCGCGGGTGGGCCCAGGCGCGGTAAGAAGCGTGCCCCATGGCACGCCGGCGCCCCGGAGGCGGGCGAGGGACGGGACCGGGCGAGGGACGGGACCGGGCGAGGGACGGGACCGGGCGAGGGA
>JBPYFM010000178.1:0-15600 GCA_051986435.1 Solirubrobacterales bacterium | reverse complement strand
CGACGTAAGTCCGACTTCGTCACGTCCCTGCGCAAGCTCTCCCACGAAACCCTCACGTCCTGGGCGCCTCATGGGGGTCACAGCCTGCCAGGACCCCCATGAGGCGCCCAGGACGGCCGGCGGCAATCCGAAGTGGTGTGGACGGCCGGGGCCGAAGTGGTGCCGACGGCCCGCCCCGAAGTGGGTGCGGTGCGGACGCCGGGCTCGAAGCGGTGCGGACGGGCCCGGGCCGCAGTGGCGGCCCGGGCGGCCTACCGAGTGAGTTCGGCCTGGCGCTCGGGTGAGATGCGGATGACGTTGTGCGCCAGTCCCGCTTTCTCCATGCCGGCGATGATCAGGGCGGAGGGGTCGAGCTCCCATTTCTTCAGGCCGTGGACGGCCGAGCGGGGGAACGCGTGGTGGTTGTGGTGCCAGGACTCGCCTAGGGAGGGGAGGGAAAGCCAGAAGACGTTGGTGGACTGATCGTCGGTGTCGAAGCGGCGCTTGCCGAGGAAGTGACACACGGAGTTGACGCTCCAGGTGATGTGGTGGACGAAGAACACCCGCACCAGGCCGCCCCAGAGGAACCCGGCGAGCGCGCCCACCCAGGTACCGGTGATCGCGAAGCCGAGCGCGGCCGGGATCAACAGGCTGATCACGATCAGGGCGACGAAGTGACGGGAGATGAACCGCATGCCGTCGTCCTCGTAGAGGTCCTTCGCGTATTTCTTCCAGTCGGCGCGGCCCTGGGTCTCCATCAGCCAGCCGGTGTGGGCGTGCCAGAGACCGCGCAGCCCCTCACCGTGACCGACGTGCGGACTGTGTGGGTCGCCCTCCTTGTCGGTGTGGGCGTGGTGCTTGCGGTGGTCGGCGACCCAGGAGAGGACCGGGCCCTGCACGGCCATCGTGCCGAGCACCGCGAATGTGTACTCGAGCCCCTTCGAGGTCTGGAAGGAGCGGTGGGTGAGGAGGCGGTGGAAACCGACCGTGATCCCGATCGCGGTGAGCAGGTACATGAAGGCGGCGATCGCGAGGATCCCCGGGCTCACCAGGCTGCTGGGCAGCAGCGCGATGGCGACGATGGTGGCGACGAACGGCACCACGACGCCGGCGAGGTTGGCGGCCTTCTCGAATCTGGTCATCTCACCCATCGGAGTTCAAGTTACCCCTACCTGGGAGATATGTATTAGCGTCTGAGCCAAGTTCAGCCCTTCAGAACTTGTAAGCAAGATGCCAAAAACCCGCCTGACCCTCGATGACGAACCGTGGCGCGACCTCCCCGTCCGGGTCGCCGACCTGATCGAAGGGGAGATCGAGCCGATCAGCGCCGAGATCCTCGAGTCGATCGCCCGCGAGGTGCCCGAGTACGCGCGTCCGCTGGACGGCCGTTTCGGGCGCGGCATCAGGCGCGGCGTGGGGGAGGCGCTGGCGCAGTTCGTTGCGCTCATCCGCGACCCCGACGCCGGGCGCGACTCCGGCCGGGAGGTCTACCTGGCCCTCGGTCGCGGCGAGCAGCGCGCCGGCCGCACCCTCGACTCGCTGCAGGCCGCGTACCGGATCGGCGCGCGGGTGGCGTGGCGCCGCTTCGCCGACGCCTGCCGCCGGGCCGGCCTGGGCGCCGAGCCGCTCTCCCTGCTCGCCGAGGCCGTCTTCGCCTACATCGACGAGCTCGCCGCCGACTCGGTCGAGGGCTACGCGCAGGCGCAGGCCGAGGTCGAGGACGTCCGCCGCCGCCGCCGGCGCGAGCTGGTCGCGCTGCTCCTCGGCGACCCGCCCGCCGACGTCGCCGATCTGGCGGCCGCCGCACGCGCCGCGGCGTGGGAGGTCCCCGCCGGGCTCGCGGCGATCGCCTGCCCCGAGGACGCGCTCGCCCGCGTCGCCCGTCGGCTCCCGCCCGAGGCACTGACCACCGTCGTCGAGGGCGAGGGCTGCGTGCTGCTGCCCGACCCCGAGGGTCCGGGCCGCGCCGAAGCCTTGTCGCGCGCCGCGAGCGAGGCACCGTTGGCGCTCGGCCCGACCGTGGAGCCGACGGCCACGGGAGAGTCGTGGGCGCTGGCCTCTGCTCTGCTTCGTTCTGGTGTCGTGGGAGACCCGCTGCTTCGCGTCGACGACCACCTCGCGGCGCTGCTCCTTTACGAATCGCGCGACCTCGCCGCCCGCATCGCCGCGCGGCGCCTCGCGCCGCTCGCCGAGCTCACCCCGAAGGCGCGGGGACGGATGCGGGAGACGGCGCTCGCCCACCTGCGCCACGACGGCAACGCGGTGGCGATGGCGGCCGAGATGCACGTCCATCCACAGACGGCGCGTTACCGGATCGCCCGCCTGCGCGAGCTGCTCGGGGACCAGCTCGACGACCCCGACGCGCGCTTCGAGCTCCAGCTCGCCCTGCGCGCCGAGTCGACGGGGCCGGCGCCTAGGTAGCCGCGAGCGAATCGGCGGCGAGGCCGAGGCGGACGGCGCCACAGGCCTCGAGCACGGCACCGAGCGCCGCACGGTTCACGGCCGTCTGGTTCACGAAGGTGTGGATCAGCCCGGAGTGGCGACGCAGGGCGACGCGGACGCCGCAGTCGCGCATCCGCAGCGCATAGGCCTCGCCCTCGTCGCGCAGCGGGTCGAAGCCGGCGGTGGCGACGTAAGCGGGTGGCAGGCCCTTGAGGTCAGGGCAGTGGAGGATCGAGATCCGCTGGTCCGACGGATCGACGCCGGGCGGCAGGTAGGCCGCCTCGAACTTCTCCATGTCGGCCTTGGTGAGGATGAAGCCGTCTGAGAAGAGCTTGCGCGAGCGGGTGTCATCGGCGGCGTCGGTGACCGGGTAGAAGAGCAGCTGCATCGCGGGCCGCGCTCCGCCGCCCTCCACCGCCAGCCGCGAGACCACCGCCGCCATGTTGCCGCCGGCGGAATCGCCGCCGACGCCGATCCGCTCCGGATCCGCGCCGAGCGAGTCGGCGTTCGCCGCCGTCCACTCGAACGCGGCGACGGCGTCTTCGAGTGGCTCGGGGAAGGGGTGCTCGGGCGCGAGGCGATAGTCGACCGAGAGGAGGAGGCAGCCGGCTGCCGTCGCGATCAGCCGGGAGAGGTCGTCGTACATATCGAGATCGCCGATCACCCAGCCGCCGCCGTGGTAGTAGACGAGGAGCGGCGCGGCCGCGTCCGGGACCGGCAGCCGCGGCACGTAGAGGCGTGCCGGGATCGCGCCGTTCGGGCCTGGTATCTCGACCGCGCGCACCTCGGCCACTCGGATCGGCCGCGGGCGGTTGGAGACGCGCGCCTCGTAGGCTGACGCAGCGCGTGCCCCCTCGACGGTGCGTCCGGCGAAGAAGCCGTTGCTGCCTGCCCAGCGCGCCAGGGTCAGCAGCGCGTGGGTCTCGGTGGACAGCGTCTGACCGTCGATCGTCGGCGGCTTGCCGAAGAGCAGGCGGCTGGTCCGCGGCGGCAGCCCACAGGCCCATCTCAGGATGCGGTGCTCGATCGGCACCGGCAGTCGCGGCAGCTCTCCCATCGACGGGAGGCTATTCGACGTGACACCGATTTGTGCGACGGACGTCACACCCCCGTCGCGAAGAGCGGGCGTATGGTCGAGGCATGTCCGTGCAAGCCGGGCTCCCGCCCCGGCCACGCATGCCTCGCCCGGTCCAGACCGCGATCTGGTCGCGACAGGCGCAGTGGTTTCTCTCTCAGGGCCGGCGTCGATTCGGGCCGATGTTCACCCTCGAAATCGCCTATGAAGGGCGGTGGGTGGTCGTCGCCGACCCCGAGCTGATCAAGCAGGTCTTCACCGGCGACCCGAAGGTCTTCCACGCCGGCGAGGGCAACGACATCCTGCGGCCGCTGCTCGGCGAGCACTCGTTGCTGACCCTCGACGAGGCGCCGCACATGAGCCAGCGCAAGCTGCTGCTGCCGTCCTTCCACGGCAAGCGCATGGAGGGCTACGAAGCGAAGATGCGGGAGATCGCCGGGCGCGAGATCGAGAGCTGGCCGACCGGCGTGCCCTACCGGCTGCGCCCGCGGATGCAGGCGATGACGCTCGAGATCATCATCGAGACCGTCTTCGGCGTGCACGGGGGAGCGCGGCTGGACGACCTGCGCGCGGCGCTCCGCGACTTCCTCGACATGCTCACGAGCCCGCGGATGCTGGTGCCGATCCTGACCCTCGGCCCCGATCGCCTGCGCTCCTACCCGCCGTTCCGCCGGCGCGTCGACCGCGTCGCGAAGCTGATCCACGGCGAGATCGCGGAGCGCCGCGCCGCCCCCGACCTGGCGGAGCGCGACGACGTCCTCTCCCTGATGGCCGCCGCCCGCCACGACGACGGGTCGCCGATGAGCGACGCCGAGATCCACGACGAGCTCCTCACCCTCCTGGTCGCCGGCCATGAGACGACGGCGACGGCTCTCTCCTGGGCGGTCGAGCGACTGGTCCGCCACCCCGACAAGCTGGCGCGACTGCGCGAAGAGGTCGAGGCCGGCGAAGAGGCCTACCTGACCGCGACGATCCAGGAGACGCTGCGCCTGCGGCCGGTGATCGTCGCGGTCCTGCGCCGCCTGACCGAGTCGGTCGAGCTCGGCGACTATCGACTGCCCGCCGGGGTCACGGTGGTCCCCTGCATCCACCTGGTCCATCGCGACCCGACGATCTACCCAGAGCCGGACCGCTTCCGCCCGGAGCGGTTCCTCGAGACGCCGCCCGGCACCTACACCTGGATCCCCTTCGGTGGCGGCGTGCGCCGCTGCATCGGCGCCGCCTTCGCCCAGCAGGAGATGGCGATCGTCCTGCGCGCGCTGGTCGCCCGGCGGACGATCCGCCCCACCGATCCGGCCGCCGAGCGCCCCTTCCGCCGCGCGATCACGGAGACGCCCCGCCGTAACGCCGAGGTCGTGCTGACCTGACGTCGATGGGCCGAAAACTCAAGCATGGATGGCTTGAGTTTTCGGCCCGTCAACACGGGTAGTCCCGGCCATGCCGCAGAAAGATCACTACCGGACCCCGACCGTCTCGGAGGTCGTCCGCGACGCGGCGGCGATCGTCGATCCCAGCGATGCCGACGACGCGATCATGGCCCTCTACGAGATCTACGAGGACGACGACCGTCCGGTGACGGCGGTCGAGGACCTGGTCGGGACGCTGGTCGCGACCGCCGAAGGCATCGACCCGGAAGGCGACGACGGCGCCGTCCTCGCCTGCGCGGCCGCGGCCGCCTGGCTCGCCATGCACCCGCGCGACCGCAACGAGGACCGCGAGGCCGACCACGTCCTCCGCGAGGGCGTCCGCATGGTCTTCGGCAAAGAGCCACCCCGCCAGGTCGTCGACTACCTGGCAAGTCGCGGCGTCCGCCTCTGACCGGCGTACGAAAAAGGCCGCCCCGTGAATCGGGACGGCCTTGAGGCTCTACGACCAAGCGATGGCGTGCACGCGGCGAAGCGGCAGTGCCTATGCACGACGCGAAGCCGCGGGTGCGGCAGCGCGCCGTGTCCTAGGGCCTCAACCGCAGCCGGTGTTGTTGCCGCAGGAAGAGCACGTGTAGCAGCTGCCCGTCCGCTGCATCATGCCGCCGCACTGGTCGCAGGCCGGGCCGAGCTCCAGGCCCTGCATCTTCGCCGGGCGGACCGGGGGGGTTTCGGTGAACGCCGACGCGGCGGGCTTGGCGGCGGCGTTGCCACCGTTGCCGCTGTGGCCGTTCGCGGGGCCTGCCGTGTCGGTCGAGATCCCGAGGCCGAGCTGCGAGGTCTCCGCTTCTTTTTTGTTGCGGACGTCCTGGGTCATGATCCCCAGTTCCTCCAGCGTTTCGACGTCGTCGATGAAGCGGCTCGCGAGCCAGCGCATGATGTAGTCCGGCATCGATTTCGCGAACGGGATCTCCGGGTTCTGCGTCATGCCCTCCGGGTCGAAGCGCATGTAGCTGAACTTCCGCACGAAGTCTTCGAGCGGCACCCCGTACTGCAGGCCCAGGGAGATCGCCGTGGCGAAGGCGTTGAGCAGCCCGCGCATCGTCGAGCCCTCCTTGCCGATGTCGGTGAGGAAGATCTCGCCGACCGTGCCGTCCTCGTACTTGCCGGCGGTGATGTAGCCCTCGTGCCCGGCGATGTTGAACTTGTGGGTGATCGATTCCCGCTCCTGCGGCATCCGTTTGCGGACCGGCTCGGCCATCGCCACTTCCGCCTCGGCGTCCTTGTCCTTCTGCGCGTCGGTCCGCAGTGCCTGCGCGGTCTTCGAGCCGTCGCGGTAGATCGCCAGTGCCTTCAGGCCACCCTGCCAACCGCGCGTGTACGCGTCGGCGATGTCCTCGACCGTCGCCGACTCCGGCAGGTTCACGGTCTTCGAGATCGCCCCGGAGAGGAACGGCTGGGTCGCGGCCATCATGTCGATGTGGCCGGTGTAGGAGATCGCCCGCTCGCCGACCGCCACGTCGAACACCGGTAGATGCTCGTCCTTCAGGCCCGGCGCGCCGACGATCGTGTTCTTCTCCGCGATGTAGGCGTCGATCTGGTCGATCTCGTTCTGCGAGTAGCCGAGCGTCTGCAGCGCCAGCGGCACCGAGCGGTTGACGATCGTCATCGAGCCGCCGCCGACCAGCTCCTTGAACTTGACCAGCGAGAAGTCGGGCTCGATTCCGGTCGTGTCGCAGTCCATCAGAAAGCTGATCGTCCCGGTCGGTGCGAACACCGTCGCCTGGGCGTTGCGGTAACCGTGCTCCTCGCCGAGCTCCACCGCTTCGTCCCAGGAGCGCCGCGCGGCCTCGAGCAGGTCGCCCTTGATGCCGGTCCCGTCGACCTCGTAGGACGCGTCGCGGTGCATCCGCATGACGCCGTTGTGGGCCTCGCGGTTCTTCTCGTATTCGTCGTAGGGCCCGGTCGCCGACTCGGCGATCAGCGCCGACTGCCGGTAGGCACGGCCGGTCATCAGCGCCGTGATCGCGGCGGCGACGTTGCGGCCCTCGTCGGAGTCGTACGGCATGCCGTCGGCCATCAGCAGGGCGCCGAGGTTGGCGAAGCCGAGCCCGAGCTGACGGAAGGCGCGCGCGTTGACGCCGATCTCCTCGGTCGGGTAGCTCGACGGGCCGACGATGATCTCCTGGGCGAGGAAGACGATGTCGACCGCGTGCTCGAAGTCGGCGACGTCGAAGCTGCCGTCGGGGAGGCGGAATTTCATCAGGTTGAGCGAGGCCAGGTTGCAGGCCGAGTTGTCGACGTGCATGTACTCGCTGCAGGGGTTCGAGGCATTGATCCGACCCGACTCGGGGCTGGTGTGCCAACGGTTGATCGTCGTGTCGTATTGGATGCCAGGGTCGGCGCAGCGCCAGGCCGCGTCGGCGATCTGGTTCATCAGGTCGCGGGCGGGCAGCGTCTTGATCGTCGAGCCGTCGGTGCGGGCGGTCAGGTTCCAGTCCTCGCCCGCCGCGACCGCCTCCATGAACTCGTCGGTGACGCGCACCGAGTTGTTGGCGTTCTGGTACTGGATCGAGGTGAAGCCCTCACCGTCGATCGACATGTCGAAGCCCGCGTCGCGCAGGGCGGCGGCCTTCTCCTCCTCTTTGGCCTTGCACCAGATGAAGTCCTCGATGTCCGGGTGGTCGACGTCGAGGACGACCATCTTCGCCGCGCGCCGCGTCTTGCCGCCGGACTTGATCGTCCCCGCCCAGGCGTCGGCGCCGCGCATGAAGCTGACCGGGCCGGAGGCGAGGCCGCCCTTCGAGAGGTGCTCGTGCGAGCTCCGGATGTTGGAGAGGTTGATGCCCGACCCCGAGCCGCCGCGGAAGATCATCCCCTCTTTGGTGTTCCAGTCGAGGATCGACTCCATCGTGTCCTCGACGCTGAGGATGAAGCAGGCGGAGCACTGCGGCTGCTCCTCGAAGCCGACGTTGAACCAGACCGGCGAGTTGAAGGCCGCCTTCTGGTTCAGGAGGATCGCGGTGAGCTCCATCTCGAACGCCTCGGCGTCCTCCGCGGAGGCGAAGTAGCCGCCCTCGCGCCCCCAGTCGGAGATCGTCCCGGCGACGCGGCCGATCATCTGTTTCACCGAGCTCTCGCGCTCCGGGCTGCCGAGCCGCCCGCGGAAGTACTTCTGGGCGACGATGTTGGTCGCGTTCTGGCTCCAGGACTTGGGGAACTCGACGCCGCGCTGTTCGAAGGCGGGCTTCGCCGGATTGCCGATCACGGCATCGCGTATCTCCCACTCGATCTGGTCGAAAGGATGCAGACCGGGCGTGGAGAAGCGACGCTCCACGGAGAGGCCCCGCAGACCGTTTTTCGGACTGGTAGTGGCGGTCTTGGACATCGAACTGCTCCTCTCGCAGGCGGCTTTTAGGGGTTAGCGAGAATGGCTCACCCGTCGGACGCCAAAAGGATGCGACAGCGCAAATAACGACACTTTGTCGACGCCCGCGTGCCTACTTATTTTGACAAGTCCGCACACTCGGCGAAGGCCTCTCCGGGTACCCTCCGAGGCATGGTCGACGAGTTCCGGCGCGGGGCCGGATCGATGGGTGAGCGCGCGAGCGCGGCGCGCGACGCCGTGAACGAGCGCGCCCGCGATGCCCGCGAGGCCGTGAACGAGCGGGCGAGCGCTGCCAAAGACGCCGCCGCCGAGCGCGCCACGGCCGCCCGCGAGGCGGTGAACGAGCGTGCCGTGGCCGCCCGCGAGGCCGCCGGGGAGCGCGCCACCGCGGCCCGCGAGGCGGTGGGGGAGGCCGCCCGTGACGCCCGCGAGGCCGCCGCCGAGCGCGCCCTCGCCGCCAAGGAGGCGACCGCCGAGGCGATCGCCGCGGTCAAGCCACGCCTGCGCGGCGTCTCCCACGAGTGGGCCTTCTTCGTCTCCCTCGTCTTCGGCGCCGCCCTGATCGTCTTCGCCAGGACCCCGAAGGCGACGCTCGCGGTCGCCATCTACGCGGTCAGCCTCTCCGCCCTGCTCGGCACCAGCGCCCTCTACCACCGGGTCAACTGGAAACGCCCGAACGTGCGCCGCTGGATGCGCCGCCTCGATCACTCGATGATCTTCTTCCTCATCGCCGGCACCTACACGCCGTTCGCGCTCATCGTCATGCACGGCGCCATCGCCACCGCGGTCCTGGTCTTCGTCTGGGTCGGCGCGATCGCCGGCGCGATCGTCGAGATGGTCTGGATCGGCCACCCGAAATGGGTCTCGGCGATCGTCTACCTCACCATCGGCTGGGTCGCCGCCGTCGCCTTCCCCCAGCTCTGGGACACCCTCGGCCCCGGCGGCGCGCTCCTCCTCGTCGGCGGCGGGCTCCTATATACGGCGGGTGCGGTCGTCTACGCGACCCAGCGACCCGACCCGAACCCCGCCATCTTCGGCTACCACGAGGTGTTCCACGCCTTCGTCATCGCCGCCGCGCTGGTCCACTTCTCGGTGATCGCCTTCTTCGCCCTCCCGCACGCCTGACGCTCCGCGTACCGCAGTGTTTGCGACCGACGATGCGGGTATGAATCCTCGCATGCTGGGGATGAAGACGCGCACCAAGCGCACCAAACTGCTCGTGTCCACCTCGATCTGCGCCCTCGCGATGGCGCTCGCCGCCCCCGCCCTGGCGTCCGCCGACTGGGGTGCGATCGCCGTCAGCCCGCGCACCGGCAAGGTCGGCGTCTCCTACGACTATCCGACCGCCGACCGCGCCAAGAAGCGCGCCCTCCACGAGTGCCACCAGCTCGGCTGCCGCGTGGCCGTCTGGGTCCGCAACCAGTACGCGGCCCTGGTCCTGAAGCACGACGGCGTCTTCGTCGCCGGCGTGGGACGGACCAAGAACCTGGCCTTCGCCAAGGCCCGCGACCGCGCCCACGACCATTCGGCGAAGAAGTGGGCCTGGGTGTTCAGCGGGTATTAGGGGCGGCGCCGGAGGCCGTCCGGACTGCCGCGGATGCCATACCGACCCGGGTCTTCTGAGGTCGCTATGGCATCCGCGGCAGCTCGGGACCCCTGCAGGGAGAGGGCCGACACACTTCCGTGCCCCCTGGCCGTCCCCCGAGGTTGATGGGCCGAAAAGTCCTGATATAGAGGGCTTTTCGGCCCATCAACATGAGGGTGTTGGGGAACACGCGCGGATCCGTGGAGAAGGACACGCAAGTCGTACGAGGTGACGCCTCGTGCGCCTTCCGCGCGTGCCCCGCCGAGGATCCGGCGCCCGGTCCGGACGGGTCACGGAAGGCTCACGTCTCTCCCCCGAAGCACACGGAAGCGCCACGAACCCCCGGCCTCCCTCGCACCACCTCCCGACCTGGGCGGCTGATCGGCGACCTCAGGAGACCCGGGTCGCCGATCAGCCGCCCCGGGCGCCGGCCGGCGCCTCGCCTACGCCGCTGCGGCCGCCTGAGCCTGGGCCCGCGCCTCGGCAGCCTCCTCGGCGGAGGCGATCAGCTCGCGCAGGATCTCCTCCAGGGCGTCGGACTGCTCCGGCGTCAGGGTCAGCTCGCCGTCGGCGTAGGAGTCCTGGGCGCGGGGGAAGGGGAATTCGCGCTCGAGGACGCGGCCGCCGAGCGCACCGAGGACCTTGCGGGTCTCGGCCTGGGCCCAGACCGCACCGAACATGCCGGTCGAGGCGCCGATCACCGCGGCAGGGGTGCCCATAAGGGCGCTCTCTCCGGCCGGGCGGGAAGCCCAGTCGAGGGCGTTCTTCAGGGCGCCCGGGATCGAGCTGTTGTACTCCGGCGTCGCGATCAGGACCGCGTCGGCCGCGCGCATCGCCGCGCGCAGGTCGGCCACCGTGGCGGGCGTCTCGCCGGACTCCTCGAGGTCGCCGTCGTATGCCGGGATCTCCGCCAGCCGCTCGAAGGTGACGAAGTCCACCCCGCCGGGCAGCCGCTCGGCGGCTGCCCGCAGCAGGGCGGAGTTGTAGGAGTCCCGGCGCAGGCTTCCCGATATGCCCAGGACCCTCATGACTAGGCCTCCTGGGCGACGAGCTCGAGGTCGACGTTGATGGCGACCTCCCACTCGAGGACCTGGCCGCCGCTCGGCAGGTCGGCGTTGAACTCGATGCCGAAGTCACGCCGGTCCACCGCGGTCGAGACCGAGAGGGCGACACGGGGGTTGCCGCCGAGGTCCGCGCCGAGCTCGCCGAAGCGGCCGGTCGCCTCGACCTCACGCTCGTTGCCCTTGATGTTGAGCACGCCGGCGAGGCGGACGGAGCCGTCGTCGGCGACGTCGAGGCGGGTGGAGGTGAAGGTCAGCTTGGGGTGGCGCTCGGTGTCGAAGAAGTCGGGCGACATCAGGTGGCCCTTGAGCTGCGCCTCGTCGATGTCGATGCTGTCGACGTCCACGGAGCCGACCAGCTGAGGCTCGCCGCCGCCGGTCAGGGTCGCCTCGTAGCGGTCGAACTTGCTGCGGAAAGTCGCGACATTGTTGTGCGTGACGGAGAACGCTACGGAGGAGTGGACCGGGTCGACGGTCCAGGTGCCCGCCGGGACCTTCTGGTTGACGGTGTCGGTGCTCATTGGTGCTCGCCTTTCGTTTTTAGCTGCTTTGCAGGTCTTTTCGAAATCAATGGTTGACGCAGAAACGACTTTAGCAGAAATATTTGAGAGAGCAACTATTGTCCCGACAAGTGTCGTGTGTCATCATTGAGTCATGCCCGACTCGTCCACGATCAGCACCGAAACGACCATCGGGGGGGGTGGAGAGGCCCTCGCGCAGGGCGCGCCCCCCGCGTCCGGGCGCGATCCGCTCGGCACCTGCACGCCCCACCACGAGGCCTGGCGTTCGCTCGCGCGGACCCACGCCGCGGTCAGCGGCCGGTTGCAGGACGCGCTGGCGCAGGCGGAGCTGCCGCCGCTCGCCTGGTTCGAGATGCTCGCCGCGATCGCCGCAGCCCAAGGCCAGGCGATGAAGATGGGCGAGTTGGCCGAGGCCCTCGTCATCACCCGCGGCGGCCTCACCAAGCTGGTCGACCGCCTGGTGAAGGCCGGGCTGGTCGAGCGCACCTTCTGCGACACGGACCGCCGCGTCAGCTACGCGACCCTGCTCCCCGCGGGCGCCGAGCTGCTCGAGGAAATGGTTCCGGTCGTCTCCGCCGAGCTCGAGCTCGCCTTCGCCGCCCGCCTCACCGAGCGACAGGCCGACGACCTCCGCGCGACCCTCGACTCGGTCCGCGGCTCCGCCTGCAGCGGCGACTGACCCGACCGCGCCGGAGGCGCGGTCGACCTGAGGGGTGTGGCGCTTGCCGTGCTGGCGCGGACAAGGGGCCCGACGGGGGCGGGTAGGGAGCGCGGCAGGGGACGGCCGAGGGCTGAGAAGGGACGGCCGAGGCACGCGGCCCTCTCGCCACGGCCCTGGCGGGCTGTGGCCGTGCCGAGAGGGCCGGGTCCTCGGGGGGAGAGGAGGCCGGGGACGGGGGCGTCACGAAGAGCGTGGGAACTCCACGCTTCCTCCAGTCTTCCTCATGCCTCCCACCACTAAAGGGTTTGCTGTGGAGTGAAAGTCGGTCTATATGCGACCAAGGCTCCACAGGCTCCTGTGGAGCCTTGCCGTGGCGCCTTACTCACGCTATGCGGGAGGAAAGCGCCACAGGCCGCGTGGCGCGCAACGGTCGCCATACGACGGTAACGCGCCATCGCCCCGTGTGGAGCTTTACCGTCCCAATGGGGCGGTAAAGCTCCACGGGTCCTTCCTCGCCACCGTCCCACGGCGCCGATCCACAAGAGACGCTGACGAGACCGTGGAGTTCGTGACGTCCCTGTGACCGCCGTTTCACGAACCCCTCACCCACCTCAGGTCCTGGACGCCTCATGGGGGTCACAGCCTGCCAGGACCCCTATGAGGCGCCAGGCCATCTCGGACGGCCGCCCGCCCTCCGAAGTGGTGCGGACGGCCCGGTGGTGCGGACGGCCCGGCGCCATCCAGCCGCCCTACCCCTCCGTCGCCGCTCCCGCCGGGAGCTCGGCGCCGGCGGCCAATCGGGCTGGTAGGGCGGCGCCGAAGAGGGCCGCGAGGACCGAGAGGCCCGCGCTGACCGTGATCGCGGCGACGAAGCCATCGCTGAAGTCGGTCGGCGAGGCATAGCCGCCGGCGCCGGCGAACGCCGCGACGCCGATCGCGATCCCGAGGACGCCGCCGAGCTCGCGCATCGTCGAATTGGTGCCCGCGGCCTTGCCGATCGCCTCGTCGGGGACCGAGCTGACCACCGAGTTCTGCGCCGCCGGGAACGACATCGAGATGCCGACCCCGGCGACCATCAGCGGCGGGACCAACGTCCAGTAGTCCATGCCCGCTTCGGCGACGAGGGCGATCCAGCCGAAGCCGATCGCCTGCAGCAGCGGACCGACGACGAGGAAGGGGCGCTCGCCGAAGCGGTCGACGAGTTTGCCCGCGACCGGGGCGACGAAGAAGAGCGTCGCGGTCCACGGGAGCAAGCGCAGGCCGGCGCCGAGCGGGTCATAACCGAGCCCCGACTGCAGGAACTGGGACATGAAGAACACCGCGCAGAAGAGGCCGCCCACCGCGCAGAAGATCGCCGCGTTGCCCGCCGAGAAGGCGCGCGAGCGGAAGAAGCGCATCGGCAGCATCGGCGCCCGCGCCCGCAGCTCGAAGACCGCGAAGCTGACCAGGAGCACGGCCGCGGCGGCGAAGGCGCCGAGCACCTCGGCGCTGCCCCAGCCCGCGTCGTTGCCGCGCACGAGTCCCCAGACCAGGCCCAACACGCCGCCGCTGACCAACGCCAGCCCCGGCAGGTCGATCGCCTTGTCGGGCCCGTGGCTCTCCGGGATCCGCCGCAGCACCAGCGGGATCAACGCCAGCCCGATCGGCACGTTCAGCCAGAAGATCCAGGACCAGTCGATGCCCTGGGTGATCGCGCCGCCCACCAGCGGCCCGCCCGCGACGGCGAGCCCGTTGACGGCGAAAAAGATGCCGAGCGCGCCGCCGCGCTTCTCCGGTGGGAAGGCCGCGCCGACCAGCGCCAGGGCGAGCGTCGTGACCGCGGCGGCGCCGGCGCCTTGGACGGCGCGGGCGGCGATCAGCGCGCCGACCGAGGGCGCCAGCGCGCAGCCCGCCGAGGCGGCGACGAAGAGCCCGATGCCGGCGGCGAAGACGCGCCTTCGGCCGAGCCGGTCGCCGAGCGCCGCCGCGGTCATCAACAGCACCGCGAAGCTCAGGTTGTAGGCGTTGACCGTCCACTCGAGGTCTTCGACCGAGGCGCCGAGGTCGCGCCGGATCGTGCTCAGGGCGGTGGTCACGACGAGGGTGTCGAGCGCCGTCATGAAGGCCGCCATGGCGGCCAGGACAAGGATCCACTTCTGTTTGGAGTTCATGCGCGTTACGACAAGAAGGCGCCGGCGGATTGAGCGATGAATTCGCGGCGCGCGCGGTGTCTCAACCGGGACAGCCAGAAGGAGGGCACGACCGATGGGAGACTCACGCGATGAACACGCAGGCGGCGACGCTGGCACGCGCCCGGGCGGGTGACGATGAGGCGTTCCGCGTCCTCACCGACCCCTACCGGCGCGAGCTCCAGGTCCACTGCTATCGGATCCTCGGCTCGCTCCAGGACGCCGAGGACGCGGTCCAGGAGACCTTGCTCTCCGCCTGGCGTGGGCTGGGCGGCTTCGAGGAGCGGGCATCGCTGCGCGCCTGGCTCTACCGGATCGCCACCAACCGTTGCCTCAACGCCCTGCGCGACAGCAGCCGGAGGCCGAAGGTGATGTCGGCCGCGGGCGGCCTCACCGACCCGCCGGAGCCGACCCGTCGCGCGGAGCCGATCTGGCTCCAGCCCTATCCCGACGATCTCCTCGAGGGGCTGCCCGACCGCGCCCCCGGGCCCGACGCCCGCTACGAGACCAAGGAGGCCGTCGGCCTCGCCTTCGTCTCAGGCCTGCAACGGATGCCGCCGCAGCAGCGCGCGGTGCTGGTCCTGCGCGACGTGCTCGGCTATCGCGCCGCCGAGGTCGCGGAGATGCTGGAGAGCAGCGAGGCTTCCGTGAACAGTGCGCTACAGCGGGCGCGGGCGGCGCTCGAGGCGGCGCCGGAGCGTCCGGCGGGGGGCACCGTCCCCGACACGCCCGGGCAGCGGCGACTGCTCGACCGCTTCGCCGAGGCGTTCGAGGGCGGCGACGTCGACACCGTGCTCGCGCTGCTCAGCGAGGACGCCTGGATCCGCATGCCGCCGGAGCCGCTCGAATACAACGGTCGGCCGGCGATCGGCGAGTTCCTGCGCACGCGCCCACTGTGGCGCGAAGGCGAGCGGCTGCGGCTGGTCCCGACTCGTGCCAACGGCCAGCCCGCCTTCGCCTACTACCTGCCCGACTCCCAGGCGGACGTGTGCCGGATCGGTGGCATCTTCGTGCTCACCCTGGAGGGCGAGGAGATCGTCGAGATCACCCGCTTCGCCGACGGCGGCTGGCTCCCTTGGTTCGGGCTGCCCCGGACGCTGCCGGGGTAGGGCGGCCGGGGCGGGGCGGGGCGTCCGCACCACTGCGGGGCGCTGGCGTCCGCACCGCTGCGGCCCGGCGTCCGCTCCGCACCCACTCCGGGCCGGGCCGTCCGCGCCACTGCGGCGCCGGCCGTCCACACCACCTCGCGGCGCCGGCGGGTGTCCTGGGCGCCTCATGGGGGTCCTGGCAGGCTGTGACCCCCATGAGGCGCCCAGGACGTGAGGGGTGCGGGGGAGAGCCGGTACAGGGACGTGA